>CAYRNW010000002.1:0-220654 GCA_964425745.1 uncultured Eubacteriales bacterium | reverse complement strand
TCTGCCTGCCTCATTTACCTCAAATGATTCCGTGTAGCTATTGGGCTTCAACTTGACTTGGAGTCTTACCCTCATTTGCGGCCTAATGAAATTTCTGTTCGTCAGGTCAGAGATTTGCCTTCACCTTTCTTCAGATTCCACCTCACGATGGACACCCTTGGTGTTCGGCTATACCCTTCCCGCTACCGGGTGGGTTCGGGACTTTCACCCATTAGAACGTGCGCTCACCGGGCGCACAATTACACCCCCTTCATCTGGGTTACAGATGAAGGGGGTGTCTTGGTTCTCTAACTACTTGCACTGGTATATTGTCTTCTTCCCTTGTTCATAGCCAAAGCCGACAACGAGAAAAAAACCAATCCTATTCCTAAATAAATTGCTAATTGCACACCGTTACTCCTACCTAGTAAAACCGAAGCAGGAGCATTAGCGAGCGGTATTGCCGGTATGACGAACAGAAACCCGTACAAAAATTCCTTACTAAACATTTCTTGAGGCTTGCTGGCAATGTCCATCATTAGGTAATACATATTATTGATCCCGTCGACCTTGATAAAGACAAAAGCCAAAGTGTACAGCAACAGCATAAACGAAGCCAAAACAACGACACCGTTGATGACGAACAGAAGATATAGAAGCACTTGGGTAGCCGAAATTTGGCTACTCATTTTTGATAATTGACTTAGCAGAACGATTACTGGGGCGATAATTGAAAGCAAGCTGGAAATATGGATCGGTCCAGTATTCACCTGAAAGAGAAGATTAATCGGACGTAGCAGCAGTTTATCAAAGCCACCGCTCCCAACTCCATTGACAAATCGATTTTGATTAAAATGGATCGACCCTCGATACAGCTGGTTCACAATAAGAGATGTACAAATCAACACAATCATTTCATCTTTGCTCCAGCCGGCTATGCTGTCAACACTCCCATATATAAACTCCACTGAAAGAAGTGTCATAAGAGAATTGATGATACTTTGAATCAGCATTAGCCAAAAGTTCGCGCGATACATAGTCGCTGACATGATTGACAGTTTGCACTGAGTATAAAACAACTTCAAATATTTCATAATCTAACCCCCCACCGAGGAAAAACGTTTAAGGCCAGCTTTCCAGACTAATCGATGCAAGGCTAGCAGAATTACGATCCAACCCAGATGCACAAGCAATAATTGCAATTGTTTTTGCAAAGGAATAATACCCAAATAGATTTTACTAGGCAGGTATCCCCAGGCGGAAAAAGGCAATCTTTCTAAAACTGCAAGCCACCCTTTTGGAAAAAAATCAAGAGGAATGAACATCCCCATGGCCATGTTCAATAGGACTGCCAACGACCACATCACCGCTGTAGCTTCCTCGATCCAGAATGCCATAAATCCAAAAATCGACCAAAGCAAATGACTGGTAATACTGGCAACCACAATGAACAGAAAAACGAACAGTAGATTCGAGACAGTCACTTGCCATGTCAAAAAACCGGCAATGAATGGTAACGCTACCAGGATGAAACAAACTTGCGGAAGGATACCTGTGATATTGGCGGCCAATTGTTGAACATAGACCGACCATTCTAAATGGTACGGTTTCAACAAAACTGGTCCGAGGCCTCCGCTCTTGATCATAGTTGTATAGTAAAATCCTGAACCCTGCAATGTAAAGCTACGAAACAGACCGGAAACAATAAAATAGGTAAAGATTCCAGATAAAGTAAAACCATTGAGCATCTTCGTTTGGTCTCCATTATAAATCAAGTACCAAAATAGTAGCGTGACCAATAAACTGAGGTTTCCGAACAGAAGGTTAATAACTGTATTGAAACGATACTGGAAGGAGTTCAAAAAATAAAGTTGAAAACCATATAAGTATTTCTTCATACAGATCTTTCCCCCGATTTCATGAGAGAAAGAATGCTCTCCTTGAAGGGCAGGTCGGGCCTTTTTAGGTCAACGAGACTCCCGTCATAGGTTTTGTGACCCGATTGCAGCAAAATCACTCGGTCACAAGTCTCTTCAATATCATCCATGTAATGACTGGTAATGATCATCGTTGTCTGATACATGCTGCGATATTCCTTTAGGAATTGGCGTATGGCCATCTGGCTTCTCAGATCTAATCCCAGGGTAGGTTCATCTAAAAAAACCAAATTCGGCGTATAAAGAAAGTTGTTGATCAGCTCCATTTTCATACGCTCGCCTAATGACAGGCGCCTAATTTGAGTTCTTAGAAGATGCTTCACATCTAGTAGCTCCGCTAAATGATCTACGTTTTTTTGAAACTGTTCTTCTTTGACATCATAAATAAGCTGCTGATAACGAAACGTATCAATAGCAGGTAGATCCCAGTTGATGTCACTCTTATTACCCATGACAAAACTAATCTGCTTCAAGAATTCTTTTTTTCGATCCGTCGGCCGAAATCCGGCTACTGTAACGATGCCTGATGTAGGGTGAAGGATCCCCGTTAACATTTTAAGAGTGGTAGTTTTACCAGCTCCATTTTCTCCTAAAAGCCCAACAATCTCCCCCTGTTCTACATTGAAACTTAAATCATCCACCGCGGTTTTATCTATATATTTACGTTTTAAGAGATCCTTTAACGCACTTCGAAAAACCTCGGGCTTCTCGTGAACTCTATAAACTTTGCTTAATTGCTCGACTTGTATCATAGACATAAATATCACCCTCACATTCAATTATAAAAAATCACGTTCACTTTCGCAAAACGAAGTAAACGTGATAAAGCATATATACGAAATGCTCACCAACGCTCATTTTACAAAAGCAACAAGAAATACGCCAAAGGAATTGGCGTTGTTAACTTATTATTCTCGAAAATTAAGCGTTTATTGGCATACAGTACCTCCAAAGGTTTGATGTGAGCATTATAACATAACGATGTGGAGGAAACAACTGCGTTCCCATTCCAAATCTATACTCTTCCCAACTTATCACAGAAATCTTTAACTGCTCTTTCCAATTCTTCACCCACATTTTTAAGCGGATCCACGAATCTAGCGGTAGCCCTAACTTCGGTGGCTTTCGATTCTTCTTTAACCTGAGCAAAATATTTATCGGCAGTTCCTCCGGAGCAACAAGCAAATATCGCAATCTTTTTGTTTCGAAGGGAGTGATCTCTTAAGAAGGTTCTCAAGGGCGGTGCATAGGTGCTAGCCCAAATGGGGGAACCTATAATCACTGACTCATACTCCTCAGTTTTAAAATGATACGGTTCAAGTTTTGGATGCTCTCTAAATACTGCGCTCTTTCCACCCCAAAAATATTTACTAACGTTCCCTGTAGGGTATTCCTTTACTGGAACCAATCGAATTAAGTCAGCCCCCAGCTCGGCGGCCATTTTTTCTGCAACAAACTTGGTGTTCCCTTCAAGAGAGTAATATACGATCGCAGTTTTCATAAAAATCCCTCTTTCTTGATTTCTTCGTTTAACTAGTCAATCCCATTAACCATCTTAGTACATTGATTCTCCGAATCCCATTATAATCTGCGTCGGGATCTTCATCTAGGGTAAGAATAATTTTGGGGTAATGATCATTGATTTTTTGCAATGAGGTAAGTTCTCTTTCCAAAGTTCTCTTGTCGCGAACCGACGCAGCAACTTGATAATAAGTTATACCCTCTTTCTCCATGGCTACAAAATCGACCTCAAGTTCATCTACCTTACCAATATAGACTTTATACCCTCGCCTTAAGAGTTCTAAATAAACAATATTCTCTAAAATATGTCCGGCATCGTAGGCTCTAGAGCCTAAAAGCATCGTTCTCAAGCCAATGTCAACGACGTAATACTTCTCCAGAGTCTTTAAATACTGCTTCCCTTTGATATTATATCTGTTTGCTTGGTATAGTAAAAAACTCTCCATTAACGCATCTATATACTTTTCAACCGTTTTGACATCGATTTTCCTGCCATCGGAGGTCATGGTATCTGCAATTCTCTTAGTAGAGAGTTGATTCCCGATATTATCAAAGACAAACCTCACAACACTTTGGAGCATCAATGCATCTGCTATCTTCCTCCTTGCCATGATATCATTCAGCACAATCGTATTATAGACCCCGGTTAAATAGTCATCGATTTCTTTGGGCTGACCTTTTAATTCAAGCGTAAACGGAAATGAGCCGGTTTCAAGGTACTCCGAATACTTTCTAGCCAACTCTGAAATATTACCTGACGCAGAAACATACTCTTTAAACGATAGGGGCATCATTGGGATTTCGACGTAACGGCCTGAAATCAGCGTTGCAATTTCGCTCGAAAGCATATATGAGCTTGAACCGGTCAAATATAGATCAACATTTTTCTTAATATAAAGGCTATCTACTACTTTGGGAAAGTCTATAACGTGTTGTATCTCGTCAAAAAACACGTAGGTCATTTTACCCTCAACTAATCTCTCTTTAACATAAGCATGGAGCTTAGCCGGATCTTTCAATTCGTTAAAGTCAAAATCTTCAAAGTTTATGGTAATAAGTTGCTCCTCAGAAACGCCCTGCTGTATTAAATACTCCTGATACATTGTCATTAAGGTAGATTTACCGCATCTGCGAACACCAGTTATGATCTTAATCACTTGTTTATCTCGAAAAGCAATGAGTTTTTCTAAGTACTCTTTTCTCTCAATTCGTTCTATAGCCATTTTTCACACCTCCAGTGATTCACCTTTATTGTATCCCAAAACTACAAATAAATCAAGAGTTTTGGGATTGTAATCCCAAAACTCTTTTAAACTGTGCAGTTATAAGAATTTAATCCGTCTCAAGTATTATAATTTCAACACTGCAACGATTTCATATCCACTTTTTGTGTCCTAGTTCATCAGTGATCTATCGTACATCCCAACCGGCTTTGTCAATACGGCTATACATGGCATACCAGCCATTTTGTTTTGCAAGTTGTTCAGGCGCTCCGCTTTCAACGATTCCATTTTGCGCCACAATGTGGATAATATCGGCATCGATGATTCCGCTAAGCCGGTGACTGATTGAAAAAATCGTTCTTCCTTCACTCGTTGCACGAATGGCAGCAAAGATTCGGGCTTCCGTTTGAGTGTCCATGCCACTGGTAGGTTCGTCTAATAAAAGAACCTTGGGGTCGGCAGCTACGGCTCTGGCAATGGACAACAGTTGGATTTCTCCACTCGACAACCCTACTGCTCCCTCCCCGATAACTGTTTCATAGGCTTTCGGCATAAGCATGATCTGATCATGGATACCAACAGTTTTTGCCGCTTGCTCCACCTGTTCTTTGCTAATACTCGCATCACCTAAGGTTATGTTTTCAGCAATGGTTCCGTCAAATATTTGAGGCATTTGTGGCACAATCCCGATTAGTCTACGTCGTTGCTCAGGAGGCAAAACGAACGGATCGACTCCACAGACTCGAACGCTCCCTTTTAATGGTGCATAGATTCCAGAGACAAGGTTCATTAGCGTCGTTTTACCAGCCCCACTTCTGCCAATAAAAACAGCTTTTTCCCCTTTTTGAATGGTAAGTTGGATTTTGTCTAAAACAAGATTCTCTCCATATGCGAAACTTAGATTGTGAATAACAATTCCGCTTTCATCACGATTTTGCTCCTTAAACTGACGGACTTCGACGGGCACGGCAAAAAAATCGTTGACTCGAGCAATGCCTGCCATGGATTGCTGTATGGTCTGAAATTCCGTAGCAAGTGCTTCAATAGGGGAAAATAACTTTCCGATCAGGTCAATCACTGCTGCTAAGGTACCTACTGTTAAGCCAAGTGAAAGTACCGTGCCATTGGGGGCACACAACCACAAGGCAGCTACAATCACCCCGGCTCTTAAAATTTGCATGACACAGGGGAACCAGCTGTCGTAGGTCGAAATCCGATTGATGGTATTTAGTAAATCGAGAAGCAAGCCGTGAAACTTCTGCTTACCAACCTTCTCCGCAGAGTATGCTTTCACAGTACGTATACCAGAAATCCATTCTTGAATAAACGTGTAAAGAGCCGAAATCCGCAACCGTACTGTTTTTTGCAGAACAAAAATCCTCTTCCTAAAAAAGTTCGAGGCAAAGTAAAACACCGGTATTACGATAATCTCTAACCAGATTAAGTGTGGTGCCATGATATAAAGCGAAACCAATAAGCCCCCGATTTTGAAGAGATTGGTAAAAACGTTGATGATTCCTGCCGAAAACAAACTGTTAATTGCATCAACATCGGTGGTCAAGCGGCTCATAATATCTCCGGTAGGCGTTGAGAGGAAATAATTGATGGGCAACTCCGTCAGTCGCTTCGCCATCTTCGCACGTAAATCTTTTAAAATGCTTTGGCCGATCAACGTAGTAAATGCTACTTTCAAGAACTCCACCACATTCGCTCCGGAGGTTATGAGAAGGTACAAAGCCGCTAACGGCCAAACTCCACTGAGCTGCCCGGTAGCAAAATGTTGATCAATGATGCGGCGTATTAAAAAGGCCGGTGTAAGTTGTAGAGCCATGGAGGCGATTATGGCTAACAGCAAGAGAGACAATAGAAAAATTCGTTTTCGTAAGACTGTGGTCACCGAATGCAAAATGAGGTTATTTTCCACTTTCGCCACCTCCTAAAAACACCTGAGCCGAATAAATACTCTTGTAGGTGCCATTTAGTGTAAGAAGCTCTTCATGGGTCCCCATTTCTGCAATGCTTCCATTTTGAAGCAGTATAATTTGGTCCGTCTGGGTAAACGTTATCAGCCGATGCGAAAACAACAAAATGATTTTATCCCCTAGGTTCTTACGCAAATTTTCCATGATCTTTTGTTCCATGGAGATATCAATGGCAGAAAAAGGATCATCGAGAATCAGTATCGGGCAATTTGTCGCCCAAGCACGAGCTAAAGCAATGCGTTGACGTTGTCCCCCCGATACGCGAACTCCTCGCTCCATCAGTTTCGTTTTCAGACCCTGTTCAAATTGAGTAAGATCTTCCGTCAATTCACTAATCCTTGTTGCTTCTTCAATTGTGTCGTTCTCATTACCAAGCTGAATATTGAAGGATACATCGTCAGAGAAAACAAAGTGTGCACTATCCATATAAGCAATCCGTGGATTACGATTGTTTTCATAGAGTCCCGAAAGTGCTGCAGCGAGTGCGCTTTTCCCAGAACCCACCGCACCGGTTATGCCTATAATTTGCCCCTTTTCTGCTGTGAAGGAAACGTCTTTGACCGCTTGCTCTTTGGAAAAAGGATAGGTAAAGCTCAAATTTTTTACCGTAATCCCCTGTTCATTAATGATGATTTTGCCTTGGGCTTGACTTGAATTTTCGTTCTTCTCTGCTAATTTCTCGCAAATTCGATCCCAAGAAGCTTTCGCGCCATGCCACGTATTCATTACACGAGCTGCCATGTTAGTGCGAGTTGCCATGGCAATGAACATTGTCAAATACGCGGTAAAGGTTCCAATGGTCCAAGCCCCCGAAACAACGTAATCCCCACCAAATCCCAGTACTAAAACGACCCCAATATTAGCAATCAGCGTATAAAAGGGAACGACACCGCTTTGCAAGATACCATACTTCACTTGCCATTGATATTGATTTTGCAAAAGCAGTTCAAACCGCTCTCTGCCCGCTTTTTCTAAGCCGAAAAGTCTTTGCAACATGATTCCGGTTACGTTATGTTGTAAATGTACGTTAATTGCCGAGGATGCTTTGCGTGATTGCAAAGAGAGGTTATATAACCGATGTCGCATCGCTTCCGCTAAAAAAAGAGCGATTGGAATTGGGATGGACGCCAGCAAGGTTAATCTAGGGCTATACCACATGCATGCAACAAAATAAGAGAGCATAAGTAGAGCGGTATCCCACATTTCGGTAATCGTGGTTTGCACCGAAGCCCCAACGGCATCGACATCTCCGATCATTCTACTCATGATGTCACCGGTTTTTTCCTTGGATAATCGATTGAGCGGATAAGAAAATAGCGTATCCAATAACTCTGCTCGAATATCACAATTCATTTTGTTAACCAACATGCGCATATAAAAGCGCTTAAAGTAGCGAGCCATTTGAAAAATTACGGTTACGCCAAAGAACATTCCCAGCTGAAGGTAAAAGAAAGAGACCGGCGCTTTGCCCTCATAGACAAGACCGGCGGCATCGATTGCTCTTCCAAGGAAAATTGCCCCAAAGATGATCACGGTGTTATAGACGATTCCACCCAATGCTTGCAACACAAAATCTCTAGGATATTTCAAGATATAGGAGGTCAACTTTAACTTGTGTTGCTCTGCTCCAAATGTTTGTTCCAAGCTCTCCACCCATTCCTTACTAAATCTAAATTTTTTTTTGCCTCTCATGAATGCTACTATTCGAGAAAAAAACAAACAGCACCTTTACCAATTTTGGTAAAAGTGCTGTTTATTTATTGGCGGAGCTGAAGGGATTTGAACCCTCGGTCTCCTGCGTGACAGGCAGGCATGTTAGGCCGCTACACCACAGCTCCGTATATGCAGCGAAGTTTAGTATACCGTATATCTTTGCTTTTGGCAAGGGTACACAGCAGTATGTTTTAAGAAAATCGTGTCGGCATGAAAAGGCTGGTGTTGTTTGCTGAATAAGTGGCGTATAAAGAAGGGTTTTTCTTTCGATTATCGAATGAACTCTATACTTATAGTGCAAGAATACGGAGGTCTTTTTTTATGTCTCAAATAAACCCTCAGCAGGGACGGTTTGATGACGGAACCGGTTATTTTGCAAGGATCCGCTCTTTTAGCCGTAATGCCAAATTGTTTTTGTTAAGTCATGCGTCGACCCAAATCTGTTTGGGAGTAAGCTCTACCATATTGAATGTTTACTTCTTAAAGATGGGTTTCAGTAAATCCTATATCGGCACCTACATGGCCATGGGCACCTTAGCAGCAGCGATTGCTGCCATACCAATTGGTGTTGTTGCCGACCGAGTTGGACGTAAGAAATCGGTATTATGGGCGATTGCCTTAACAACCTTAGCCGCTATTGGTGAAGTCGCAATCTTAAACCCCATGCTATTATTGGGGGTCAGCTTTGCCAAGGGCGTTGGTTCTACCTTTAAGCAGGTTGTGCAAAATCCTTTTCTTATGGAAAATAGTACTCCGGATGAACGTATTCATCTCTTCTCGGTCAATCAGGCCTTACAAACGGTTGCCTCGGTTCTGGGATCCGGGTTAGCCGGATTGTTTCCATTATTATTAGCTTTCGCTGCTCAGAGCTTTGGCTGGTTGGAGTTTGTCGAGGTGGCTCAATTAAGAATGGCTCTTGCTTTCTCGATTATCTTCCTTCTCATCTCTGCAATTCCCATTTCTATGATTTCCGAGACCAACTTCAAACCCTCTAAAAGGCACAGTGTTGCTTCGGATTTAACTTCAATCGTCAAAGATGCCAATCTGCGCAACTTGGCTTTTTATCAATTCCTGATTGGCGCAGGTGCCGGGATGACGATTCCCTTCTTTAATGTTTTTTTGAGTGATTCCTTGGGTGCCTCTGCCGGTGAAATTAGCACTATTACCATGGGTTCTCGTGTTGTGTTGACAATTGCAGTGCTGATGAGTCCCTGGTTGGTCAAAGCATTCGGGCGTATCAAATCGGTATTGATTACCCAAATGTTATCAATACCGGCACTTCTTTCAATCTCCTTTGCTCCGGGGTTATGGATTGTAGCCTTGCTATACTGGTTCCGGACTGCTTTAATGAATATGTCCTCTCCTATAGCCACCTCCTTTGCCATGGAAATCGTCCCCAGCGACATGCGCGCAACGGCCAGTTCCACAATCAACATGGGGAACTCCATCGCCCGAAGTGTCAGTCAAATTTTAGGAGGTTTGATGATGGATGCTTGGGGAAACACTTCGCCTTATTATTTCACCTGTGTGTTATATTTCTTGGCCAGTGTTTTTTACTACCGCGCTTTCAACAAATTTGACAAACCCCAAGTGCACCAAGCACAAGCATAGCATATTATAGAAGCAACCGGAAACTCTTTTCATCTAAGAGTTTCCGGTTGCTTTTTATTTCTGATAAAGTTTATTACTGCCGTAATTGGGTTCACAGGTAAGGTGAATCCCCAGACGGCGGAAAACCGATTCATCGACCTGCGACAATAATACCGTAGAGTGTGCTTCACAATCCCGTAGTTGAGGCAAACAGCTCATCGCAGTTTTTGCTACTTCACTGCTCACTGCGCTAATAGATAACGCAATCAACACTTCATCTGTGTGTAATCGTGGGTTTTGATTGCCCATGATTTCAGTCTTCATGGTTTGAATTGGCAGTATCACTTCGGGTTCAATCAGCTTCACTTCCTTGTTGATTTCTCCCAAGGTTTTTACTGCATTGAGTAGTGCTGCCGAGGAAGCCCCTAACAAATCCGAAGTTTTACCCGTGATAATCTGACCATTGGCTAATTGAATCGCCATCGCAGGTTGATTCTGGGTGTCTTTACTACGCTTTAAAGCAGCTTGCACGACAGGTCGATCTTCGATTGTGATTCCGGCTTGATTCATAAGTAATTCTAATTTATGTACCGCTTCTTCTGGCCAGAACCCTTTGCGTCTCATTCCCAACGTATCATAATAACGCCGCACGATTTCATCTTTGGCTGCTTGACTTACCGCCTTATCATCGGCAATTCCATAACCTGCCATGTTCACACCCATATCGGTGGGGGATTGATACGGACATTCGCCGCTAATTCGCTCAAACATGGTGCGCAGAACCGGGAAGACCTCGACATCGCGATTGTAATTGACGGTGGTAATTCCATACGCTTCCAAATGATAGGGGTCAATCATATTCACATCATTGAGATTCACTGTAGCAGCTTCATACGCTAAGTTGATTGGATGTTTTAGGGGTAAATTCCATATGGGAAAGGTTTCGAATTTAGCATACCCAGCCACACTGCCTCGTTTGTGCTCATGATACAATTGAGATAAACAGGTTGCCATTTTACCGCTGCCCGGACCTGGTGCAGTAACAACAACCAGAGGGCGGCTGGTTTCAATATATTCATTCTTACCAAACCCATTATCGCTGACAATAACGGAAACATTCAGGGGATAATTTTCTATGGGATAATGCAAGAAAACCGGCACGCCTTGTCGCTGTAACTGTCTGCGGAATCGTCGAGCAGAAGCTTGACCGGAAAACTGACTGATGACAACGCTACCCACATATAATCCTATTCCACGAAACGCATCGATGAGTCGTAGAACATCGGCATCATACGTGATTCCAAGATCGCTTCGCATTTTATTATCTTCAATATCGCCGGCCTTAATGACAATAATGATTTCTACTTGGTCGCTAATGGATTGCAGCATACGCAATTTGCTGTCCGGTTTAAAGCCCGGCAAGACTCTGGATGCATGATAATCATCAAAGAGCTTACCACCAAACTCCAAGTACAGTTTGCCACCAAATTTGTCGATTCTGGCCTTGATTTCTTTTGACTGTTTTTCAATGTAAAGATCGAGGTCAAATCCTGCCTTGACCAAAGAAAACGCCCCCTTTATATTCTAGATGTAGCACAGTTCATAACGTTAAATATAACACAACACGAAACTTCTTTCAAGGGAAGAGGACCTCTTTTGTTGAATAATAAACTATGAAAAGGGGTGGTTTTTTTGTACCAGGATTTCGGTTTGATTTATCCTACTGCAGATTTACAAATGCTCGCGGAATATACGCATTTAAAGAGACCTCGGTTTATTCTCACCTTAGACCAGCTGGTTTCTTCTTTGGGCAAAGAATTCACCCAGGGCAAACGGCCCTTAGTTGCGCGGGAACAAGAATTAATCCTCAGCGATATTCTCCAACGCCTCAATAAAGATGGCCACTTACAATGGCTTTTGCTCACGAAAGAACAAGAACACGGTATGGTGGTATCGTTAAAAAACATGCTTCAGATCTACATGGAAAACGGGATTGTTAGTGATGTCTTAAATCGTATTGCAGCAATGAGCACCTCCCCACGATTTCACGATTTAACCCTTTTGTATAGCGAATATCAGTTGTATAAACAAACCCATAAGCTTTATGAGCTCAGTGATGTCTACCAATGGATTTTCAATCTGGATAAAGATCAACCTCTACCCGAGCCGCTAACAACCCTGAAAGGCTTGCGCGCTTTTCATTTTTACTTTAGTCGGCCTTTGGAGAAGCGCTTTTTTGCATGGCTTTGTTCTCGCATTCCCGATTGTGAAATTGAAACTACCGCGCCCCGCGGGTGGGAAGCATTTCAACCAAACAACGTTCAAGTTCTTTGCGCGTTCGATATGCGACGAGAGATTCAAGAGGTCTTGGTACGAGTCAAGCAATCACTCGTGCAAGGAATCCCTCCTTATGCTTGGGCAATTCTGGCGCGCTCGGAAACTCCATATTTCCCAATCCTGCGCGAAGAGCTTGAGAAAGCTCAAATTCCCTATAGCATGGTTTTACGTACCCCCTTAACACAGCAACCCTTAATCCAAGCGGTTCATATGATTCTTCGTGTTGCTGCCTCACCCCATCGGTTTTCTCTAAAAAACCTGTTACGTGCCCCTTTGATGAATCGAAATGCAACTCTTGCGGCAGAGTTGGCTTCCCTTTGGCCTGCAGAAGGATTAGAGGGGGATTGGACTACATGGTTCAACCGCTTTAAACGCGCAGCAGAACGGAATCACAATCTGCTTGCCTGGCCTGAAGATGATGAAGATCCTCGGCCTAAGAAACGATATTCAGAACAGTTTTTCCACGATGCGGAAACACTTCTTCTGGAATGGCAAAATGATCTGAATTCAATCCCAGAAAAGGCAACTCCAAGTGAGTTCAGAGAAGCTCTAATGACACTGTTCTCTGTCCGAGGTTTCCATGAAAACATTATAAAACTTCGGAAAATCGACCTCCCACAGGAAGAGCTCCTTCTTTTGGAAAAGCAGAATCAAGCCGCCTGGCAGGAGCTTGATAAAGCCTTACGGCAATTAGAAATCGCATCAAGTGTAGTTCACCTCGATGAAAAATGGGCCTTTCCCGATTATGTTCAAGAACTATCAGCCTTGTTGGCCTCTGTACAGCTTCCGATTCCCTATGGTCAGCCAACCGGTGTGCGCATAGGAACTCCTTTACGTATGCGTGGTCAACACTTTCATGGAGTGGCCGTCTTAGGCCTCAACGATGGTGTGTTTCCAGCTCCTGGTGGTAACGATTGGATGTTAGATGCCGACTCCTTAAAAATCCTCTCTCAAGCAGGATATAGCATTCCAACTCCGGAAGATCGGGCGGCTGAAGAAGAAGCTCTCTTTCGCAGTTGTTTGGAAATGGCAGAGAAACAATGGATTCTTTCCTACAGTCGTCGAGACTTTAAAGGTCAGGGTCTAACCTCTTCTCCTTTCTTACTTCTGCTTCAAATCTACTTTTCGAGCAAAATCTCTGTGCAAGAAACAGACTCTTCTTTATTTCGCATCAAAGAGGAGCATACGTTGTCGGCAGAGTCTTTGAAACAAATAACTCTTGCGCATGCATCTGAGCCGCCGGCACCCGAGCCTCCCCTGATCGTGGATAAAACGTTCTTACCTAAAAAAATACTGCAGTCTCCCTCGGCTTATAATCAGTATCAGAGTTGTCCCTATGCCTATTTTCTGACCTACATTCTGCGCTTGGAGCAACCTCAAAGCGTAGAAACGGACTTAACCCCATTGGATCGCGGTACCCTCATGCATCGTATTTTGGAAGCCTTGGTCAAAGCCTGGAAGGAGCCCCTCTATGAGACCAATCCACCCGATCTTGAAGCTTGTAAAGCGATGATCCCTCAGGTTATGGACCAGTTCTGGATTCAACCTGAACTTCTGGAACTCTCACCAAAGCTTTGGCAGACTGAACGCTTGCGATATCAGCGTCGATTCGAAACTTGGCTGGAAGAAGAAGCAGGACTGTATCAGGAGCGCAATGCTATCCCTCTCTATAGTGAATGGAAGTTTGGGCATGATACTCTCGTCCAGTTGGATGAGAACTGCTACCCTATACAAGGTAAAATCGACCGAATTGACTTCTTACAAGGAGAGCAGAACCAGTATTACTTGTATGATTATAAAACCGGAAGTCCTGCTCGTTACAAAGCCCTGAAAAAAGAACCTTTAAATGATTTACAGCTGCCTTGTTATGGATTGGCCTGGGAGAAGCAGAATCATGGGGAAATGCATTCCGCTGCCTATTACTTTCCCGGACAAGGGGAAGGAATGGCCGAATTGGTTGAAACGGTCAAACCTCAGAATTGGCCGGAATTGAAAGAAGATGCCTTACGGATTTTGCGCAATATCGATACCATGATCAGCAGAGGGTACTTTCCTAAAGATCCCAAGGACGATGCCTGTGACCGCTGTCCCTATGCCTCTTTATGCCGAAGGGAGATGAAACCTTGAGTACTTTTTCCGCGAATCAACGATATGCCGTTGAAAAGACTCAACAGTCTTTGGTTCTCACCGCCGGAGCTGGTGCCGGGAAAACTCGGGTTTTGGTTCATCGATATTTGCAACTGCTCCAAAGCGGATTAGGTTTGGATCAGATTGTAGCCATCACCTTTACCAATAAAGCTGCCGGTGAAATGCGGGAGCGCATTGGTCAAGAACTATTGAAAAGGCTTCAAGACGCAAAGACTTCTGAGCAATCATCCCAGTTACAGCAGTGGATTTTGTTACTACCTTCCGCAACCATCACTACAATCCATGGCTTTTGTAGTGGTATTCTGCGTCAATTCCCCTTGGAAGCAGAAGTAGATCCGCATTTTCAGATCATGGAAGAATGGGAAAGCCGTTCTTTGCTACGGGAAGTCATCCTTCAATCTTTAGAAACGGCCTTGGATCAAGGCAACCCTTTTCTATCGATCCTCTTGCGCAAGAAATCAGTGAGTCAAGCCGTTGAGACCTTACAGAGTTTTTTACAACAAATAAACAACAAAGGCGTGCCTATTACACAAATCATTGCCGAATTAGGCAAAGAAAAGTACGATTCCAACCAACTCTGGCATGATTTTGAACAAGCAGCTCAGGAGTTCTGCCAAACAACCTTGGTATTCGATAAGCGGGGAACAACGGCGATTAACGATTGGCAGACTCTTTATGATAAGGTATCGAATGCGTCCGGCCCATGGTTTAACGCCCTACCCATGGAGGCTCAAGAAACATGGTTGCACGAAGTAGGAACGATTTGCGAACAATATGAACCCAAAGAAGGAGAAAAGCTCAGCAAAAACGGTCAGCTTCTGAGTGACGCCTTAACAACTTGCCGTTTGGGAGCGTTGATCAACCAGATATGGGAAGACTGGTTGCAACGTTATTATCCTTCTGCTCTACAACTTCTACAAACGATACAAGAACGATTCATACAGGAAAAGAACAAACAGCATTGTCTTGATTTTACCGATTTAGAACATCGGACCTTGACCTTGCTTCAGGAAAACCCGCAGGTGGTTCAACAATTGCGCAAACGCTACCATGCCTTTCTAATCGACGAATTTCAAGATACCAACTATGCTCAATATAAGCTGATTTCCCTGCTCAACGAGAGCAGCCTTCAGCAAAGTCTGTTTGTAGCTGGAGACGTGAAACAATCCATCTATGGATTTCGCGGGGCTGTGGTTCGCTTATTCCGAGATATGAGTGAGAATATCGGTAAAGCCTTACATGGCACCGAGTTTGAATCCCAGAAAAACCTGGAAACCAATTATCGTAGTGGTGCTCAGATTATCCAGCTCGTTAATCAATACTTTCAAAACAAGTTGGCCGATTATGAGCCGATGCAAGCTGCTCGCCCTGCCGACCCTGACATTCCTCAATTGGAATTGCTGATCACCTTGGAAGCCAGCGGTGAGCTCTTCCGTAATTTTGAAGCGGAAGCGATTGCTACACGGATCCAAACCATGGTAGAACGCAAAGAAATGTTGGTGTACGAACAAGATGCTGAAGGAGTAGAACAACCTCGTCCAGTACGCTATGGTGATGTCGCCATGCTCTTTCGCAGCCGTAGCGATCTACCCCTTTATGAAAACGCATTAAAACAGCTGGGCATTCCCTATTTGGTTGTGGGAAATCGAGCTTTTTATCAACGTCAAGAAATCCAAGATTTGCTGCACGGTTTGGCTGCTGTGGCCAATGCAGGGGATGACTATGCCAATTGGGCTTGGTTAACAGCGGCGCATCATGGCATTCCGCTAAAAGCGTTGGCTGAACATGCTTTGCACTGTCGGAATCATAGAATAAGTTGGTTGACCTATGATTGGTTCGGCCCCAAAGAAATTCTCGAGCCTTGGCAACACGCTATCCACCGTTTACAGCAGTGGCAAAAATTACAAGCCTTCCTCGATGTGCCAAATCTACTCAGACAAATGATTCGCGATTGTCGTTTGGAAACTTATTATGCAGCCCAACCCATGGGGGAACAAGCATGGACGAATTTGAGCAAGTTTATTAGCCTTGCCGAACAAGCTTCCGGGCAAAATTATTACGGGATTCATGAATGCCTTTACTATTTCCACCAGTTGGCAGAAGAAGAAAGTGAAGCGGAACTTACGTTGTTCACCGAAGGGCAAGACGCCGTCCGCATCATGACCATTCACGCTGCCAAAGGATTAGAGTTCCCGGTTTTATTCTTACCGGATCTTATTCGCAAACAAGATCACCGTAATTCTGATTACTTGATTTGGAATGCAGAACAGGGATTCACCTTCCGTAATGGTAATAAGCGGGGTGCTTTAGTAGCAGATTCCCTTTTAGAAGCTGAACGAGAAGAATCTCAACGAATTCTTTATGTAGCAATGACTCGTGCACGCGATTACTTGGTCTTATGCGGGGGAAACCATACTCGTTTAAATAGCGGCAGTTGGTGGTCGCAGATACAAGAATGGCTGCGCGAAGAAACTGCTTATGACCAGGCTCTGGCTTCACAGGAACCGCCGACCATCATCCGCGTTCATGACTTACCCTTCCGACTGACCATGCAAGCAGCGCAAGCTCCGGAACTTGCTAAGGATCCCCCGAATTGGGAGATACCGGAGGAAATATCTGATCAAAGTGCCGGCCACGTTACTCCTATTTCTTTTCCGGGAGAAAATTTAAAACTACCTTTGACTCCCATGCAAGAAGAAATTAAAGTGCAAGCCAGACCAGCTCTTCGAGTTTCTGCAACGGGTCTGTTAAATTTTCAACGTTGTCCTCGCAGTTACTATTTGCGTTATCGGCTGTGGCTAAAGGATGATGTCTTTGAAACCACTCAACAAAGGATTCCTCTTGACAGTGACCGCATGGAGGAAGAAGGTAATTTGGCTTCAAACGAAGAAAATAAGAATACTTACCAAAATCCCCTGCTCTTTGGTTCATTGGTTCACAGGTTGTGCGAATTGAGCACTCCTGAATCAAATCCGAAGGAGATCCTAGACCAAGTATTAGCCGAACCTATGTTTCAAGAGATGACGCCACAGGGACCCGAAGCTTTGGAATTGGTGGAGCGGCTTATGGAGAACCAGGAGTATAGGGCAATTTTAGATAAGGCGCGAGACCTAAAACGCGAGTGGACTTTCCTTTCTCCCCTGGTAGATGGTGTTTATCTTGACGGAGTCATTGACCTGTTGAGTGAAGATACCCAAGGAAATTTACACATTCTGGATTATAAAACCAACCGAGTTCCAGAAGATCCGCTTTTAGCACAAACAAAAATTGCAGAAATCACAGAGAATTATGCGTTGCAGTTACAATGGTATGCCCTAGCAGTTGAACAGCTATTGAACAAGCCAGTTGTTTCCGCACAATTAGCCCTGGTTCGAGCCAATGTCCTTTGTGAAATCTCTTGTGCTCCAAGTGCTCTGGAACAGGCAAAAATAAAAGCTCAAAGCCTAACAGAAAAAATGGAAACCGGAAAACACTTGCTTGATTATGAAAAAAACGTGAACAAGCATTGCAAACAGTGTCCCTATATCAATATTTGCCTTGACGATAACGAAAGGAGCAACGTCTTTGAAAATCACCTACCTACATAACAGTGCTTTTGCCTTGGAATGGGCGGATCATTTTGTGGTCATCGACTACTTCAAACACACGCCCGGTTCCAGTATTCGAGATGGGGTATTACGACCCCACGATTTTCTAAAATACCCTCGTGTCAGTGTGTTGTCGACGCACGGACATGGAGATCATTATAATCCGGTTGTTTTGACCTGGTCTCAACACCGGGAAATTGATTATGTCTTTGGCTATGATTTAGAAAAAAAGGTCATACACCCCGGGGTACATTTCATGCGTCCCGGTGACACCGTCCAATTGGGGGATCTTTTCGTGACGGCCTATGGCAGCACCGACGAAGGGGTTTCATATCATCTAAAGAAGGGTAATCTTTCCATATTCCATGCCGGTGATTTAAACAATTGGCATTGGCAGGAAGAATCGACAGCCCACGAGATTACCGAAGCGGAAGAAGCTTATTTACGAGAATTACGGGTGATCACTTTGCACACGTTACCCTTGGATGTCGCCTTTTTCCCCATTGACCCGCGTATGAAAACCGATATTCATAAAGGGGCTCTGCAGTTCGTGCAGCAAGCCCGTCCTACTCGCTTGATTCCCATGCACTTCGGGCAATTCTTCCCCTTAACAGAGAAGATCCGCGAAGACTTAGCCCCCTATAGCATCCTCACCTATCTTTCCAACCCCGGCGATTCAATTGAAATTAAAGAATAACAAGGAGGATTATTATGCAATTCAAACTTAGCCACAGCAACATTAACGTCACTGATATGCAACGCAGCTTAGACTTTTATGCAAAAGCCTTGGGTCTGAGCATTCATCGCGACCGCACCGCCAAAGACGGTAGTTACCGAATCTGCCATTTAACCGATGGTTCAGGAACCTATACCTTTGAAATCACTTGGTTGCGCGACAAAGAAGGTCCCTACGAATTAGGGGATAATGAATCTCACATTGCTTTTGTGGTAGACGACTTTGAAGCCGCTCACAAGCTTCACACCGAAATGGGTGTCATCTGCTACGAAAACCCGGGTATGGGAATTTATTTCATTGAAGATCCCGATGGCTACTGGTTAGAAGTCTTACCGATGCGTAAATAATCGATACATAAAAAAGCTGTCCAACCGTTTGGTTGGACAGCTTTTTTTATAAATTCATTTTAGAGGTATGTTTCGAACCAGCGCATGATTTGACGCAAGCGGTCCGCTCTATTCATGGGTTTGCCGCTGCGAGACAATTCATGATTTTCTCCGGCAAATCGAACAAATTCACACTTGTTGCCCAGCCGCATGAGGGCTACATAGAATTGCTCGGCTTGTTCCATGGTGCAACGATGATCTTCTTCGGAATGGATAAAGAGTAAGGGGGTTTTGACCTTAGGAGCATAACGGATGGGGCTACGACTCATAATAAAGTCTTCGCCACCTTCGTCCCAAAGATCAACTCCGCCCATACCAGACTTGTTGCCAACCCAACCGATATCGGATACACCGTATTTGGTATAAATATTGGAAATGGAACGCAAGGTTACGGCAGCTTTGAAACGATTGGTTTGGGTGACCATCCAGTTGGTCATGTAGCCGCCATAAGATCCACCGGTAACACCTAAGCGACTTTCATCGATCCAGGCATTTTCTTTAATCGCTTGGTCGGTAATGGCCATAAGATCGGCATAATCACCGCCACCCCAGTCCCCGATTACGCCTAAGGCGTGTTTCTCACCGTAGGTTGCGGAACCGCGTGGGTTGCTACATAATACTGCATATCCAGCTGCTGCTAGCAACTGGTATTCATGAACAAAACTATACCCCGACGCTCCGTAAGGGCCGCCGTGGATTTCTAAAACCATGGGATACTTCTTGTTTGTATCAAAGTTGATTGGCCGTAGCAACCAACCATGGACTTCTTCCTCATCGCGGCTGACTGTGGAAATGGGTTCCATGGGAGCAACATAGACTTCATTCAACATGTCTCGATTGAGATTGGTCAGACGAACACCTTTTTCCATTTCCGGAGCTTTGTAATAAACGTTGCTGGCATTCATGGAACAGTCGAGGACATAGGAAACCGGCATTTCACCATCTTTGGTTAAGCCTTCAACCGCGCTAAAGCTGGTAATGCCATGTTTACCGGTCGTAACCATGGACTGAGCACCACTGGCCAAATCAAAGCGGTAAATATTGGTTTCGCCAGCTACGGTAATTAAGGAATACACACCGGAGCTGTCGCCTAACCATTGGAAAGCGCCACTACCGCCGTCTGCTCTGGCATCGCCACCACAATTGTTGCCAACCGTGTAATCAAACGGTTCGGTCAAGTTCTTGGCTGGACCCCCACTTACCGGACGCACTAAAATACTGGTGTTGACGCCATTTTTCCCTTGGCCTTTTTCGTGACCTAGGTAGGCGATCCACTTGCCATCGGGAGAGAAGGATGGACTATGAGCGGTGCCTTCATTGTTAGTAACCGCTTTAATTTCACCACTAGCGATGTCGACCGTCCAAATGTTGTTGATTTCGTTGATATCATCATTTTCTAGACGAGAGCTAACGAAAGCCAAGGTTTTGCCGCAGGGGCTCCATGCAGGTGAGGACTCGCTGAATTTACCATCGGTTACTTGCTTGAATTCGCCGGTTTTAAGATTCATGACAAATAAATGTTTGGGACGGGGATCTAAGAAGCCCATGCCGTTGAATTTGTAGCGAATTTTAGTGATGACGCGCATGTCTTTATTCTTTTGTTCCGGTTTAGTACCGGGCACGCAAGAGGAGAATGCTACTTCATTCGAATTGGCCGGGTTCCAGGTCAAGCCTGCCAAGCCTTCTTCCCAAGTGGTCACTTGTTTTGCTTCGCCACCACTCAGCGCAATCACCCATAACTGGGCTTTGCCGCTGCGGTTGCTCATGAAATAGATCCCTTTACCGCAAGAACTCCAGCGGGGAGCGGTATCGCGGATCAGTTTGTCTGTAATCTGATGATTCGTAAAGGGACGCGCTTCGCTCCATCCTTCTTCCGTTTTGTCCATTATCCACAAAGTGCTCTTGTAGCCGTTTTTTTCCACATCCATCACGGTGTGAACAAATACAATATGCTGACCATCGGGAGAAAGTTGACTGTCGCCCGGAAACTTCATGGCCAGTAAATCATCAATAGTGATTGGTCGTTTGTTCATAGAATCGACTCCTTTCGATTTAGGGATAAGAAAATCCCTGCTGTACATAATTTCTGTACAACAGGGACGATTTCCTTCGTTAGACGAAAAAGATGTTAGGTTATGGCTCAGGTGAATTATCTGGAAGCTCGGGCATGTCAGCAATCCAACGAGCTTCCGCAGTATGCCAATGGAAAACGCGGAACGAATCAACAACCCAATAAATGTTTGGAATCGTTGATAATCCATCCATCTCGTAGAAATTATGTCCAGCTATGATTTCGTTCTTCAGAAGATCTCCTTGATATAGAATTAAAGCTGTGTTATCTTGAAGCGCTGTAACGGAAGAAAAAAGGAAGATTCTTCTGGGAGGTTGTTGAGCCGTACGAGCTAAATCCAATGATCCATTCAAAACCATGGCTTTATCAACAGAAATATCCACGGTTGCTAGATTAAACTTAAGAGCTTCGCGTAAGCCGAGTTCATCTACGCTGACAGAAGCTGAACCTCCTCCGGAAACTAGACTTCCATCTGTAATAGTACCGCCTTGTAAGTAACCACCCCTAAGACTCTCCGAGGTCCCTTGCACAACAATGCTCCCTTTGTTCTCAATCATACCATAGGCCATTTGGGAACCAGATGCTAAAGTAAGGGTTACGCCCTCAGGTATCACTACGGTTCGATATACTTCAATAGACCATGATTGTGAGCCCCTATCTGGCACCGTCATATTTTGAGTTATGATGATATCTCTCTCATCTGACGTTGCCGCTGCGGCTTGCAACTCTGCATAAGTTGAGACGGCTTCTCCCTGTACAGGTGGAGTTGTATCCAAGAAAGGATAATATATAACCGAAATACCACTCTTCTGAATGTTCACTTGTACAGAATCATTATCAGCGTCCAGAGGATTTGATGGAACCAATGCAGTCAAACTGGGTATTGTTTCTCCCTCTTTCGTAATAGCAAACCTTTCAATCTGGAGGGGGGTCAAGCTGTTATCGAGTTCAATCTCATAAAGGGTATAGATTATACTTTCATCCACAGAATCAGTAATAATCACCCACTCATTTTCGGGAGTTTTGTTCCAATCTACCCTGCTGACATCATAAGGTATGTTGGAACCGGCCATGTCTTTTAGGGAAATGGCAATGTGGTTTCCCGCCGTTCTAGCGTCGATAACAGTGCCTTGGCCCGCATGGAGGGTGACTTCTGAACCTTCGAAACCTGCTAATACAATTTCCTTTGTACCGATAACAACATTCGCTCCGGGTCTGTAAGTCAGAACACGCATTTCGAAGGGTGCATTCACTTGCAGGTTCGAAACGTCAACCTGTCCCCAAATATTCACATGGTTGCCGACCAATCCGCTAACTCTTAAGAACGCGGTGGTTTCTGACCAGCCACCTAAGGTTAAAGCTAAGTTGGTATCAAACGGGTACGGTGTATCTGTCGGGAATTTCAATGCTACATCTTGGTTTGTTTTCCACAATTCGAAGGTTTGAACATACTTCATGTTTTGCGGCACTTGAATACCTGCTTGCACTTCTTTGACCAATCCGTGGATTCCCAACATTTGATGCTGTAGCATGGGGTCACAAGAACTATGGTTATTTGTATCTCCGTGTTTCTCAAAGTCATCACAGATCCAGCTCAAGTTTGCCCCAAAGAATTCATCTTGTTGTAGAGTATCGTTCCCAATTACGAGATTCCCCTGTAAGTTGAACCGACCATTCGGCTCACCCGAAGTCACCGATACATTCCCTTCACACATGACCACTGTATTAGAAGCCACCCCAGACAGGTTCAATACCCAGTCGGGGTCAAACTTCCAATCTAGTCCATTGCTGGTTGCTTGCACTTCAACAACACCAGTCACCGGACTACCCATCATGGAAACTTCAAAAGGTACTTCATTCAAGATAATGGTCAATCCCTGTAAGAATTCGCATTGTGGCAACTCTAAACGTCCAGCCCAGTTCTCTTCTCGGTTACTAAGCGGCTGTTCTACGTTCTTCGTCATCGTGGTACTGATCGTAATCGGTTCTGTGAAGATTCTGTTAGCAATGGTCAGATCATTTCCAAAGAGTATGATCTCTGTTCGGCTGCTCTCCAGTTTGCCAAAAGCCTCTTGAAGTCTGCGATTCCAATCCCCAAGGTCCCCTTGAATCACTTCATTATTCGGTTCAAGCCGATTCCAATCATTCGGTAAAATACCACGCTGCAGCAAATACATAATAGCAACGTAATCCGGATGACTTTGATCAACATCTTCATAGAAAGCATTGGGATTTGTTGGAACCAGTGTTTTCTGAAGAGTGGCTTCGATTTTTTGTGCTAAACCATAGAGCACTTGAATCAAATCCAAGCGAGTCACACTTTGCCAAGGTTTTGCTAGCTGATCGATGGGGTTCATGAGCTGATTCTTCAAGACCAAAGCCATGCTGTCTTCTGTATCGGCGTCTTGAATCATCTCCTGCCAATCTGTGAAGAGTGCAGCATATTGAGTTTTCTCTTCAAATGTTGGTAACTGCAATCCATATTCGCTGATTCTTCCTCTTTCAACCATTTCCGTATAAGTAAACAAGATGGCTTTCGCCACATCGGCTCGATTGGCGATGGGTTGTTGATACGGCAAGAATTCGTAAATTACTGTAATGGTTTCATTTCCGCTGACCCATTCCACCGTCATGCGAACTTCCCAAGGATCTTCTATGTCTTGTGGATTAACTGGGTTTAAGTGAGTTTTTTCATCCAAACTGAAATGTTCCATAGTATGGGGAATTGCTATCCAGCCCGTGATATCTCCTGCTTCAGAACGAACCGGCTTCTCCAAAGTTATGGTGTATGTCCCAGAGGAAGCTGGCAACAAAGAATCAAAGTAGACAGCGTAATTTCCTTCATCGCCGAAAACATGATAATTATTGATATCGTATTCTTGCTCGAGAATGCTACTGAACAAGGACATCATGAAGTTTCCAGTATTATAGATTCTTGCTCCATTCTCGGCAGCAATACGAATACCCTTGTTGTTATCTCCTGTCAATACTACGGTTTGCCCAGCGGTGAGGATTTGAGATTCTTGACCATCTTCCGGATACCAGTTGTTCAGGAATATCATACCTTGACTTACGAATTGAGTTAAGTCTGCCGGCCCGGTGACTTCGGTATCACAAGCTGCAGAACCAATGACATTCCAAGCACTCCAAGCAGAGGTATCGGCTTGAAGAAATAACTGACCTATGGCAGGTTGAATTTGTTGAATGTGAAGCTCCACCGGTACCTGAGTTTTGATGTCTCGAACCTGATACTTTGCAATGCCACTATACTTTGATGTTTGGTCAATTAAAGGGGTTACAGAAGCAATTTGACCGTTGAATTCAATCATATTGAACTGCAGAGCCGGAGGAGAATTGGGATCATTGGGGTCTTGTTTACAATCATTATGATCATAAATCTGATTAGGCGCGTGCCAAGCGTTGCACTCCCTCGTAATTCCAGCTTGATACGACCAATCTTGTGGGGGCTCTTGAGTACTGATCGTGGCGGAGTCTACTCGAATTCCATTGAGCACGAAATACCCAACTTGGTTGCTGGAGACACTTACATTGACTGTATTATTAATGATTGTACCAGAGGGAACCCCATAGACTCGAACCTGAATTTCAGGAAGATAAAGGTTTGGGCTAAGGGTCGGGTGCTGTGCAACGTTCAATTCTTGATCTTTTAGTTGGACATTTTCAAAACCGACCTGATACCCTACTTCACCTAACTGCAAGGTCAATCCCTCATTGAAAGTGCAGTTGATAAAGCGAATCTCCCCACCTTGGTTCTCGGGTGACCAAGGACCCTTGCTAATATCAAATTCTCGATCACTAAAAATTGTCACAGCTTGATTGAATATTTTGTTTTCTACACGAACTTCTTGGCCATAGAAAACTTCAAAAGAGTTTTCCAAGGAAGGAGCAGGCCCTAAGTTCTGTTGTAAGCGCCAAATCCAGTCTCGCAAATCTCGGTCATTGAGAATTTCACTCGGCCGGAATCCAGCATCATCGGGTGAAAAGACACCTGCTTTTGCTAACTTCAGAATTGCAGTGCCAAGATCTCCCGTGGGCAAATCACTGAAATTGGTGTTCGGAGCCACGTTCAAATCTAATCCATTCGGGTATGTTCCTACTAGCTGTAGAACATTCACCAAAGCTACCAGAGTCTGTGCTGTTTGACCTCTGCTAACCTGCTCTTGTAGCTTGACGTACTTTAAATCGCCTTCGATGATTTCTGGTAAAAGCTGATGCTTGAGCATAAAGGCCATGGCCGTTTTTTCTTCTACGGATAAACCACCCCAATCGGAATAGGTGATCGACATCTGTTCCATCTCTTGTGCTGTTGCATCAGCTAATCCGTAGACATTTCGGAACTCGCCGTAGAGATTCATAGCAAAGGTTCTTCGGTCAAGATAATTCACCTTAATGGGGATTTGCTCCAAAATAACCGTAATGGTTTTCTCGCCATTTCTCCAGGTGGTGCTCAGTTTCAACTGATTGTAATCGGTTACCTCGCTTTGATTCACAGGAGTTAAGTGGGTTTTATTCTCGCCTACGAACGCGAACTCATCCATCGCAACCATGGTATACTCCATTTGCTGTGTAACTTCATTCCATGTTCCTTGCGAAACCACAAAATCGTAATCTGCTGTGTTTTCTGTACCTATGTAAACTCCACAATCCCCTTGGTTGCCATAGACATGCGGCAACCCGATTTGGAATCCGCGATTGGTATCAGACAGATAATTAATGGTAAAGGGTTGACTGCTTTCGGGCACTAAAACCGTTGCAGCATTATCTGCCGTAAGCGCTATCGCTCTATCGCCACGTCCAAGTAAACGCACTGAATGATTCCCGATGTTCACAGCCGTGTCTTCCCACCAAGTTCCGATATCGATGATTCCGCTGACAGTTAATTCACGCAGGTCCGTATGACCGACCACTTCCAAGTTTCCAGTAAGTGAACCGGTAAGAATCAATATATTTTGTCTTCCACCATTAATCCGGAAAATGGATGGAATGGTATCGTAGGTGCCAAAGTTGAGACGAATGTTTTCCGGGCAATCGTCATTCATCACTACACGACCGAAATTCACCAGGGCATTCGTAGGATCGGGATTAGGTAAGGTCACTGCAGAAACATTGCCTCTCAGCTCTAAAACACGATACTTGTCTGCCGGAACCGATGGATTCGCAGAGGGGTCTTTGACACAGTCGCTGTGATCTCCGCTGTAATCCGGTGCATGTTGTGCTTCGCATTCTTTCCAAAGCAATGCGCTTAAGCTTTGCCCCTCTAGAACACTTCCTGTACTCTGAACTTGTGCTCCATTGAGGAAGAACGTACCCACCGCATTCATGGTTACTTCGGTATTGACATCTGATAACACCGTGGTACCCGATGGAATACCGTTAAGAGAAACCCGGATGTCTCGGTTGTAGGAATCGGGCATCATATTCTCTGTAGTATATCCCCAGGTAAACATTTGAGAGGAATCTGGAGTCGTGGTATAGATTTCATTGTTGTGGAGAACGACGTTATCAAAGATCACCATATAGCTGATGTCGACCAAATTGATCTTCAAGTGGTTGCTGAACTTGCAGTTGATAAATCGGACTTCCCCACCCTGATTGTCGGTGAAACCAGGGTCATCCAAACTGTAAACAGAAACTTCGTTCACAAAATTCTTATTCATGTAGACCGGGTTTTCACCGGGTACAATGCGAATGACAGAAATACTCGAATCTGAATAACCAGCAGCCGCTACCAAGCGGTTGAGCAACTCTTCCAACTCGCTACCCCAGGAGTATCTTGTGGTTTCGATATTATACCCTGAGTTAAACTTGCCTTCTGAATTGCCAGTAAAGACACCTGCTTTAGCCAATTCAGTAACCGCTACATAATATCCATCGGTTGAATTGATGTCACTAAATGTAGGTTGATTCATAATCGGCGTCAAAGGAGCAGGTAGCTTTTGCGCTAATTCATAGAGCAACGTTGCTACTTCAGCACGATTTAGGCGAGCAGAGGGTTCAATCACGAAGTCATTGCTTTCCAGAGACACTTGACGTCCACTATAAACTTCGTTGAAGAGAATCCAAGCCATTGCCTCTTCACGAATGTCATTTGGATCTTCTGATTGAATTTCATACCAATCGATATACTTCGTTGTGTATCCGCTCAGATCATCTGCAGTAGGAGTGTTAAAACCATACCCTTCACGGAATCGTTGATACAAACCTAAAAGAATCTCCATGCGATCCGCAAGAAAATGATATTCTATACGATAAGGATTATCCAAAGGATTATTGATTTCATTTATGATAATGGTTCCAAAATTGACGATGTGGGCATTCTCTTGATTATTCAACGTGGCTCCGGGTATAATCTTCATTCGGGTATCCGGGTCCAAATGCAATTCACCGAAGTTAGTAATACTTCCTTGTAATACCAATTTCGCTTGTTCTTTCAAGGTTAGACCGAAGCCGTTATTAATGATCAAATGAGCATTTTTCTGCACGATAATGTTTTTGCGAGACTCTTCTCTGGCCGATAAGTCGATTTGCCCCTGCAAGAGTATTGTCTGAACAGATGCATCGTTGAGAGCACCAGGGAGATCATCATATGAAGTGACCAAGCGTAGCAAGGGTTTAATCGTTGCAACAAAAATTGTATTGGTTGCAGAGACCTCGTCTACCATAGCACTAGCCAACAAAGCATTCCTATCGAGCGCAGGATCCACAAAGACGGTGGAAACATTCAACATCCAGTGTTCGGTTAGCCTCTCCAGTAGTAACTTATACTGCCCACGTGTCATCCACTCGTTTGGGCTCATTTGCAGTTTGGTTCCCACTTGTGCGGTTCCGTGAATTATACCGTGGTATGCAAAGAAGGCAAAGGCTTCTTTTTCGGCCTCTGTCATGTTGACTGCATCGACCAACGTGTTTATGGTTGCGGTTTGAATATCTACAGCAAGCATCCAATTCGGATACTCCGCTTTTACCATCCCATAGAGTTCTGAAATCACCGTGCCTCTTGTTTCCCAAACATTCCACTGAATGGAGAAGGCTTTGGCAGTACTGATTGAACTTTCCGCCCCTTCAAGCTGAACAGAATAACTGGTATCACTGTTACGTGTACACAGCACTTTCCATGCAGGGTCGCCACCTAAAAGCAATATTTCACGGTAAATTGCATCCCGTACTAGAGCAGTTTGAAGAGCTTCTGAGGTTCCTTCGGAGCGCGTCAAGTATAGAATCGGAGCATCACCAAAGCGAGTTAATGTGGTATTTAAATCGTCGCCTTTACGTGCAATGCTATCAATAGCTGTTTTGGCTCGTGCTAGCATACCTGGATTCTCTGTGGTTCCCTCGATTTGAATTAATGTTTCTGCAGACTCCACTTGGGAACGCCAGTTCAAGCGAACACTCTCTATGGCTCGCTGACTCACACTGGAATAATCGAAAGGACCATAGGTTCCTCCTTCCGGTTTTGTAGGCCAATAATCCATGATTTGCTGAATCGCAGCAAGTTTAGCCGTTCTAAGGGTTTCATAGGTACGTTCTGCTTGTGTTTTTAAGCTTCGTATTTGCATACGAAAAACATCTAATCCATAGACAATATCTCGCTCCGAGGTGGCGGTACCAATGTACGACTGGGCAATTTGAATATAGTGAGTTAGATTGGTCTTGTCAGGGTTAATATAATCATTGCTCCTTGCTTCCCATGACCCAACTTCATCTAGAGCACTTTGCTTCAAGCCTACTCCCCAGGTTTTTGCACTACCTATATCTATATAAGCACTCGCGCTAACTCCATTGTAAGTAGCTGTGATTCTCTGACTACCCGATAACCTGCTATCGAAGACTGCTGGTGAGCAATTGATTATGCTCAATTTCGTACCATTAGCATCGTATAACGGCATTTCAAATGTATGGCCAGTAACATAGATGCCAGAAATTTTTCCGCCCGCCAACATGCCAATACCAAATTGGTTGCGAATGACATGCGGTTGCAAGGTAAATCCCATTTGAACCACAGAATTCATATTTTCGAACACCGCTATGGTTGCAGAAACAGTCAGTCCAGTTGTGATATGCTTAATCTCTATGGTTTGAGAACCTGTTTGGGTTAAAATCGAGGGAGTAACCGAAAATTCATTGGAATTAACATGCAAGGTATTGGTAATCGTATCCAATGCTGCTCCGGTACTAGAGTTGAGCAATTGGTATTGCAACTCAACAGTCATTTGCCTTAAGAATTGCTCCGAGTGCTCTCCCACCCATCCAAATCGTTCGGGACCCGTTTTTATCTTAAGTGAAATTGGAGCAATATTGGTGTTTCTCTCGATTACCTGCTCCTCATCGCCAATCCGCACAACAATTCGGCGGTCTTGGTTGGTATCGGCATACTGCCCAATCACTTGGCTTGGCGGGTTTCCCGGGGGAAAACTTAAGGTAGAAGGCACTGGCGACTGGTTGATAAGACTTCCTAACGTGCTTCCGCTACCAAAAGTAACCTCTGCTGAACTTCCGTTACCAAATTGCAACGACCCTACTTGCTGCCCACTTCCAAAAACTATTGGAGGTGGAGGAGCATCGATTCCTTGCATCAGCAACACAGAGCCAATTTGTCCACTTCCAAGAGTGGTTAATCCACCAATGGAACCTCCGGGCATCGCCGAGAACGACGGACTCCAATCCGGTATATTGAGTAGGTTAAACTCTAAAGCAGATGGATTCACCATAGCTTCCGATTGCAAAATAACTGAGCCTACCGAATACGCAGTTCCATTATCTTCAGTTAACACTCCAGTAACGGTACCCCCGAGGGTTAAAACATCTATGATTCCGGTTAACGTACTGGTGCCACTCCCCAGTAAGGTGAAATCGGGCGCTTCTTTATCGGTTAGTTTGACCGCTTTTCCATAGTTTAAGATACCTCTGATTTCAACATTTGATGTAGAGGTTAGAGATTGGATTACTGCTGCGCTGTCTGCGGTGAGTGGCGCAGAAGCATTCAAGACACCCCATTGAGTAATTCCTTGTAACGTCACAGGAATCTCGGAAGTCATGTTATTGACGACTTCACCATCAATATGAAAAACATCACTACTCAATAGGTTCTGAGCAGTCATTTCGGTTTGAAGTTGGGTAACCGGGTCAGTATAACCCTCAACCTGTACGGACAACGTTGCTCCGGCAGGTGTTGCACCGGATCTGGCTTTCACAAGAATTTGTTCAATCTCTCCGGAACTTAACCCTAATTTTATTTGCTGTGCTTGACCCGCTTCTAAGGTTAGATTACCTACTGAGGTATTAATAAGTTGTAAGTTTTCTTGTGTTGATACGGTGAGTAAATTTGTTTCGTTCGTTGTTAAACTCATGAAGACAGCTCCGGCTGCACCTGTATTCTCAAGCTGATTCACATTGCTATTCCCCAGTAGCACCACCTCTGTTGGTGAGCCACTGGCCTTCTGCAATATCAGTGTACCAGATATAACAGAATTACCTTTTATGATTACTTTTTGAGCTGCTGCTACTGTTACATTTCCGCGAACCTGCATATTATCGAATACTATCTCTCCTGTAACGGTAGGTAAAACTTGTATTTCTTCGTAATATCCTGAATAGGTTCCGGCAGAACCAATTTTCAGTACCATGGCACTTCGGTGCAACCCTTGAGATTCAATCACAGGCTTCACATTCGTATCCAACAAAAACGCCTTTAACCCCGATATTTCAGTTGGTGCATTCAGTTCATGGCTCCACTGCCCCGTTTCTCCGTTTGGAGCAACGGTCACAATCTCTGTCATTTTACCATCGATATCATAGACTGCCAGAAGTAATTGCCTGCCACTGAGTGAACCGGTAAAGGTCCCAGAGACGTTCACCTTATTTTGTTCCACAATTCCTTGAGATAATGTCAAAGAAATCGGGTCATCACCGGCAAAAACGAATTGGGAACACAACAAGAAAGTCGTACTTAAAAAACCCCAAGCAAGCAATCGGATCACTTTTCTGAACATATGAATCGTCTCCTTTAAAGTGAAACTCTGTGACTTTTTTCGATATTACATTTATCCAATTAAAACGTAATTTCCTGCTTTTTACCGCTTTTCTGTAAAATTTAATACAGACAGAACCGTCCCCAAGAAACAGTTCTGTCTGTAATTACTTCTTCAGTTTTTCTACAATATCCTGGTCCGCGGGACAAAACACGAACTCCCCCAATTGCTCCGGAGCGACGAATAGGATTTGTTGATGTTCAGAAGCAATTGGTTCCCCCTTAAGGATTGTCGCATCAAAAAAATGAATTTCCACGCTAAAGGTAGGGTAAGTATACTCGGTGACCCCGACTTCTTCACCCACTTCAATGACGATTCCCAACTCCTCTTGGCATTCCCTCTTTAAGCACTCCTTCAAGGTTTCACCTGCTTCCAATTTTCCTCCAGGAAATTCCCACAAAAGCGGGCATACTTTACTCTCTGGCCTTTGACAAATAAGAATCTCACCACATAAATTTCGAATAATCGCAGCGGTCACAATCACGAAAGCACCCCCAAATTGGCAATAGCTGCTCTGGCCAACTCATCACAGCGATTGTTCTCTTTATTTTCAGCATGCCCTTTCACTTTATGCCATGTCACTTGGTGCTTTCGAGTCTGCAACAAAAGCCGCTTCCATAAATCCTGATTCTCTACCGGCTGTTTTTTACTGGTCTTCCAGCCGTTTTTCTGCCAATTCTCTAACCAGCCTTGCTTGAAAGCGTTGACTAGATAAGCAGAATCACTATAAATCTCCGCTTCACAGGGCTCTTTCAAGCTTTCCAATGCTGCAATCGCTGCCATGATTTCCATGCGATTATTCGTGGAAGGCGTTTCTCCTCCAGAAATCTCTTTTCGTATTTCATTGTATAGGAGCACCGCACCCCAGCCACCGGGACCGGGATTTCCCGAACACGCTCCATCGGTATAAATAATAACTTTTTTCATAGTATCCCCCTCATATTTCTTCGGCTTACTTCATCATCGGCAGGACTTTTCCCTTCTTCGTGGAATTATGCAAAGAGATTTTACCAAAGATAGAAAGAGAGTGATACTAGTGCGAATCTATATTTCTGCCGATATCGAGGGCGTAACCGGTGTGGTTCACAGCGACCAAGTCATGCCCGCCGGAGCTGGAGAATATCAGCGAGCGCGTTTACAGATGACCAAAGAAGTCAATGCGGCTGCTCGTGGTTTCTTTACAGCCGGAGCTACCGAAGTTGTGGTCAACGACAGCCATGGTTTAATGAAGAATCTCTTAATCGAAGAACTTGACCCGCGAGTACAGATGATCAGTGGCACTCCTAAGGCTTTGATGATGATGCAGGGTATCAGCAAGGACTTTGATGCAGTTGCTTTTGTCGGGTTCCATGCTAAGAACGGTGATCGAGGTATTTTGAGTCATACCATTTCCAGTGCTACGGCCACAGCGATTAAAATCAATGGTAAGGCTGCCAGTGAAGCTGAAATCAATGCCGCCATTGCCGGAGAGTTTGGTGTTCCGGTTATTTTCTTAAGTGGAGATCAAACCATTTGTGCCGATATCAAGAAAACGCTGCCTAATATTGAAACGGTTACGGTCAAAGAAGCCATTACCCGCACTTCCGCCTTACATCTTCCGGTAGTCAAGGCTTGTCACCTGATAGAAGCCGGAGCAACGAAAGCTTTAAAGAACCTAAAAAATTGTGAAGTCTACAAACCTCAAACCCCAGTAACCATTGATTTAGTGTGCTTTAACAGTGGTTTAGCCGACAACGCCTCCCGTTGCCCGGGTAGTGTGCGAGTAGATGGGCGAACCGTACGTTGCTCAGCAAAGAATTTCTTAGAAGCATTCCAATCGTTGCACTCCATGATTGCATTAGCGAATTCATAAATCTAAAATTACAAGGAGGTCCCCTTATGAAAATCTTTATTTCAGCCGACATTGAAGGAATCACCGGTGTTGTCCACGGAGACCATTGTGGTCCTACTGGTGGTGTAGAGTATCAACGCGCTCGTTTGCAAATGACCAAAGAAGTCAATGCCGCTGCACGTGGCTTTTTTGCCGCCGGTGCTACAGAAGTTATTGTCAACGATAGCCATGGTTCCATGCGAAACATTTTAATTGAAGAATTGCATCCCGATGTTCGTTTGCTCAGCGGTTCTCCCAAGCACCTTTCCATGATGGAAGGAATTCAATTTGGTTTCGATGCCGTAGCTTTTGTGGGATATCATGCCAAAAACGGTGATCAGGGTATTTTGAGTCACACCATTTCAGGTGGTACTGTTTCAGAAATCCGCATTAACGGTGTTGCCGCTAGCGAAGCTGTAATCAATGCCGCTATTGCTGGGGATTTGAATCTTCCTGTCATATTCCTAAGCGGAGACCAAACCATATGTGCGGATATTAAGAAAACATTACCCGACATTGAAACGGTAACTGTTAAGCAAGCCATCACTCGCTATTCTGCATTACACCTCCCGTTGGAGAAAGCTTGTGCTCTCATCGAAGAAGGTGCGAAAAAGGCGTATGCTAAAATCCCAACGGTGAAACCTTTTATCCCCGGCCGTCCCGTAGAAATTGTTATGGTTACTCATAACAGTGGCCTAGCCGATAACGCCTCCCGTTGCCCCGGTTCGGAACGCATCGATGGTGTCACCTTGCGTTGCACCGGTGCAACCTTCATGGAAGCCTTCCGTATCTTGCGTACGATGATTGCTTTGGCAAACTAGAACACCTGATTATCACTAATTACATCCCTGGGCTGTGGCTTAAACAAAAGCTACAGCCTTTTTTATTTGCCAAAATCAAGGAATCTTCGTGAAACAAATCGAATAGATTTTGTAACCAACGAGGAGAGGAATGATTTTGTGGCTAACAAAACGAAGGAAAAATTACTGGCCGGAAAGCCTGCTCTAGGTCTTTCAATGATGATTCCTTCCATACAATTGGTAGAAATGGCCGGACAATTGGGCTTCGATTGGGTTTTGCTGGATTGCGAACATGGTTCTTTGAATTTGGAAACTGTGGAAGCAATGATTATCGCCGCCGAAGCCAATGGGATTACCCCTATCGTTCGCCCTCATAAAAGCGAACCTGAACTGATTGGACAATATCTCGACAGAGGTGCTAAAGGAATTCAAGCACCTCATGTTAATACTGCCGAAGAGGCGCGCGCCATTGTCAATGCCGTTAAATTTCCACCCCAAGGAAATCGTAGCATTGCAGTAGGCACCCGTGCAGCAGGCTATGGTTTTAACCGGACCATGGCTGATTATGTACGACAAGCGAACCAAGATTTACTGGTTTGTGTGCAAATCGAAGAAAAGCAGGCCGTTACGAACATTGAGCAGATCGCCGCTGTGCCAGGTATCGATGTCTTGTTCATCGGTCCTTCAGACTTATCTCAATCTTTGGGTCATCCAGGAGAAGCTTCTCACCCAGAGGTAAAACCGGTGATTGATAAAGCCTTTTCTAGAATTCTGACCACGGGTAAAATAGCCGGTACTGCAGGGAACATAGCGGCGACTTCACAACGACTGCAACAAGGTGTATTATATTATTACACACATCTGACCACGCTTTTGGCCTATGCCTCTGCGGAATTTCTGAAAGGATGAATTCCATGCGCACCAATCAAGAGATGATGGATTTGATTCTGAACACAGCCAAGGAGGATGAACGAATTTTAGCCGTTTACATGAATGGCTCTCGGGCAAACCCAAATGCTCCTAGGGATCTTTTTCAGGATTATGATATCGTTTATGTCGTAACGGAACTTCGTTCGTTTTTGGAGGATCCCCATTGGATTGACCGTTTTGGAGAACTGTTATTAAAAGAAGAGCCTGACCAACTTGATACGATTTTAGGGGGGCACTTCGATTTTGATCAACGCTATGCCTGGTTAATGCAGTTCACCGATGGCACTCGCATTGACTTGACCTTACAAACGCCAGAAGTCATGCGAGACGAATATGGCACAGATTCGCTCACGATTCCCTTATGGGACCGCGCCGATTATCTCCCCACCATACCTCCAACTTCTGATCGAGATTATTGGATTAAACCTCCTACTGACGAAATTTTCTTTGCTCGATGCAACGATTTTTACTGGGTGCTTCCCTATGTTGCAAAAGGCTTGTGGAGAAACGAATTACTTTATGCACTGGATTGTTTTCAGTATTTGCGTCCCAAGTTGTTGACCTTGTTAAATTGGAAAGTTGGACTTGATCATGGCTGGGGAATCTCCACCGGCAAAGCAGGGAAGTACTTACCTTGTTATCTCCCTGTAGCGATGATGCAACGTGTCTATGAAACCTACCCCAGTGGAAACAAAGAAGAAATTTGGAATGCCCTGTTTACTATGGAGGCCTTAGTGCATGAACTTGCATTGGAAGTTGCAGCCGCACGAGGCTATCGGTTTGATACAGATCAGAGAGAAAACAGTGTTGGTTTTGTGAATCAGATTCGAAATTTACCGGCAGATGCAACCGAAATCAAATGAGGTGAGAAAATGAAGGTTTTAATCTTATCGGTCTCCACTGGCCAAGGACATTTTGCTACCGCAAAGGCCGTGGCAGATCAGTTTATTCAGCAGGGTGTGGAGTGCGAAATCATGGATGTGGTTGGCGAAATCAGCAGCTTAGTCAACCTAACCTTATCCAGGGGGTATCTGCTCAGTACCACTTATGCCCCAAGGGCGTATCATAAAATTTATCAGATGATGGATCGTGTCACGGAACCTTCCTCAAAGTATTCGATTACTCGTTTGGTGAACAAAGTACTCAGCAGAGAAGTTCAAGATGCCATTACCGGTCATCATGCCGATGTGATTATCAGCACCCATGTGTTAGCTTCTTGTATGTTGAGTGCCATGCGGACCAATAAACTCCTCGATAACACCTTAACCATAAACATCATAACCGATTACACCATTCATCCACTCTGGCAAGAGACGGCTAATTTAGACTATTTTGTGGTTGGCAGCGATTTATTGGCGTATGGGCTGCAACGAAAGAAAATTCCTTTGGAAAAAATGTTAGCCATTGGCATTCCGGTGCACCCTAAATTTTCGGTACGAATGGATCGCAAAGAAGCGCGAGCACTCCTTGAGCTTGATCCAAACAAACGCACGCTCATGGTGATGAGTGGCTCCATGGGGTATGGAAACATTGAAAAAACCATTGAGCAGTTGGATTGTCTCCCCTTGGATTTTCAAGCCCTGGTCGTATGTGGTAACAACAAAAGCCTTTACCGCGAACTGAAACAAATGAAGCTTAAAAAAGACTTTCGCATCTATGGTTATGTTAACAATGTGGATGTGATGATGGACGCAAGCGATTGTATCATCACAAAACCAGGTGGTCTGACCACATCTGAGGCATTAGCAAAGGGTTTACCTATGATTATGATTAATCCCATTCCTGGACAAGAGCACCGAAACGTAGAATTCATGCTTAACAATGGTCTAGCACTCTATGCTACAGAGACTTTCTCGGTAGATGAAGCAGTCTATAATTTGTTTTCTCATCCGCGGAGGGTAGAGACCATACGCAATGCGATTGATGTATTAGGAAAGTGCCATGGCACTACTGAGCTTTGTGATTTTGCGATTCATTGGTATGAAGAAAAGAACAAATAAGATTCCAGCCAAAAAACAGGATGTCCCGAATACGGGACATCCTGTTTTTCCTTGTTTAAACTACTCGTCTCCAGAAGCCTCTTCATAGGTAATACTTTCTGATAATGGTTTCAGTTTGGTGAAGTCATCTAGGAAGAAGACTTTGTAACGAGATCCGCTGCCTGCATTGGCTAATGCGATTGATTTTTGAACCTCTTGCTCGTTATCTATTGCGTTACTGAGCATGGTCTTCATTTCAATCATTTTGCCTGCTGCATCATAAACGGCTACGAATAGAGTTCCACCTAATGAATTAGCTCCAGAATAGTTCCCAAGTGTGAAGTTGACTTGTTTGTTGATGCCGTCAATGGCAAGTTGCCGCATGTAGATCTTTTGTGGATACAGAGTGGTCGTCACCCTGGCGCTACCGGAAGCAAAGACTTCTGTCGTGGCTTTGAAACGAACCAAGAAGCTTAGAGCTTTGAAGTTTTCCAAACCGCTAAAGTTTGGAGAATCTTGCCATGTAGTTCCATCGAAGCTATACTCCGCTCCGGCAATCGTCTGTAATGCCAAGGATTGATCGCCGGTTTGCGTAATGCTTGGTTGAGACGGAGCAGCCGGTCTTTCAGGAATTTGAATCGGTAGCGCCGCTCCTCCTGTGGGTTTAATGTAGAGGACCGTTCCGGGAATAATTGAATCTGTAATGCCAACAACTGTTCCGGTAAAGTCTGCTTTGGTGTTTACTAAATACGTGTCATCAATGTTTAGTTTCTCGTTTGCATAATCATAAGTGAAGCCGTTGGGCATCAATGTAATGTTTTGAGTAACATTGGCTCCCAAGACTGGAACAGAAACCGTTAGTGGTTTGTATCCCGTTGCAGAAATGACTGCGCTGTAATTTCCAGTAGTCAGGAACTTGTTGACCGACCCTTGAGTTGGAGTAAGCGATTCTTCCTTTGAATTCGAATCAATCAATTTCACTGCAAGCCCACTGTTCGCCCCTAAGTTTACGCCTAACTGATCTTTGATGTTTAGCACCATAGAGAAACTGGCACTCGTGTCATTTTGTAGAGTAATGTTTTGTGTAGTATCGGCTGTCACCACAAGATCTGTTTGATCGGTTGTACTGCTACGTGTCACATACCCAACACGAACGATGTTATAGGTATAAGTCCCTAACGGAACTTGCAAACTGGTTGTTCCAGCACTGTCACTGACCGCCGCAGTATAACTGGTTCCACTGGTCTTGTTAGTTAGAGTCAGAGCGACCGTTGCTAACGCTGTGTTGGCCGCATCTTTGAAGGTGTAGGTCACATTGGCTGAAGCCACAAGCTCAACTGCAATGTTGAAATCCGCTGCAGAAATTGTTTTGGTTCCACTCACCTGCATATACCCAGTCTTATTAACCGAATAATTGTAAGTTCCGGCAGCAAGTTCTACACTTACGATTCCATTTGCTCCCGTTGTTAGGTTCTGACCGTTGATGTTCACTGTGGCACCTTCGACCGCTACCGCATTGGCAGTGACTGTTACGGTTGCCGAGATACTGCTACCGAGGATGATGGCATAGTCGCTCGTCGCCAAGAGATTCATCTCGTTCTGGGCTGTGATTCTTAGACTATGCGTTCCACTGGTCAACGGAGTCGCTAGAGTAACTTCATAAAGGCTGCTGTAACGATTGTAGGTTGCTGTCACGGCAGCTCCATCATCGATGCTAACGCTAATCGTATCTTCATCAACAATGCTTTCTCCGTCGAAGACCTTGAACTGAATCGTACTGACAGGACTGCTTAATTCAACACCTGTGTAGGGTTTCTCAAGCGTTATGATTGGAGCAGTTGTATCGAATGCACCAATAACGACTTTTACTAAAGCTGTATTAGCACTGAACGCTCCGTTACTTCCTTCTGCTTTCGCATAAAGCTGTACTTCTCCATTAGTGATGGTTAGGAAATCTGGAGTAACCTCGAAAGGCATCTCCACCGAGTAGTTACCAAAGCTATCCACAATTACAGCTCCTCGAGTTGGGTCTGAAACTGCTGGGGTTACGCTTCCAGGCGCAGTAGATTGAATGTAAACTCTTTCTCCCGGAACCCCGGTTCCACTTGCTACCACTATGTTATTAGTGCCTGTCTTGAGTTGGGCTGCCATCGTTGGTGTAGCTGGAATCCCTGCATCGAGTACGAAAATAATTGGAATCGTTTTGGAATATGTTCCGTCATTGTTGTCGATCCAACCTTCTGTAGAATACGAAAGGTTGAAATTATCATTTGTAGGATTAATGGTCAATACTAGGTTCCCGTTGTAGGTCCCGCTAACTGCTGTGGAGCTCGGTTTAATCACGACATTGACAGAGCGACCGAACCCGGCATAGAGGTCAAACGGTTGAGTAAGAGCAGTGGGGTTACCAAAGGTTTTGATGCCAGTGTCAGGATCTTCAAACACCTGTAGACCTGCATTCATTAAGCTGATTTCAGAAGTTGTAATCTTCACTGTAGCATCATCGCTCTTCACCAATTCAGGTAATGCAAAAGTCACATTTTCAAAACCACTGACTAACCCGGTTTCATATATGCTGACTGGAATCGTGGCTTGCCAATCCCCTTCGGTATTCTGCACAGCTTGGATATGAGTTCCTGTAGCATAGACGCCAGCTACCGCACCGTAGTTGGGGTGTTCTACCACTTGTAAGGCATACCCACGTTCCACAAGATCCGTATTGGTTACTGTAACGGTATAACTTCCTGCTGATGACGTATCGATGAGGATAAAGTCACCGGGGTTGATCAAATCTCCATAAGCACTTACCACATTCTGGTTCGCATCTTTAACAGTCAGTGTTACACCACTATCCGCAGTAGATGCGGCAAAGATACGAAGAATTGTTCCAGCAGACTTATTAACAGTGACCGTCTCAGAATCCATGACCTCTCCATCTTTGCCGTCCAAATATCCGCCCATAGGTTGAGCTGAAACAACGACAGTCTGTGTATTATCGGAGGGATCATCAACTTTCATTTTTTCCAGAGTGGCTCTGTTGTGTGCGTTGAATACGGTGGTGAACGGACCATAAATCGGTGCAATCGTCATCGTTTCCGCCTCAGATGCATCAAAAGTAAAGACTGCAATGTAACCACCGGAATCTCGTAATGCATTATGAGGAACGAATACTGTGTCCGTCCATGTTAGACTTTGACCCGGAGCTAAGGATTTTGCTTGCATCTGAACTGCGCTTACCATCCCGTAACTATCATAGATCTCTACCATAGGAGCTGCCATTATAGTGCCGGAATGATCATTACGCAATGTGATACTGACTTGTGATGCTCCTTCTAATCGATCTTCTTCCAAAACAACATCGGAAGCAGAATGAGCCAGAACAATAATTGGTAACTCAGGGTCAACTTTTCGCCATTTCTCCAAGGTGTTAAATACGCCTAACAAGCTAGAAGCAATTGACACTTCTTTATTTACCATCAGTGTTGTATTGACTGCTAACTCGCCAATGTGCTTAGCAAGCTTGGTTAGGATTGTTGCATCGAGTGAATCCATCGCTTTTGTCATGTCTTTTGTGCTGATCATTTGTGCTGCAGTTCCGGCGATTCCCGATAAGGTACTAGCGATTGGCCCCATCGCACTGAACATACCCAAAGCCGCACTGGTAACGGTCAAACGCGTCTCGATATCTTTGATTTGGTTCAGTATATGCCGTTTGTAAACTGCATCGTAGCCATCAGCAATCGTTTGATCGACGGCCATTTGCAATTGATACACTTCGTATAGTGTGATTTGTTCAGGTATTAAATCCATACCATCTGCAGTATAGATCCATAGGTTGCGATAACGACCAATCCGCGTATTCGGTAACAGGGTAGATCCATTCGATGTAAACATTGCTCTTAATTGAGTATTGAGAGATTTTACATACGCTAAGACTTGACTCGATGGATAATACGCTGTCACAAAGGCATCTTGATCAATATAGCCTTGAACCATTTGCATAATAAGATCGATATCGACTTGTGCCTCGTCTACCATGCGGAAAACATTGCTCTTACGAGTTGCTGCGTTCACAGCAGCATCCATCTGTGCTTGACTATTGACGATATTGGCGGCTGCCAATTGCTTCATCGCTTTGTCATATGCATCGAGGTCAATAACCTGATGGGCACTCAGCTTAATCGCTTGTGTAATAGCATAAACCACAAATGTTTGACTCTTGAAATCCAAGTTCGGTGCATTTTCAACGAATTCCGTTTTGAAAGCTTCCCCATATTTTGCTTTTGCAACTGCTGTATTGTTCGGGAAAATGCTTGCAAAGATCATGTCGACGACTTTCGTTACTGTCGGGCTTGCTTCGTCGCGAATGGATTGAGCCAGGTTCCCCAAGTTTCTTACTAGAGTGGGCGTCGTTTTGGAAATATTCTGCAGTGCAGCCAAATCAACGATTTGTAATTTACTGGAAAGCCAACTCTTGGCATATTCCACTACCGCATACGATTTACCTAAGCTTGACAGATACTCCACTACCGATTGGTTGGGTTTATAGCCTATGTCATTGAGCATTTTATTGGTTGCGTCAAGAACTTGTTGGGCTTCTTTACTGATTGAGGTCATAGCGGATGCGGAGGTCTTCAATCCTTCTGCTGCTTCTACCAATTGATTAACATTAACAATCGCTTGTAATTTAACAGCAATATCTTTAAGGATCTTCTGCATGGACAGTTCTACCTCGTTTACCCAAGCACGCGCTGCTGCTTCATACGCTCTCGTCGTCTCTCCACCAATCCAACCTTGAGTACCACTGTCGGCTAATTTTTGGAAGAAACTCATATTTTTGTTCTTAATCTCGTTGGCTCGGTTGATTTGCTGAATGGCTGTTTCCAGATAATTTTGCCCTTCTTTAGTCAATCGATCCCGTTCGGAACTGCTGTAAGTTAAAGTAGCAGCTTCAATTTGCTTTGCTGCATTCTGCAACGTTTCCATTGCTTGGTTCGCGGCAACTTCATAATCTGCCATTTCCTCAACGACTTGAATGCTTTTCTTCGCATCTGAATATAAGTTCCATGCATCAGAGGCAGCAGTTTTATAGTCGTTATAGGAGTTACCGAAATATTTATTGAATTCGCTGACTCCCTTGGTGAAAACATTGAACAATTGAGTTCCATAGCTCTGATATGCTTGTTCGGTGGCAGCAAACAGTCTGTAATCATTCCAATCCAGGGTTTTTCCCTTCAGTAATTCTTGAAGTTCTTCTGATCCGGATGAGAATGAATCTTTCAGTTTTTGTGGCAATTCATAAATCGATTTCATCCAACCAATGAGGTTTGCTATACCGGCTGTCATATCATACACTTGAGAAATACCAACTGCACCCGTTAGAGTTCTGGCGTAGTCGTATTGATCAAGAACGGAACGAGCTAATTCTGAGACGGTTTTATCGACGATTCGTTCAATATTGTCTTTTAGGAAGCCTAATTCCGTGTTAATTGCTGCAAAGTTCGATTGGGCTTTAGCCGTATTCATGGCTTCCATTTTCATGGGAGTCACGACCATGTTTCCTGAGATTTGACTCTTTACCGGCATAGAAGGCATTTGGGCTAATTTACCCAACGACTGCTTGGTACCGATTGTGGCTTTCGTCGCTTCGATTCTTCGCAAAGTAAAGTAGACGCGTTCGGTTTGTCCTCGATACAGCGTTCCCAGTTGAACCATACCATCTTTTAATGAAGTTGCTTTCGAGCTGGTGCCACTGACAACTATAAATTTGTAATCGGTTTCGGGCATAACAGGCGAATTGACATAAACGCCTTCTGCTATTCCCTCCCCTAAATTGCTGACCGTTGCTATCAGTTCAAATAAATCTCCACTCTTTTGTTCAAGGTTGTAACTGATATAAATCTTTGGCTGTTCTTTGAGGGCAAACTCCCGAGAGCCACTGTTCAATTGTCTGAAAAGGTCCTTCAATGGATCTTCGGTAGCCAAAGTATCCATGTCACTCTTATCTTCCTTCTCAGTATACTCGTATTCAAAGCGAGCATAAATCTTTCCAGTGGGTTGCTCTTTCAGCAACTCCGAAATTGCCGGATTAATCTCCGCGATGTAACTGTAGATGTCTTCAATCTCATCCATTTTCATCTGAGCTTCCAGTTTCAAAGTCTCATTAATCTTCAATTCCGGAATCGTAACTGTGTATCCATCTACTGAAACAGCGCTTCCTTGTGAAGTGGTTGCAATAATGTTCACCTTCGGATATACCAAAGATCCTCCTGGTAACAATTGTCCATTGCTGTCATAACCCATATCGGTGAGCACCAATCGAACTTTCAAATCCTTCATCGGCGCTAAATCCGAAGTATTTGTCATGCTCATCTTAATACCCACTGCTTGGGAAGCAAATCCGGCACCAGAGGCAAAACCGAAACTCATATCAGCACTACCAGTTGCTTCTTCCGGAATCTCAGGAGCTCCATATCCCATTTCTTTAAGGAAATTTTGGCTGTATTTGATTACTCGAAGCTTCCCGTTATTGGCAGGGAATGCAGCTTCCATAGAAATCGTTGGTTCTAATCCGGGATTTTCAGCATAAGCGTCAGCATAACTGCGCTCACCACTCTCATCCTCTCCTCCACCACGGCCAGAACCCCAAATCTCATAATGAGGTGGCAAGTAGAATACCCGTATTGGCACTAAGGTTTCCACTACTGCACCCGTATCTGCTCGTTTTCCGGTAGCTTTCAGAGTACCATCAAAGAAGTAAGCTTGGTTTCCATAGTAGACTGGAATCCGATCCATGGGTTCATTATACGTTTGGTCACTATTGGCTTGCACTTGGACTTGGAATGTGTTACCACCTTCAGTATAACTGCCGGTGACCAATTTCACGCTTCCATCTCCAACAGGATCGTTCGCTGAGAAGTATGCATCAACCATGGCCTGGGTGACCTTTGTACCATCGAAGGTCAAGAGGAAGATTCCTGGTGTGGCCGTTTCGCTAACCGTTGCCATGACAAAGACTCGGTTTAGATCCATATACCAGATTTGGTCCACAACTTGACCTGGTGCCATGTCACCAAGATAACGAACCGGACTCTTGCCCATATCCGTTTTTAAGGTGAAGGTATTGACTGGTAATTTGCCACTACCTTCAATAATTTCAACCTGAACATCGTTTAAGGCAATGGTTGTAGATGGATTGCGGAAGGAAATTTGGTTCATAGCTAGTCCGGAACGGTACCAGAATTGTTGTTCGTCTGCAGGTAAATTGGGTTGAATTTGTGGTTCCGTACTTTCGACTAACTGTTTTGCTTTGTAAAGCACGCTGTCATAACCAACACTCTGAGTTGATGAAGAGAAGACATAGCTTTCTTCTTCCGCGTCAAACCCAATGCTAATCAACTGCTTGGTTAACGTCACGATTTGCGGAACTCGATCAATCAACGCAGGAATATCTACCGCTGTTTCTAAAGTGGTGTGGAATTCCTTGCTGACAATCAACTGGTAGGGTCCTGCCGGAATATTGGTAAAAGTCACTTGACCTTCAGCATTGGTCTTAGCTTCGTGAATCACCGGATTCTTTTGCGCAACAACACCAACGAGGCGAACGGTTGCATCGGCTTGTACCACATGATTGTTGTTACGCACTTCATAGGTCAAAGTTGCAACGGATTCGTTACCAACCGAGATGATGATTGGGATAACTTTTGGACTTAGATTTAGATTTGTTGAAGTTAATATGATTTTACCATTATAAAGTCCCGTCCTTACCGCTGAGCTCGGTGATGCAGTCACCACAATGGAAGCTCGTCCCTCTTCATCGCGAATCGTGTAGCCTTTGTTGGAAGGTTGAATTGTATATCCACCTTCCGGTGTAGCAGAAAAGCGCACAAAGGGAAGATCGCACTCGACGGTCAACCCGGTGATAGCAGCTGTTCCGCTATTGGTTACTTGAATCACTGAAGATTTCATCTCATTTTGACGTAAGCTCATAGCCAAGGTATCACGAACTAAGTTCGGATTATTCGCTTCGGCCTCGCCGATGAGGTTAATGCTATACTCTGGTTTGGCTTCTAAAATATCAACGGTTAGAGTATAGGTGGCATTTCCGGCGGTAACTTTAATGGGGTAGGTTCCCACTGCCAAATCTGCGGCTGCTGCGAGTTTGATTTGGAACTCCGCTTCACTCTCTGCCGGAATATCGGCATTCAACACTAAAACGTTACTGATGCTGAGTTTGGCTGGGACATCTTCAAAGGCCAATTGAACACCACTTTGAGCTGTAACGCCTAAGTTATGCACAAATCCACCTAAGGTCTTGTCATATCCTTGAACAATTGAAACCTTAGGAGTCAATGCAATGTGGAATCCATCTAAGAAGAAGATAACATTGTTGCTCTGTTTCGTGACGCCATCTTTAATGGCCATAACGCGCATCGTATAAGCGCCACCACTGTCGCTGGGGAGTTTCACAGGAATGGTAAAGCTACCATCTGCAGAAGAAGTCCCGCTGAACTTCCAGGTCTCTTCACCAATGACTTGAACTGTTAGAGCTACCGAAGCTACTCCGGCTCCGGCTTCATCGGTAACGAGTCCGGTTGCGTTGAGACTTTGACCGACCCCATAACTTTGTTGATCGGTATTGGTCAATTGGACTTTAAAATTGTTGCTAAAGAGAATATCGCTGTTGCGAGTGGCACTCATACCAGCAGCACTCACTTCATACTTGATACGATAATTCCCCGCTGTGGTCGGAGCTGCAAGGGTTGCTTTGTAGAGACCCTCTGTACTGTCATAGGTTAGAGCGATTGCAGTTCCAACAATTTCTTCCGTCGTCGTCTCGCCAGATACTGTTAGCTTAACCAATTGAGCTGTAACTGTACCCGTAGCCAATGGGGACCAAGGGGTTTCACTGGAATTGACTTGCAATTTCAACGCCGGATTTTGATCGGTGGAGAAGGAGGTCACATCCCATATGGGTGTCAGCATGAGTCCATGACCAATTGTCACCAATTCTGTTTTAGTTGCCAAAGAGCGGTTACCCATTACAATCGCAGTCTTGCTGTCGGTAAAGGCACGTAGTGTATACGAACCCGTCGGTGTTTGATCTGCTTTCCAAGTATAGGTTAAGGTTGTTTCCGCACCAGCAGGCAAGGATTCAACAGTTTGATCCGGAAGTTTACTGTTTTTCACATAGAGACTGGTATCAAAAGGTGTTGTTATATCGCGGTCTCCACTGTTGCGAATGGTAATCACGCTTGTAGCATTGCTTCCGTAGACGAGTCCGGTTTGGTTCGTCACAAGAGAAACAACTTCTAGTTGGGCCTGTGTTACTTCAATGGGTGTTGCAAAGATGTAACTCCCACTGTTGTTGCCTTCGTTGCTTTCTTTGACTTTGTTATCCGGATCCACGATGACCAAGATTTCACGTCCGGCATAGTCTGGATTCTTCCAAACCACACTGACTGTGGCGCTAGCATCCTTGGCCAAACTACCGGTAGGAATAACTTCAGCCGCGCCGATGAACCGTTGATCCATATAGAAGTAGGCTCGATTCGGCACATTGGCATCGGCTTTCCCTACATTCTTAATGGAAGCAAACAGCACAACGTTGGTTCCTTGGGGCACAATACTACCGGTTAGACTGGTGCGAACATTTTCAACAATCAAATCCGGGTAGGTAACGATGATTTCTTTCAGCTCTTGTTGTTTACTATTGTTGGTTTCATCCATTTCAACGACAACAGATACCGGTCCATCCACAATCGAACGAATCGTGTAATTGCCAGTTTCATCTGGTTTCCAACTGAAGTTGAGCGTAGTAGTAGCGGCCGCTGCGAGACCCGGAACAAAATCCGAGGCTATCAGTGTTTCATTCGCATAGGTCAGTACCTTAAAGTTACCGGCTGCGGCACTGCCCTCGTTTTTAACTTGAATCGTAATGGGCACACCGGCATTCCAAGCAACCGTACTTCCCGAGGTCGTGCCAACTGTCATACTTGTCAACACCAAATCAGCAAAGGCTGTTTGAGTACCGTTGATCACTTCGTCGCGTCTGTTGTTGTCGAAGTCAGCTTCTTCAATATATTTCCCTAAGTCGTTGGCAACCGCAGAAATCTTATGAGCTGCTCCACCCGCAGGCATAGTCATTTGGAAGGCAACATCTTTCGTTGTATCCACATTAATTGTATCTTCCACTCGAACATATCCTTGATAGATATCGTCCATGTAGAATCCAACGAGGAACGGTCCCGGAGTGGGTTGTAATCCACCTGCTATGCCTTGTGAGGTTCCGTTTCTAATTTTTGCTGTTACAGTAAAGGGGGTAGACTCATCTGGTGTGTCGTCTGAGAATGTTACACTTTCCACGAAGAGATCTGGGCGGTTCTCCAACACCGTGATTTGCATGACCGAGAATTCGTTTTGATCGGTCACCTCTGAAGCTACAGGGATACCTCCCACTAAGGTGGGTGGCCATGTGGTAGAAAGGTTATCATCCATCACGAAGAGTTTTACTTTGTAGGAGCCAGATTTAATATAGGTATGGGTCGGGGTCAAACCAAATCCGCTTTCTCCGTCACCGAAGTCCCAAACATAAGAGGTAATCGTTCCGTCTTTATCGTAGGAGCGGCTGGCATCGAAACGGGCGGGCTGGTTCACAATCACACTGAAGTCCGCACCGGCATTACTGTACGGCAAGCTGTTGATTACAACATCGCCAGTGACCTTTCTACCGGTCAAACTTCCGCCTGCTTTCAATTCTGCCGTAACCGTATAGGTGCCCCCCTTGGCGGGAGTCCAGGCGTCACAGAAAACATATTGTGTAAAGTAGGGTTGTAAGTTGCTGAAGGCCGTTTCGGAATTGTGTACTACAGTTCCCTTGGCATCCTTGACTGTAAATAAAATGCTGCCACTTTCAACATTTTTAGATCGATTATCCAACATGACACGTAAGCGTAAGCTCTCTTCGCCTTCATCAGGATCAATTCCCGTGTCATAGAAGACCGTATCTTTGACGAATTTTCCAGCACTCTCTACGCCAATGTAGACTCCATTGGGATCTCCAGGTTCAGCTACTGTGTAAACGAATCTGGAATAACCAAAGTCGCCGAGTTTAACTCCACTACCAAATTCCACAGTATACCACGCATCTAAGAAGGTTCGGCTACCATCGGCTTCATACTTCACCGGAATTTGATCCACAATGTAGATATTACCGTAGTCTTTCCAGTAATTCGAGAACGCGAGGGTAACTGGTGCAGCGTCATCAGCACTGAGACCTCGTTTAACTGCTGAAATGTTGGCACTCCCTAGAGGTTCTGGAATCATTACAATTTGATAACGGACCGAGTTGTAATCGAGTGTGGTTGCGGGTTTCGCAGTTTTAACTTGCATCGAAGTTGCACCATCGGAATACGGTGCGGTAGTCGTTACTTGATCCGGAACAAAGATGGGAATCCGCAATCCGGAATCTAAGTTCATGAGGTAATCCGGGAAGCCGGTATTGCCTTCGTTGACTACGGCCATAGCTCCGTCTGCAAACTCACCGCTTAGCACATCTTCTTTACCAATGATGCGCGTCGTGACTCCGACAATGAGCGGATTGAGTTGCACACCTTTGTAATCTTTGTGGGTCAATGTGGCTTTGAAGTCTCGGAATTCGCCTTTATAGGGTTCTTCATCTCCCTCGACGGGCAAGACCCAACGGACCACCCAGTATCCTGTTACTTTTGTAGGTGTCCAGGTACCGATGACCTCATTCGTAATTGGATCTGTTGTTTCGCTGTAGGTCGCAGGTGCGATATTGCCAAATTCCAAACGGAAAGTATTGCCGGCATTCGTCCCAAAAGAACTGCTCAAAATCTCAAAATCAGTAAGCAATCCAGCTTGATTAGCCGTGATTTGCAGCTGACCGGAGTCAATGTTTAGATTTCTTGCTTCCCCGTAACCACTATTTTCCACCGTTACGGCAAGTTTGAATGGGGTATTTGATAAAATATTGTGTGGCACAAAGTAATTCAAAGTCAATTTGGGTTGCGGCAAGATCGTAATAGCCACTCCATCGGTTTGAGTCTGAACCAGTCGACCGTTTACGTAGTAAGAAATGAGCGCTTTGGCATAGTAAATCTTGCCTGCCATGGTAGTGCCACCCAAATCACTGCCGGGAATGATTTGCCAGGTAGCAGTCATGGCGGTTCCGGCTGCTAAACTGCCGTTACCATCTACATCGGAAATCCCTTGTAAGCCGGTTGCAATGACGAAGTTCTTGTTGGTAACATCTACTCCGTCTTCGTCAGTCACCGTCACATCGACACGCAAGTTCTGTAAAGCATACTCTGGATACCCATTGGTAATTTTCAGTGTTGCATCAAAGGCTTGGCGTTCCAATGTTGCTTTTTGGCTTAAGCTTAGTTGAACGATTTCATATGCGGTTCCACCGCCCTCTTTCAAGAGCTCTTCTCGGTTGGCGCCACTATTGGCAATGTAACGTAATTCTTCAATTTGACCTTCCGGTAATTTCAGTTCTTCCTGGACCACTTTTCCGGGAGCGTCCGGCATACGGACATCGAGTTTTACACTGGTTTCACTGGGGTTATACATCGGTAAACGTCCGCTGATCATCATTGCTGGATCTACCGGTAAGCCGGTATCCGGATCGAAGGAGACGTACGTACCTTCTAGTTTGATGAAGTTAAGAGGATTCCCACTGGAATCTTTCGTAAATGGCAAGTTATAAACACCAGGTTGCACCTGCAAACGGATCCGAGCACTACTATGCGCCGGAATCTCGCCGAGATATCCTCCACCAATAATACTGATACCAGTAGCTCCTTTATCTCCTCGAACCACGGAGGCAACAACATCGGTAATGGCAATCAGACCGGTATTTACAACATTGGCTTCGATTACGATCGGTTCGGTGACATTCTTAGGCACGTTCACCCAAGGCGGGTTGAAACCAAAGGCCGGGGCCGGGATTTGAGCCCCAAAGGTCAATTCCAATTTGATTTCGTATTCGTCGACAATCGTCGTAGGAATAACAGTCCATTCAATGGAAATCGGTTCATTCTGCATGGTGATATCCATAAAGGGCGCGCCAGCGGAAGGCATCACGCTGCACTCAGAGACGAATTTTCGTCTACCTTGTGCCATGACCACCAAATCATAGTCACCTAACGGCTTTTCATAAAATTGTGCAATTCCATTGGCATCGGTTCTGGCATTGAAGAAGGGATAGTATTGGCTCTCCACACCACCGGTGACACTGGTATAGGGCTCTTTTGATACAATTGTGATTTCTGCATTAGCAACTTTACTGCCTACATCATCGACCACGCGGAACGAGATTCCTCCGGTCTTAGCAGAGCTAACTTCTGCATTGATCCCCACATTGGCAAAGAACTTCCCGGTGCTGTCACTGACCACGATTTTGTCTTGGTATTGACCAAGAGCCACTCCGGCTGCAGGAGCAAAGTTAATCACAAACGTGGTACTCTCATTCGGGGCTAACCGGGTTCGGGCTATGCTGTTAACACTGACCCATGGAATATTTTCCGGTAGAGTCACTTTGAGACCGTCTAAATATCCCTTTCCTTTGTTCGTTACTGTTACAACACGGCTGACATTTCCTTCAGGGTTCACACCTACAGTAACAGTTTTTAAATCTGTAACCGGAATTGGGGTAGCCGGTCGCAAGTTCAAGGTCACCTTGGTCTTGCAAGTAGCTCCTTGATCTGAACTAAAGACAATGTCATAGGTTGCAACTTCATCACAATCCAAACCGGCACTGACATTCAGAATCACACCGGTTTCAGCTCCCGGACTGAGCACTCTCATCATATTCGACGTATCAAGAGTAGCGGAAACACCAACATTCGCAGATGTGGGAATTAACATTGCAGTAACACCCGTCAAAGGATCTCCATCGGGATTCTTAGGCGACGCATGTCGGAAGAGAATTTCTTTCGAGAATTGTGTATTCTTGCTGGCAACCAATGTTAAGCTGGCAGGTGAGGATGCCATGCCCCAAACCTTGATATTGGCTTGCGAGCCGGTTCCGAGGAACTTCTGATATCCAAAAGCGAGAATTTGCCAATCGCCAGCTTCACCGGTAAAGGGCACGAAGTTGTAAGAGTAATACCCTTCGGCATCGGTCGTAACGAAGATGATTTCTTCGGCACTCCAAACGAGGAAGATTTCATTGCCTTTGGCATCGCGTCCAAGCAAGGGCTCCGGTAATCTCGGTAGCAATTGGAAGTCAAGCACGACACGTTCATTAGCCGCAGGTTGTCCGCCCATCATGAATCGACCGCTGACTCGAACGATTTCACCAAGCTTATACTCTGTTTTGTTGGTTTCAACGGTGACTACACCACTTTGCACAATTCGAATGTTACATAGATTACTAATGGAATCCACTCCGGCAGAACCAATCATCTCGAGAGTGTAGGTACCTGTAGTCAAATCTCCGGAGATCGGCATCTGATACATAAACGCTCGCTCAATGGCGTTATACGCTAAGCTACCCGATAGTTTTAGGGTTTCGCCTTGTTTTAAGGTATAGGTAACCTGAGCATCCTGATCCGGAGTCAACGGAAGGGCAGAAATGCTCTCATGGAATAATTGTGCCTTTAAGGGAACGAACCCATCTGCCGTTGTGTAGAGAACGGCTAAGAAATCGTCGTCTTCTTCTTGCTTGTTGGGGGAGGCCTTCATCGTTAAGGCTTGTTTAACATCGATACTGGTCGTCCAAACACGACGGATTCCTTCGCTGGGTTTCTCGAGGTTCAACACATTCATACTGTCAACCAAAATCTGGAAGGTCATCGGCCCTGCTTTATTGGGGGTCCAGGTTATGACGACCGGCACAGTGCTGTATCCACGAATTCCGTCGATCTCAGCTGCCGCAACCGATTTGCCGTCAACGAATAAGCCCACGCTGAAACGTTTGAAAGCGGTAGCAACACTCTGATTATTGACACTGACCAAGAAACTAACCGCTTTACCGTATTCCACATTCAATGGGGAGTAGGTTACGTTGCTAATATGAAGATTCGGGTAAAGAATCGACAAGGTTGGTAAGGTAATACTCTTTTCAACCGTCTTATCGGGATCAATAACTTCTTTCTTTGCATCTACAATAATTTTATAGGTATGCTCACCACCGATTGCTGCCCACTTGGCAGAGACCGTTTTCACTTCACCGGCTTTAATTCCGTCAACGGTTATGGTTTTAAAGACGCGTCCGTCCATGGCAGCATGAACCTGGAAGGTATCGGTAATATTGATGGTACTGTTATTGATCAACTTCGCATCAAAGGTAATAGAAGTTCCTTCAGTTAGAGTTGTCTCCGTTGGTTTCCAGGTAATATCTCCTACTACAATTTCAGGATAGACCACTCGGAAGGCTTCCGTGATAATGCTCATATTATTATTGGTTGTATTTTCTTCGATTAGGACTGGATTCAAATCGTCAACTTTGATTTCTACTTTATGCACACCGGCTTTTGGTACCACATAGTAATTTAAGGTTTGGCTTGCTCCAATGGCTAAAGTGGGGATCACTTGACGACCGCGATATTCGTCATCGATATAAATCGAAACACCAAAGTTATCGGCAGCTTTGTCTCCATAGTTCTTAATAACTGCACGGTAAGCAAAGGGTTGTTGCGTATCGAAGACATTACCTTCAGGCACCCAACTTACACTTTCTACACCGACATCGGCAAAGGAAATCTGTAAGTTGCTTAATACTGCGCTACGATTATTATTGCCTTTATCGGTTTCTTTTAAGGTATCTAAGATATCATTGGCGACAACCTTCACTACGTGCACGCCTGCAGTTGCTACGTAATTGAAACTAACTTCTGTGGTTTTACCTTGAGCTAAGCTGACGTTATTCGAATCCACGTCAATTTTGGTATAGCCCATGTACTGATTATCAATATAGAAACCGGTTAAGAAGCCTAAGCGTGCATCGCCTAATCCCTTGTTGCCCACCACCGCCGTAATAACGACGACGTCACCTTCTTTGGTTTCTTCCGGAGTCCAGCGAATCGACTCCACATAAAGGTCTGGGCGAGTGTCACCAACCGTAAACGGAGTAGTTGTGGTAGTTACTGCGTTGTTATTATCTTTTACAGTCAAGGTTACCGTATACAGTCCGGGTAACACATATTGAGTGGTTGCAGATGCGCCCTCCGCTTTTTTACCATTGCCAAAGTCCCAACTATATTGAATGATTCTTCCGTCAGGGTCTTTAGAAGCAGTACTGTCTGCATTGGTCGCAGTGAAGGTATACAAGATTCCTGAATCAAATTGATTGCCTGCCGGTAGAATAATACTGGCAATGGGTGGCTGGTTCGTCAGAATCGTATCTCGCTGGAAGACGTTGTTTTCGCCTCCGGTATCGACTGTCGTAGCATCGGTGATAATTGTTGCCTGCAAAGATAAATTTGCACCTAAATCCGAGGGAGCAGCCCAGGTAAGGGTCGCTTCGCCACCGAGATTGGCTGCTAAGTTCACAGCTACTTTTCCAACGGATACATAGGCCATGCCATTGTGATAATAGAACTCCACTTCGCCGGTTGCTCTGGCATTGCCATCATTTCTTAGGGACGCCTTTAAGACATTGTTACGTCCAGCAATGACGACGGCGGGTTCTGTATAAATCGCGTGAATTCCCAAATCGCTCTTGGCAGTTGGTGTTCCCTGGTTGCGTATGGAAGGAGTCGAAACGTTTCCAGCAGTATCCACAGTAACAACGTGGTAATAATACAGCGTGTTATCGGTTAAACCGGTATCGGAATATACCGCACTGCGAGGCTGGGATATCCGGGTATACGTTCCCGAGGTTCCTGTTGTATTGTGAGTAAAGACCTCATCGGAATCGGTGCTTCTCCAGACTTCATAGAATTTGACATCTGCTCCGGAACTCCACACCAAGTTCAAGGTTTTTCCGGTAGCAGGATCACTAATCACCACATCGGTTGGAGCGTCTGGAGGAGTTGTGTCTTTGAAATATTTCTTCACATACGTGGAACTTTGATTTCCCTTGTTAACAGCAACGGCTTTCACTGCATAGAGGCCTTGTGCTAATAAACTGGTATCCCAATTATAAGAAGCCACATACGCTTGGGTTCCAAAGACATCGGTTTCAGAAGTTTCAATTCGGGTATACTGAATATCATCTCCGGAAATCGTATGGAACTTGGTGTAATTGACATCGGGTGCAGGTAAATCTCCGAAAGAGCTTTCCCCAATGTAGTAATAGTAGAGATCAACATGGTCGACGGCAACCTCGTCTTGCATTTGCAATCCGAGTTGGAGAGTAGCATTAAATCGTTGACTATCTGTTGGTATCATTTTCATAATATTAGGTTTTGAAGTCTGCTCCATTGGTCGTTGATCCGAAACTGTAGCCCAAGGTCCGATGTTGCCAAGATCATTGATCATAGCCACACGGTAACTGTATTGATGTAAAGGATTCAGCAAGGTATTGATATAAATATTTGAAGTCGTGCGTGAGACTTCACTGAACACACCATAATCGGCATCGCCGGCATTTTTGACAGCTCGTTCAACAACATATCCGGCTACATCGGTTCCGGTAAAGGGTTTCCAGCTAATCATTAAACGCCATTCCCCAGCATCGGCTCGTAAGCCTTCCGGTGGCAAAGGTGGATTATTCGCGACCTTGACGACTTCAGATTTACTGGCAAGGTTACCAACTTTATCTTTGGCTGTAACTCGCAAGGTATAGAAACCGTCGGGATACTTCGCTACGGGACCGGTCGGAGTTACTCTAACATCTCGAGTATTCCAAGGGGTTGAACCGGTTGATGATCCGGAGGCAGCAGGAATCAGACCCACTTCAATCCAACTGGCTTCGCTTTGAATCGCTAAGCTACCGGTTTCAGGGTCTTCTTCCATGGCAATCGCTTCAAAAGTATAGGTATCGATTCCCACGTTATCGGTTGCGGCTGCAAGTAGGGTGATGTCGGAACGAACCGTGGTTCTGTTTCCGGGGGTTAAGGAGCTAATCACCGGAGGGGTGGCATCTAGACCAGGAGCTGCTACAGCCACATTGGAAGGAACACTTTCGTTCCCCAAAGTATCTACAGCCGTTACAAAGAACCGGCTTTCAGCGGTGACATTATGCTTGTATAACTGAACCGTTACTTTCGCAACCGGTGGATCGGTATGATCTGCGGGACTGACTCCATCGGCTAACAAATAAACGTGATAATGAGAGAAATCTGTTGGCATAACGGTCATAGTCCAACTCAGTTGCACCGATAATTCACCCGGTGCCGCTGTTAAGATTGGTGCTACCGGAGCCACATTGTCGGCTTTATAAATAACATTTTGAGTAGCTGAATTACCGGCAGCATCTTTAACAATGGCTTTTAAGGTTAAATCACCTTCGGTAATATATTGCTTAGTGTGGAAGGTAATGCTTCCCGAATCGCTCTTGCCAATACTGACATCCCCTGAAGTCGTAACAACAAAGAACTCGGTTGATACCACTTTTACATTGTCAGTTGCAATCACACTAACCGTAATCTCCCGACCCAATCGGGTATTTGCTACCGGGTTGAAGCCTGTAATCACAGGCAGGGTGGTATCTGCAATAGGAGTTACTAAAGTCGTTGTCTGAACTGCTAAGCTCTCAACACCAAAGACACTGACAGATTTAATTTGATAATAATACTCTTTTGCCAATTCAACCTTGAGGTCGGAGTAGGTTAATTGGGTTGTGGTTGAAAGCAACTGATATTCGCCAGCTGTTCCAATTTTTCTATAGATGTTGTACCGAGCTATCTCGATTAAGGTTTCACCGACTTCATATATTGGAGCTTGCCAAACTAGGTTGACTCGCATTTGCGCAGCTGTTGCGGTTAAACCGGTTGGTGCTTTAGGTTTATCGGTGATGACTTTGACTTCAATCGTTTTGGGCTCTGATTGGTTCCCCGCAGTATCCCAAACAACGGCTTGTATGGTGTACTCCCCTTGTAACCATTCTTCCGTACTAAATTCATAGCTTGTTGAAGCGGATTTTTTGTCTCCCGTTATTGCAACAGAAGTTATAACCATATAAGTAGAATCTGCTGATCCTTTGACTTTGTATTTGAAATCGATTTTTTGTAAACGTATATCATCGCTCACTGTTGCAACGAGGGTCAGCTTTTCACCGTTACGACTAGAAGCCAATACTCCAATCGTAGGCGGATTATTATCTGGCAATGGTTGTGCAATTGCTGAAATACTTCGATTTCCAATCAGTCCATAGCGGTCGATTGCGGCTACTTCATAAGTATAAACTACATCTTTGCTGACAGAAGTATCGGTATAGGTTCGATAATACGCTTTATCGGTGAGTAGGCTGAACTCGTTTTCGGAAGCGGCTTTCCTATAAACAGCATAATTGTATGCCCCTTCTACTGCATCCCAGGTTAGGGTTACACTCATTACATTAGGGGCAGCGTTTAAGTTCCCCGGAGCCGGAAGCTTGGTAGCATTGGAGACAAAGGTTATACTTTTGGTCTGATTACTGGAAGAGGTCGTCATAGCTAGCGTATGATCACCGGATTCAGTATTGATGATGTAACTCCAACCATAGCTGAATTCCCCCTTGTCATTGGCATATACCGTGGCAAAAGGTTTGGTATCAATGGAAAGAGATGCGGATTCATACGGCCGCAAGCCTGTGGCTTGAATGGTGAGTTCTTTACCGGGAGTAATCCCTTCTGTTGGCGATAAGATCAAGGTTAAGGTAAACTCCCCTGGTTGAGCAGAAACAGCAACTGCTGCATCTAAGTTAGAAGCATTGCCCAAATCATCCATGGCATCAACTTTATAGAAATAGGTTTCTCCAGCGGTGACCTGGTAATCCATGTATCCAATTTTTCCATCTGGCAGTACGTTGCTCACCGGAGAAATGTAGCGGAAGTAACTGTAATTACTTGCACCGGGGGCCTTTCGATACAATCGGTAGTAATACAAATCTGCTTCTGTCGATTTATTCCAGCTTATCAAAATGCCGCCCGAAACCGAAGTCGCTGTTGGGGTAGCAACCACTGGGGGTGTCACATCGAAGAGATACTCGACATCCAAAGGTGCCGATTCTAACCCTGCTGCATCTAAGGCAACAAATCGAACAATGTACTCCCCATTTAGAGTGATGTTGTTTAGATAAATGTATTTTGTTTCACCGTAGTTGTAGAACGAATATGCATTCGAATCAATCTGCGTAAAAGTGCCAGTTGCTTTGGGAGCAACATATACATTCATTGCTGTAACGCCCACATTGTCGGTAGCCTTCATATTGAAACTTGCCGAAGCTCCAAAACGCGTCTTGGCAGCTGGATTAATGGTAGTAGCATCAATAACCGGAGCAATGGTATCCGTAAAAGGTGTGGCTGTTGCGCTCAATGCGCTTGATAAATTTCCGGCATAGTCTCGTGCCTGTAACTTGAACGTATATTGTGTTCCGGCAGTTAGGTTATTAACTTGATACGAACGCTGATCATTATTAATATAATTTGTAGAATTCAAGTTCGCCGGATCGGTACCGTAGGAAAGTAGGAAGTAATCTACATCGGCAGAGTTGGCATAGCTCCATTGTAAATTCGCATTTTTTGCTCCATCGGCCGCGGTAAACGCCGTTGCCGCCGCTGGTGGTGTATTATCGATATAGTATTGTTGGGTCCGAACACTACTCTTACCGGCTGCATCGAGTGCGGTCAATCGTATCGTATAAAGGCCATCCCCCAGCTCTGCTTGTTGGCTAATTGCAACCGTATCTAACATAACTGTAGCTCTGAATAAATAGGTTCCACTCCAAGAAGTGCCTTGGTACGTCAAAGCTGTTGCTGGCAAAGAGGTAAACGTGCTGCCGTCTTTACTATAGGCCATGGTGACCGAAGTGGCTTGACGATCATCACTAATGGTTGGAGTGAATTCGGCCTGACCACGCAACGTATAGTTCCCATTATAATACCCACCGTATGGTCCACCCATGTACTCAACTACGGGGTTCGCAGTATCGGGCAATAATGTAGCCGTAACTGGGGTAGAACCTATACTGACATTGCCTAATCGGTCAACCGATTTGACCATATAGTTATAAGTCTCACCAATCACAAGCGGGTACGTTTGAGCTGCCAGTTGATGAACCACGGAGGATACCGTACTGCTGACCTCATTGGTCATGACATACGCCGAACTAAGTTCACTACTGAGTTTGCGGAACACCTGATACTTATCAATATCGGCATCTGCTACTTTTTCCCATTGGAAGGTGATTTGACGTTTTGCTTGAATTGCACTCCCTACCGGAACAGTGGGTGCAATGGTGTCGACTCTGACCGTGGTTTGTGCCAGCTCTTGTACAAAAGGAGCTAAGACCTGCACGGTGTGTAGGCCGTCATTGGCTCCTAAGGGTATATTCAATGAAGCAGTGTAATACCCATTGCTGTCGGTGATTTTTTGAGTCGGTGTAATATCCATATCTCCGAATTTTACTTGCACCGTCACACCGGGAGTAAACCCATCGGCAGATAGCGTCATTGAAATACCAGGTTTGCCTTCTGCACGATCATCTGTATTTAACATGGTTACTCGTTGACCACTGACTTCAATGTCTAAGGTGTCATAGGCCATGCGGTGGCTAACCTTACCGATAACGGCAAAGCTGTGGGTCCCGGAAGTCACACTAACCGGGAAACTATACACTAAATTCAAGATACCGGTAGATCCAATTACGAAGTTAGGATTGCCTTCTACCGTTGTAACAGCAGAGGTTATTTCACGATTATCAAAGTAAACTTTGACTCCTTCACCCACTGCGAAGCCCGCTAAAGTAAGATTGGCTTTGGTTTTGGATTCATCTTGAGCTGTTGTCAACGCAGGCGTGAACCCTTGAATGGTGATGGTTCTTTCTACGACAGCAGTGCTTTGATTGAAAGTAATAACCAAACCATAGGTTCCGGCAGCCATATGAGCCGGAATGATAAACGATGCTGCCGCTGAACTCGAAGTAGCCGTAGCCGGGCTATTGGAAACCTGGGTTCCGTTCAGTGAAACAAACATCAGTTCGCCGTCTGCTAATCCAGTGGCAGAAACCGTGATTTGTTCACCAGCCGTAGCAGAGGTAGGTGCAGAAATATTGGGTTGATAAGCAGCAATCGTTACATTGCTCTTCACATACTGATGTCCATTGACACCACTTAGGGTAAAGGTGTATTGTCCCGCTTTTGTAGCCAAGGGAATACTCCAAGCTAAGCTTGCCGTTCCTGTTGCTGTAGCAGTCGCCGTGGCAACTTGCTTTCCTTCAAACCAAAGATTAATTGTATCACTCGAGCTAAAACCAGAAGCCGAGAATGTGAGGGTAGCTCCTGCGGAGGGTGTTGCCGGGCTATAGGTCGTACTTGCTGTTACAGATGAAACCGGAAGGTCCGTTGTTTGCCATGGATAGGTATTGCCTGAACCCTCTCCACAGACCAGCAATTGAGCACTTTCGCCAACATATCCTGCAGGAAGAATTAAATCAAATGTTGCATTTCCTGAGCTGTCGGCAACAATGGCCGGATCAAACACACTGGGTTGTTGATTCATGAATGCTTTCAAAGTAGCACCAGCAGCTAAACCACTTACTCCAACGGATAACGCTTTACCCGGTTCTAAGACACCTTCATAACTCACGGTTAACCGATCTGATGTATAAGCGCTCCAAGCGGATACTGCCGTACCGGAGCTACCACTAGCTGTAAAGACATAAGTATTGGAACTTACGGCTAAGCTGGCAATCGTATAAATAGCAATTCCTGAAGCATCTGCAGTTTTATTTCCTAACGTTACCCCATTCATTGTGAAGGTAACCGTCTCACTGGCTTTGAAATCCGAAGCAATGAGCGATAACTCAGAACCCAATACCGGATTTCCAGACGGGGTCAACGTGAGATTCGCTCGCGTTACGACTAAACTTCCTCCAACGCGATTCCCTGCTGCATCCAAGAGTTCTATGGAATGTCTACCTGTAGATGTAGACAAAGGTAGGGTGTAAGTAAAGGAGGTTGTTCCACTCGCGGTAGCATAATTCGATGAGATTTCCGAGCCATCCATATAAAGACGAATCCGTTCATAGGCTCCATAACCAGTTGCACTAACGGTAAAAGCACTCCCCAAAATAGCACTTTCGGGCAACGTCAATACGGGTTTGTTTTGCTGTATCGCTGTTGATAACACTGCCATTCGCTGGCTTTCTTGTCCAACGGTTACAATAGTCAAACTGTTCCCTGCCAGTGTATCTGGTAGAGTCATTGAACGACTCAAATAACCTGAATACCCGACCTGTTGTGTGAGTTTAGGTTGGTCATTCACATAAATATCAACATTTTCATATGGTTTGTAGCCCTCTCCGCCGATAGAAATCGTTTTACCTAAAATCGGTGGATACGACTCCGATAACGTAACAGTAGCTTGCGGGGAAGTAACTTCAAGTGTAGCGAACGCTGTGAGATTACTATTGGCTTGTACTGCGCGCAAGGTATAAATTCCCGGTGTTACCGTTGTGGGGATGGTCACATTCGCAGTATAGGATTCCTCATCATAATAATAAAGATACGTCAAATAATTTCCGGAACTAGTTCCGCTATCATCGGGGTTTAAATAGAGATATACATATTGTACTGGTGCAAAATCTGACAGCGTATAAGAGACCACACTACCCGGAGTAGCGCTTCCAACACCCAAGGTCAATGTTGGTGCATATTCCGTCACCGTAAAACGAATCATCGCTGTGCGGTCAAGGTCTGAGGAAGCACCTCGAGAAATTGCACGAATCGTATGACTTCCTGTCATGGTAATGGGTACAGTGTAACTAATACTTCTCTCCTGGTCCATGCCATAACTATAGTTAGACACTGTCCGGAACGGACTAGTTTCCTGATCTAAATAGAACTCGATATTTTCGTAAACATAACCATTGAGACTACTGTCATAATACTCAGGCGGGAAATCTTTGTAATACAAGGTCAATGATTGACCAGGCACCGGTTGTACAGCGATACGCAAAGAAGGGTTAAACTCTCCTACAACTGCACTGACTGTGCTTGTAAAATCACTTTCATTTCCTGCTTTATCTTGAACCTTAATTTTGTAATAATAGGTTTGGCCCACATCGCTTGCTAAGGAATCGTCGTACGTTGTCTGGTAATCATAGGTATAGGTTCGGTAATCATACTCTCCTGTTTCAGTTTCGCTTCGATAGATGGTATAGTAGCGAACATCTATTGAAGCGGAAGGCGTCCATCCCAGACGGATACGCCCAGAGAGTGATGAAGCGGTTATAGTTACGGGGATTAATGGAGGAGTAATATCATAAATGAAACTATCTGATTGCGTATATGTATTGCCGGTTGCGTCTGTGATTTCTAAAGTGATTGCATATTCGCCTTCAGTAAATCCGAAATCTGCTAAGGTGCTAGGATAAAAATACTGCGTATGATTTCTAATTGAGTTAAATTCAGTAACAGTATAAATCTTTGACGAACTCGCTCCTGTTATCGTAACTTTGACGCTTCCTAAAGCCACATTATCGGAAACATCCCAATAGAAAGAGCTCTGTGGCCCCACATATTCCCCACCAAATGCTGCCGTAGGATTCGTTGTGTCTGCTAAGGGAGAAACCCCTGTAGAACTTGTTTTAGCACTCTCTTTGTAATTACGGTCCCGATCACCCGCAGAAACAGCGTAGTAGAAGGTTTTAGAAGTGTCCGAGGGAGTCACTAAATAATCTAAATAGGTCTTATTATTTGTATATCCAATCGGTTCCGTTTGCAAAGCTAATGCTTCTAATGTTTCAGCTCGATATATATAGAAGTAATCATACGTGCTGTCCCAAGAAAGTGATACATTTCCTTGCCCTGGAGTAACAGTGAGATTCGTTGGTGCTACCGTAGGAATATTATCAATATGGAAGGGATAGGCAAAGGTATCTACAACATCTTTGGGATCGGCAGCACTCTTTAACCCTGCTTTATCTTCTACAATAATCCTGAGCCATACATTTTCTACCCTTGTGTCACCAACGAAATCGTGCGTATTCCACATAAAGTTAGGAATGTTAGAGTATTCATTCAAGGCCGCACTACCAATCGATTGCCAAGTCACTCCTTGGTCCTTTGAGGCATAATAATGTAATTTGGCTATTCCACTAGTTGCATCTTTGAAACCGGTTGACTGTATATAAACCGTATCAAAAAGGGTAGACACTGCTGGTCCAATCGATGTATAACTCCAAGTACTATTGCTAATATTATACTTGAATCTGTAGACGCTGGATTCTAAATCCTCCAAATATGGTGGTGTTGCATCAATGTAATACGTTTTATAAACATAGGTACTATTAATCGAATTGATTTCACAATAAGCCGAAAAATATCGTGTTCCTTCCGATAATCCGGTTATCGTTATTGGAGAAGTCCCACTTTTCCAAGTCCCATCGTTATAATGAATTGTTGCATTCTCCGGAGACGTAATTGTAATTGATTCTGGAGCAGTCTGCCATTCTCCAGTCGGCTCCGGCGAAAACACTGGCGGAGCCACTTGTCTTTGCACATAAACATAGTATTGTGATTCTGCCATTTCGGTAGGGTTATCAACAATGATCCAGGAGTTTCCGGCAGGCAGATCAACCACCAAATCTTGCCAACCACTGGTTCGAGAAGCCAGCAGCTGGGATTTATCTTGATTCCAAACCTCAACGGGATATTCATTGGAAACCGTAATGGTATAAGTTCCAGGTGTAGCTGCAGAGATATGGTACCGACCTTCCTCTCCTTTGAAAGCATAGGCATATACATATTCTCGCAGAGGCATTTCTTTACTTGCTGTAACAACAAATTTGGCTTCACTAATCGTTGAATAATTGGAACTATCATATTTTATATTTGTGCGAATACGAGTATTGGTTGTCAGAGGAATGGGGGTGGAATAGGTATAATACCATTGCGGATAATCTGTATTGTTATTTAGGGCATAATAAATAGTACCTTCTAAAGTATGAGATACCGTGATTTGTGTAGCAGCATCCACATAGGTGATTCCGCTCGTAGCAGGCGTTGGTGTAATTGTTGGTCCCTGAACCACATAGCGATAGGTTTGACTTAAGTACCCACTTGCTAATCCACTTGTAGAATCAATGGCAACCGCATACAAATAAATATCTTTATAGTAACTAGTCGGATTCACTAAAAGCGAAGTTAACGGAATTGATCCTGTGTATTTGGTTCCTTGGGCATATATTGTATAGGTTGTGGGATAATCTTCAGTTTTTCGGAAGAAATAATAAATCTCTTTCCCTTCTTGTGCATTAAGGGTAAGAAGTGTTCCTTCTGGATAATTTCCATAATTAACAAGATTCGATGTGGGCGCAGTTGGCAGAGTTCCCGAAAAAGTGTAGACAACTTTGTTGACCGGACCGATGCGATCTTGGTCGTCCTTCACATAACAATAAATGGCACTATCATTACGAATCGTAATTTGAGTACCTGCCTCGTATAAACCCGTGTTCGAGTAAGCATCTACCCAGCTCACATTATCCACTTTATAATAAATCTGGCTCCCTGCGGGTGCGTCCGCAGGTAAGGATAACGTTACGGTTTGTGCCTCGGTATAAGTTCCTGTAGGCAAACTTACAACGGGAATGCTATCTAAAGCCTTCACAATACTCGGAGACCCAATACGGTAATTGCTATATTCCAAATTTAAATAATACTGGCCCTGACCAAACTGGACAACTTCGTGAACCTGGGTTCCTTCATATTCTTCCCCTTGTCCGCGTTTGATCAAATTACCGGCAAAATCATAAATTGACCATGAAGAAGTACCCCAGCTTGATTCGCGAATCAAGCCAAAGCTAATTCCATAATTACCGGCTCCGGTCGAACGGGTATCTATATACCAATACGGATTTTCATCAAGAACGATTGCTGTAGAAGGAGGGGTATCGGTTAGTACATAGGCTCCAATCAAATAGGTCATAGTCACCGGGCCACTATAGGAGTCTATTTGATTTGATCCATCAAAAGTAACTGCAGAAAAATGAAGTGTTTTGGATTCATCATAAGTAACACCAGTTTGCTCATTGTATAATGTGTAGGATTCGTCTTCCCATGGCCTTTGCATCTGTGAGTATATTACTGAAGTGCCTACAGGCACATCAATAAAAACAGTTTGTGAGGTTGCGTAATTTCCCGGTTGAGCTGAATTACTGTTAAGTGTTGGTTTGCTTAAAGCGCTTTTATAAGAAATTTGGTAACTGGTCGGTTCAATCGGTTGGTACGTGCCCGCTGCCGGTCCCCATTGTACAAAATTGCGCAAACGCAATGCATAATTTCCGCTACTGACTTGAGCAAAAACAGGGTTACTAATCTCACTAGCGAGTTCGGTCCCGGTCGCATCGAAAAGGGCCAACTCATTAATACCATAGGTATCAAACCCGTAATAGGCCAATCCACCTCCGTGGTTCAAAACAATTTCTTGATTAGAAACTCCTTCGGGAACCGCAAATGCAAACCATACTTCTGTGGGTTGGTTTGTGTAATCTCCTACACAGAAAGCATAACCACTTTGTAAGTCTGTAATTACCACTGGGTTCTGTTGCGTAGCCGAACCCTCAGCTAAAACGTTTGGTGAAGTGGTAAATAAAGTAAACGTTAGCGTCCAACTCATAGCAGGAATAGGAGTCCCACTGGCAGTGCCTGTATAATCCGAGTTCCTCAAACGCAAATAATAGGTTCCAGCATCAACAATATCAATCAGCGTTCCCCAGGAAGATTGCTCTGGTTGCAATAGATTTTTACCGGAATCGTAAATCTCCATATTATGGAGGTACGTTACAAAGCCATCCTTTTGATTTCCTCGTATGGTTAATTGCTTGTTACTGATCCCATCTGGTACAACAAAGCTAAACCACAGTTCACTGGGCTGTGTGGTTTGAGTCGCAACTGAAAAATCGAAAGGTTTGGTTAAGTCAGCAATGATTATCGGATTAGTACTAGTAGCCTGACCTTCTCCTATCGTGGTTGGCCCGGTTGGAACAAGTTGAAAGGCCATCGACCACATCATCGGATCAATCGCGCCACCGGTAGGGGTTGTTCCTGTGCTGTCCGAAGGGCGAACTTTCAATTTATAAGTTCCCGCGCTGACTAACGCTCCGAATGCCCCGTTTGAAAATGTAGAAAACACCGTTTGTTCATCACTATTGTATAAAGTTAAGGCACGCAAATATTGTCCGGTCACGGTTGGGCCATCGGGTTCTAAACCCGAAATCACAATAGCAGCATCCACAACACCTTCACCAACGGTAAAGGAAAACCATAATTCAGTGGGCTGGACTGAAGCATAAGTGCCAACCATAAACATCAGAGGATCTTCAAGGCTACTAATTACATAAGGGTTTGTGCTGGTAGCATCATTGTCGGTAAATGTAACAGGACCACTAGGAGGTAAAATTCCTAAAATTTCTACAGTTGGTTCATCTTCGACAACGGTTACAACTTCTTCTGTCACAGTTGTATCTGTAGACTCTCCAGCATTCGCTGATTCACCTTCCTCCGGTACAGACTCCTCCCCTGGGGCAGTATCTTCAATGGGTACAGACTCCTCCAGTGCAGGTGGTTCGGTTACAGTTTCTGCCACAACCAAGAGACCGGGTGCAGAACCGGTTAATTGTGCCAGAACCAAAATCATGGCTAAAAGGCGTCTGAATTTGTAGCTCAATGATGTCGTCATTGAAGAGCCCCCCCTGTTGTATAAATATTCACCAAAGTGGAATTCACCTATTCTTTTTCATCCCTTAGGTATCAAACAAAAACAGAGTCTTCGCTTAAAAAAGGGTACAAGGACAGTTATTATTATATTTGATGTTTCTCGGGGTTTTCCTTCTAAAACAGAGGGAAATTTAAGATTTTTTTGCAAATTTCATATGATGTCAAATTTATGGTATAAAAAACAGACTATTTCAAACTCGTAAAGTTTAAAATAGTCTGTTTGTTTTTATGCATTGATCTTTGCTATTTAATACACGGTTAAATTACTCACTGGCGAAATTCGTGAAATAACCTTGTATTAAAACCACTGGGGTTCCACGGTCGCCACTACCACTGGTGAGGTCACATAAACTGCCCAATAAATCGGTTAATTTTCGAGGAGTTGTTCCTTGTGAGGTCATTTTCCCAGTCAAATTTCCATCTTTGGCACGGATGGTTTTGCGCATTGCTTCTGCCAACGCTTCTCCATTGAGATGACCGAATTCGTTATCTGCAAAATACTTCATCTTCAACTCATTCGGGGTACCTTCTAAGCCTGTTGTATAGGCGGGAGAGATCACTGGGTCGGCTAATTCCCAAATGCCCCCAACCGGGTCTTTGAACCCTCCGTCCCCATACACCATCACTTCTAAAGCCTTTCCCGTAGCTTGTTTTAACGATTCTTGCAACAGCTCAACGAAGTCTGAACAGTCTCGCGGGAATAATTTAACTTTTTCTTCAGTGGCTTTGTTGGAACCCAACAAGCCAAATTGCGGATTATAGCCACTCCCTTGCACCGACTCTGTCATGATTTCGTCTAATCTGTAGGCTCGTTCGGCTCCAGCTTTTCTTAGAATATTTTGAGTTCGCTTTCTGGTATGAATATCGCAATTGAGCACATTCTTGGTGAATTTTAAGATGTGCCGTGGATCATTGGAAAAAATAATTTCAATATGGGGTGCGAAACTCTTATAATATTCGATATAGTCCACACCGGTAAAGGGATGAACCGTATTCATTCCAAAGATTTTGCGGAATTCAGTTTCAGTAAAGTGATCTTTATAAGGATCGATTCCCTTTTCATCAACCTGCTCCCAAGTTAGGAGACCATTTCCCACTTCATCGGTAGGATACGACAATTGCACATAGAGTTTTTTACACGACCTTGCGATAGCACGCAATAAAATAGCAAAACGGTTACGAGATAAGATTGGAAAAACAATGCCCATATCTTCTCCGCCTAGTTTGCTGCGAATATCTTCTGCAATTTGATCTACAGTAGCGTAGTTTCCTTGCGTTCTGGCAACAACGGCCTCGGTTACGCCTATAATATCCCCATTGGATAAAGCAAAACCCTCAACTTCAGATGCTTTTAAAAGGCTTTGTGTGATCATTTTAACCAAAGGATCTCCCTGTTGAAAAATCGGGGTAATAATCCCTCGAGATGTGACACCGGTATAACGCATACGTTTATCCTCCTTTGAAATATCAGAGACAACAACGGTATTATACTATAGGAAAAGTCCTATGTAAATTCAATCTGGTAATTGATTCATAATCAAATGGAATGATTACGAACACTTCATAGAAAAACAAGGACTCTGGAAGGGTAAATCGTCAGAAATCGACCTACATCGGTCCAAATCGGTCGAGAGCGATGTAATACCTTGATTTTCTTCTTGCAGTCACTCTTCTCATACGATATAATATAAGTTGTTATTTTCTATACAGGTTATGTTTGCTTATTCACAGGTAACGGTTCACTATAGCATTTTGGTATGGATTCGCTATTTATTTTTATCAGTTTGGAGAAAGAGAATAAGCAATAGAGCAGGTTGCTCATGGTACATGAAAAGGAGTGTGGTTACCCAGATGGGTAGTGACAGTTGGTATTATATCTTGCCGTTTTTTACGCTTCTCGGAGGCGGCTTTTTTGCCGGATCCGAAATTGCGTATGCATCTGTCAACAAAATTCGTATTAAAAACTATGCAGATAATGGAGATGTTCGAGCTAAAAAGGCCTTGTATATTTTGAACAACTTCGATAAATCCATTACAACCATGTTGGTAGGAACCAATCTAATGCATATAGGTACCGCCACTACGGCAACCTTGATTGCGACCCGAACTTGGGGAAGCGATTCTGTAGCTTATAGCACTTTGCTTACGACTTTAATCGTATTTCTGTTTGCAGAAATGATACCGAAGAACTTAGCAAAAAGTCAAAACGAGAGTTTTGTTTTAGCTGTGGCAGGCTTTCTTTATTTTTTAATAAAGCTTTTAGCACCTGTAGTGTTCTTTTTCACGGTAATCAGTAAGGGCGTTTCAAAACTCTTCAATAAGCAGGAAGAGCCCACCGTTACCGAAGATGAACTTTATGACATTTTAGAAACCATTCGTGAAGAGGGTAGTTTAGAAGCCGGAAAAAGCGAATTGATTAGTTCCGCATTAGAATTTGATGATATCACCGCGCAAGATACCTTGACCGCCCGCGTTGATGTCGTGGCCATTGATATCGATAGCACTTGTCAAGAAATCTTGGCAACGATCAAAGAAGAAAAATTCTCAAGACTCCCGGTTTATGAAAACAACATCGACCATATCATCGGGGTTTTGAATATACGAAAATTCCTCAAGTTATATTTGAAGCAAGGAGATCATATCAATTTGCGTGCCCTACTGGACCCCCCTTATTTTGTCCCCAAAACAACCAAGATCGATGATTTACTCCAAGAGATGAGCCGAAGAAAATTGCACATGGCCATTGTCAATGATGATTATGGTGGCACCCTTGGCATTATGACCGTTGAGGATATCTTGGAAGAATTGGTTGGAGAAATTTGGGATGAAGACGATGAAGTCATCGAGGAATTTGTGCCTATAGGTGGTAATCGTTATGAAGTCGATGCCGAATTCGATGTCGACGATGCATTTGAACTGATGCGGTACGATGATTACGACAAAGACGAATTATGGCACAAAACCATGGGTTCCTGGGTTTTAGAGCACTTTGACTATGTCCCAAAAGAGGGCGACAGCTTTGTTTATAACGGTGTTACGGTTTCAGTATTGAAAATCGACAACAAACGCATTGTCAAACTTTTGGTAAAGGTCAACGATCTATCAAATTAACAATGAATGAGGAGTGAGTATTTCCATGGACGACAGTCCGTACGGACCTTATCTTTTGATCACCGTTTTCATCGCCTTTTCTGCCTACTTTTCCGCATCGGAAATTGCTTTTGCATCCGCAAATAAGATGCGACTTAAGAAATCCGCTGAAAGCGGGAGCAAAAAAGCTGAACTAGCCTACTTTATCTACGAACATTATGAAACCGCTTTAACTACAATTTTGATTGGCAACAATCTTGTGAACATCGCTTCTTCTTCGTTAGCGACACTAATCGCCATTCAATTATTGGGGGAAGGTGGCGTGGGCATTTCCACTGCCATTATGACTGTCCTGATTTTGACCTTCGGGGAAATTCTACCAAAAATTTTGGCAAAAGATCACGCCGAGGGATTTTCTCTTACGACAGCACCCTTCTTACGCTTCCTGATGTTCCTCACATTCCCGCTCGTCTTCATTTTGGGAAAATTTCTGTATGCAATCAATCGTTTATTCGGCATTCCCGAGCAGAATGCGACCGTCACGGAAGATGACTTATATTCCATTATTGAAACGGTTGAAGACGAAGGAGTCATTGATGAGGAACGCAGCGACTTATTACAATCTGCTTTAGAGTTCTCCGAGATTTCGGCACAAGAGATTATCACACCTCGGGTTGACATGGTATCTATTGATGTTGAAGATGATATGGATAGCATTCTAGAAATCGCTGTTCACTCGCGCTTTTCCAGAATACCGGTCTATGAAGATAGCATCGATAATATTATTGGTATTTTGTATTTGAACCACTTTTTCAAGAAAATCGTGGAGACCCGGGAATTTTCAATACGAACCTTGCTGATGGATGTTTGCTTTATTCATAAATCGATGAAATTACCCTCGGTCTTAGCAGAATTGAAACGTCGAAAAATGCACATGGCTGTGGTCACCGATGAATACGGCGGAACCTTAGGTGTTTTGACCATGGAAGACGTCTTGGAGCAACTGGTTGGTGAAATCTGGGATGAATCCGATGAAGTAGAAGAATACTTCAAAACGATTGATGATAAAACAGTGGAAGTCGACGCTGATATCAGCATCTATGACTTCTTAGAATATTTTGAAATTGACGAACGTGATTTTGACAGCGACTATACGACTGTTGGTGGTTGGGTCATAGAAATGTTAAACGGATTTCCGGAAGCACAAGCTTCTTTTCAATATCAACATCTGAAGGTCTGGGTGCAAGAAATCACCGAGCACCGCATTTTAACCGTCCGCGTAGAAGTGGGCCAACGCGAAGTCGAAGAAGAATATTAAAAAGATGCTCCCTGGTGAGGGGAGCATCTTTTCTATTTCAACAGCATTTCAATGCCTAAGCGTAGTGTCTCCTCGTCGGTCATGCCATTGACCCAGGCTACAAAATATCCGTCTTCGTCAATCAGAAACGTGGCGGGTAATCCTTGAAGCCCAAAGATTTGACCGGCAACATATTGTGTATCGAAATAAACCGGAAAGGTGTATTCGTATTTCGCTAAAAAATCTTTACCCTTCTGAATTGTTTCGCGAGAGCCGTCGACACTATCGATCATCAGAAATTGGATTCCTTCTCCGAATTCTTGATACACCGTCTCAAAATAAGGCATTTCATCCACACAATAAGGACACCAACTTGCCCAGAAATTGATGATGACCGGTTTCCCTAAAAAGGAAGAGAACTCAACCGGGTTGCCCTCCCAATCTTGGAGCTCAAAGTTTGGGATCGCCATCTTTTCTTCGCTAGAAGGATCTTCTTCGTTTGGTGTTGCCGTTTGCAAATTATCCACTTGATAATTGGCTCTTAATTGCTGATATACCATACCTCCTCCGACCAAAACAACGATCAAGAGGACTAATAACAGGAGCCATTTGGTTTGTGCTTTCATTCTGTTTTCCTTTCTGTTTCTACGATAAGAGTGTTAATAAGCGCCCCAACCAGCCGGTGATGATCAAAACACCCACAGCAATCAAAAAGGCACCAGAAATCCGATTGATAAGGTCATAATGCTGTTTAATCCATTGAAATGCCGATTTCAACTGGTCCAGCAGAACCGCACTAATGATGAACGGGATCCCTAATCCCAAGGAATAAAGGAGCAACATGAGAATACCTTTCAAAACCGATCCTTGTTGTGAGGCCATCAGTAAAGCTGATCCCAAAAAAGCTCCAACACAGGGGGTCCAACCAATGGAGAAAACCATACCAAACAGGACCGATGATGCAAAGGTTAGTTCTGTGACATTTTGACGCTTCAAATTGCCGCGAAAGAGATTCCAGGGCAAAACTCCCAGAAAATTCAATCCGAACAGAATGATCAAGCTACCGGAAACCCAGTTCACTGCCGTTTGATAACTTCGCAGAAATTGGCCTATACTCCCCGCAAAAGCACCGAGGGTAACAAAAACTAAAGTAAATCCTAGTACAAATCCCAATGCGTTGCTCAAGACATTGGTCTTCTTCTGCTGTCCTTGTGCACCTCCAGCAAAATACATGAGATAAATCGGCAACATCGGAAGCAAGCATGGAGAAATAAAGGTTATAATTCCTTCGAAAAAGGCAATAACATACGGCATGAGAACCATCCTTTCGGGTTTACATTTTTTTGGAAGAGGTGTATACTCTGCAAGGTGTCTGCTTTCATCGGATTTCGAATAAAGTCGAATTTGACGAAACATTTCACAGCTTAGAACCGTCTTACTTACAGACATATTATTGTAGCATTTTTCCAGCACGTAATGAGGAGGAGATTTTTTTGTCCAATGAACCCCTAAACACCGAACCAACCGCAGAGCCTGCGGATAAAGTTCAAGTTGCTCGTAATAAATACGCAGCCTATGAGAAGCAGCGAAAGAAAGGATTGTCAACAAAAATCAAATGGACAATCGGCCTGATCATTTTAGCCATTCTTGTTGTAGGTGGGTGGTATCTCGTTCAAACCTTACTTAAAACAAATTCCCCGGAGGGTCAAATCATGACCGGTTATTCCATGCGCGGAACCATTGGCGCAAATATCACGGGTTGGGGAACCGCTGCTCCCAAAGAAAAAGCCGAATTAGGCGGGAAAATGATTGGCACTGTTGAGGAAGTTTATGTTCGTGCCGGTGATTCTGTCGCAATTGGAACACCCTTGTTCCGTGTCGATGCGGAAGAAGCCCGAGAAAAGCTTTCGGCTGCCATGAAAGAACAAACACAGTTGTTAGATCGAATTCGCTCTCTCAGTAATGAAATCGAAAATTTAACCCTTTCAGCTCCGTTTTCCGGTCATCTGATTCAAGGAAGCAGCATGAAAGTCGGTGATTATCTTTCACCTGGCACTACGATCGGTCGTTTAGTCGATGATTCGGTCATGAAATTAGCACTCTATTTTACCTATGGATATCTTGAAGAAATTAAAACCGGAATGGCGGCCACGATTTCTGTGCCTGCTACCATGACCAATATCGGTGGAACGGTCACCTCTGTTGAACGGATTCGTAAAGTCAACAGCGATGGCACCGTTTGCTTCCGTGTCAATTTTGAAATGTCCAATCCCGGCACCTTAACCGAAGGTTTAGAAGCAACCGCTTACCTTATCAATGAAAGTGGCGAAAAGCTGCTTCCCTATGATATCGGTACTTTGAAATTCCGTCAAGAAACCACGCTCACGGTCATGAGTAGTGGTGAATGTACGCAAGCGAGCATCATAGAGTATTCCGATTATTCAGAAGGCGATGTGCTTCTAAAGCTCAGCAATCCCAGCTTGCATCAAACCCTTGATGAAGAGCAAAAAAACTTGGTTTCTTTACAAGAACGGATTGCCGAGTATTCCAGCCAAGTGCAGGAAAATGTGTTGACGAGTCCTATCAACGGTATGATAACCAGCATGGTGATCCAACCCGGGAATAAACTGGCTGGAAACGGCACCCCGGTGGTAGTGATTGCTGATTTATCTCAAATGATTGTTACGACCAGTATCGATGAAATTGATATTTCCAAAGTCAGTCTAGGTATGCCGGTCAGTATCATGTTTGATCAAATCGATGGAACAATTTTCATGGAAGGTACCATTTCAGACCTCAGCTATGAAGCTAGCTCTTCCGGTGGCAAAGGAAGCGCCGCATATTTTCCGGCAACGATTACAATTTCCAACCCCGGGAATCTAAAACCTGGGATGGGCGTATCGTATACCATCAATGCGGTAACCAAAGAGGACGTTCTTATGGTGCCCAGTTCTGCCATTATTAACACTGAATTCGGCCCAGCCGTCTTCGTGCGAGCAGAAACCTCCGATCTGTATCCTACCCTACTAGAGGTCCCTGAAGAAAGCCTTCCTAAGGGGTTTGTTGCAATCCCGGTCAGCATTGGTTTATCGGATGCGATGAACACTGAAATCGTGGAAGGACTCGAAGAAAACGTAGAAGTATACTTACAACAAACTTCTGGGCCGAATTACGGTGGCGGAGTGATTGTGAAATAGGAGGAGCGCTATGTCGACCCTAATCGATGCCAGAAATATCAGTAAAATCTATAACGAAGACTCGGAAGCCGAAGTCAAGGCATTGGATGACGTATCGCTTGTGGTGGACGAAGGAGAGTTTATCGCAGTTTTGGGTCAATCCGGTTCCGGAAAATCCACTCTGATGAATATTTTAGGTTGTTTGGATATCCCAACCTATGGCGTTTATATGCTGAATGGTGAAACCGTCAACGAAATGAAGCCCTCCATGTTGAGTAGGATACGAAGCCGAGAAATTGGATTCGTCTTCCAAGGGTTTAATCTAATATCGGCTCTTACCGCTTTTGAAAATGTGGAACTTCCCTTGATTTACCAAGGGATTTCGGCGAAAGAGCGCCGAGAAAGAACTGCAATCGCTCTAGATGAAGTTGGTCTCTTTGAACGGATGCACCATAAACCCCATGAGATGTCAGGCGGACAACAGCAACGCGTAGCCATTGCCCGTGCCATTGTTACCAGCCCCCCGATCATCATGGCCGATGAACCAACAGGAAACCTAGACTCCAAATCCGGCGGAGAAATCATGAGCAAATTAGTGGAACTTAATAACGCTGGCAATACCGTTTTATTGATCACCCACGATCAAAAACTAGCCCGAATGGCGAAGCGCATTGTCACTTTACAGGACGGCAGAATCATTTCCGATGAATTGCTCGGAAACAAGCGCCATGACGGAAGGGAGGTCTTTTCTTGAATTTCTTTCGTGCCTTCAACATGGCCATGAAATCCATTTTCACCAATAAAATGCGCTCTTTTTTGACCATGCTCGGTATTATCATCGGTGTCAGTTCCGTGATCATCTTGGTCACCTTGATTCAAGGATATACCCAAAAACAAATGGAACAGTGGTATTCCATGGCTCGTGACACGATTTCAATCAATGTTTGGGATGAACAGTCCGATATTTCCCAAGACCTTTTCGAATACTGTATGGGACTTTCGGAGTATATCACCGCAGTAACACCAAACAGTCAATCCTGGGTCAACAACATTAAATATAAGTCCAAAGCCATTGAGGACACCACGCTCTACTTTGGTAATGAACAATACAGCGATACCATGGGCTATAAAATCGTTGCCGGTCGTGATATTTCGTATTCCGATGTGAAAAACCGCATCAAGGTTGTTCTTTTAGGAGAACGTGTTCGCAAAGACCTGTTCGGCTTGGAAAGTGCTGTTGGCAAAGTTATGAAAATCATGGGCGAAGATGTTACAGTGATTGGCGTCTACGAAGCCAAAATGAATGGAGCTCGTTGGTCCACCGACGACATGATGGTCATGCCCTACACCTTGATGCGAACCTTTAGCCAAAGCACTACCATAAACGGCTACATCGCTAAAGCGAAAGACGGTGAGGCAACTGACACTGCCATTGGACTGATTAAAACCTTTTTGGCGGGGAAATTTGCCCAAGAATGGTATTACAATGTTTATTCTCAAAACGAATGGCAAGATGAAATGAGCGAAAGCACCCGTATGATGAGTTTGGTTGTGGGGGGGATTGCCGGCATCTCTCTCATGGTTGGTGGTATTGGTATCATGAACATCATGCTGGTTTCAGTCACGGAACGAACGCGTGAAATCGGGATTCGAACCGCAATCGGCGCTCGCAGAATGGATATTATCACTCAATTCTTAATCGAAGCGGCCACCGTAAGTGCCTTTGGCGGGTTACTGGGCATTGGCGTCGGGACCATTGGCTCAATTTTGGCGGGGGCTGCCTTAATCAAAACCATCTTGATTCCATCACCCTTGATCATGATGGGGGCCTTCCTCTTCTCTGCCATATTAGGAATTTTCTTCGGCTTTTATCCCGCGAACAAAGCTTCCAAGCTTCATCCTATTGAAGCCTTACGTAACCAATAAGGAGGGAATCAATCATGAAAAAACGATGGGTCTCCGCGCTGATCATTGTTTTATCCTTGCTCACGCTAAGCGGATCTGTACTTGCTTATCAAGATATTCAAAACCCTGTAGAAAACGATGCTGCCCAGGTATTGTCCTCCTTGGGGTTACTTCAACCTTTCAGCGAAGATGTCTTCTCTCAAGAGCCCGCGATGAAGCGCGGCGAGTTTGCCATGTTAGCTGTAAAAATGTTGGGCTTTGATCAACCCCTGCTCTACAACACGTTTACCATCTTTCCCGATGTACGCAGCACCTTAGCCGAAGCCCCTTATATAAACGCTGCTGTGCGCAAATATGGCATCTTACGAGGCTTTCCTGACGGAACTTTCCGTCCCGATGAAACTATTACCTATGCCCAAGCCATTACCGTATATATCAATATGCTTGGCTATACGATTGCAGATATTGGTCCCTTCTGGCCGGATAATTATTTCACCAAGGCCGATCGTTTAGGATTAAGTGAAGGAATCGATCTATCTGCAAATGCCCCCCTCCCTCGCAGCAGTGCGGCCTTGCTGGCATGGAATTTGTTGAATTCCTCTTCAAAAAGCGGGTCCTCGTTTTTATCAACCTTATATCCTCAAGTTGTCGAAGATGCTTTATTGTTACGAACCTGGCAGAGCTCTTCTGCTTTACAAAAAGGTCGAGCTGAGTTTTCGGTGAATGGAGCGGTGCAACAATATCGTGTTCAAAACAACATCGCTTTAAGTTTCGTTGGCAGCCGCGGACGTTTGATTTTTGACGCCAACCAGGTTGGAACTGCAATCGGTTTCTTGCCGGATCGCACCCAATATGTTGAATCCTCGGTGACAGCAGCCTATGCCGACCGTTTAGAACTTGGCAAGGGAACCTACCCAATTTCCAGAAACACATCCCTCTTCTTTAACGGTCAACTGACCACGTATCAAATGGGTTGGTATAATATCATACCAGACCAAACCATACGTCTCTATTATGATGATCTGGGTTCGTTGCAACTCGCCTCTGTTGTTTCAAGCAAGGCCATCACGTATTCCTTCATCTATGAAGTCAATAGTGACGAGAAAATTCCAGCCGATGCCGTCGTTATGAAAAACGGAGTGAAAACTCCTGCCCGAAGTGTAAAGAAATACGATGTTGTTTCCTATGACGGCCGTAATGGCATCTATTACGTCAGCGACATGAAGCTAAAAGGATATTATCAAACCGGTTATCCTGTGTATACGTATCCGGAAACCGTAACCGTATTCAATAACACTTTTACAATCAGTGAAGAAGCCGCTAAAAGTTTTGAACGTTTACGATTAAACCAACAAATTGTACTATTGTTTGATAGCAACGGTGCGGTTGCCGGAGCTTTTCCGGCGGAAGAAATTCCGGTCACACTCTACGGAGTGCTGAAGAATATTTCCGGAGATGGCAGTGCTACCGTAGAACTGCTCAATGGATTAACGGTTCAAGGCATTTCCAATCTCACTGCTTACGGACCGATCTACTCCCCGTATCAAGGATATGTCAACGAACTCCTCATGACTCAAGGTCAGCTGGTCACTGTCATCCAAAACTACAATGCGGAACGGATGAACTTGAGCCCGGTTCGATATCAAGACAAAGCTTCCGGTGACTGGAACCTCGAAGCACGACTATTAGGAGAAACTGCCGTTGCAGAGAATGTGCAGATCTTTGAAAAAGTTACAGCCGACGCACCCTTGATTTCAATCCATCTTTCCGATGTCCCCTTCGAAATCGTAAAAGCTGAGAAAATTCGATACACCTTGACAGATTCTTCCGGTACAATCTCGGTAATTGTTTTAGCCGATGTCAGTGGCAAGGGCTGGGAATATGGCATGTTAAGTGTGCAACCGGTCGAAGAAACTCTACTAGACCCGAGTGGTAATCCTTATCAGGCAATTACATCTTATCGGTTAACCGTTCGTCAGGCAGAAGAAAGTTTTGTCTACTCGGTCCGTTATTGGCCCGATGGCAGCACCGTAGATCCGGTAAAGGTCCCAGTGGGAATGGGTATGCCTTCCTCCTTCCAAAATTTCTTACTGGAAAGCTTAGAGAAATATACGACTGTAACGCAAAAGAATTTTGACGGTGAAAAAGGATTGAACATGGGAAGCGCTTACCTTCGCTTTAGTGAATCGATGCAAGTTTATGCTTCCGGTGTGCGTCAGTTTATTGGTTTAGCTGAAGCTCGCGCCAATTACAACAGCTTTGTTGTGTATTTGGATCGCCCCTTAGAATCCGGTGGAGAAGTAGTTTTCCTCATTGCAAAATAGTACATCAAAAAATGGAGCAGGTTTTCACCTGCTCCATTTTATTGTACATTTTCCAATTTTTCCGTGATGCAGTCACGAAGATTTCATTATTCGCAATCCCCGTTGTGGTCGTGCTGATGACAAACCGAACCGGTGGACTTCAGTTCACCTTTCAAGTAGGCTTCAACTGCTGCTTTCGCATCACCAGAAGCACCGACGATAACCTCAATATCTCTTTCGTTGAAGATATCGATTGCCCCGCCACCCATTCCGCCCGAAATGATAACTTCTACCCCTAAATCATGGAGATAATTGGGCAAAAAGCCTGGGCGATGACCCGGATTTGCAACAGATTCATGCAAAACAATCGTTCCTGCTTTTGTGTGGTAGAGATTAAAATTTACACAATGTCCAAAATGTGCTGTAACTTTATCTTGTTCGCTTGCAACTGCAATGATCATTTTATTTTCCCTCCGTTTTTTCTAGAACTTCTGCTAAGGAATCTAGCCATTCACCGGTGAAAGCCTCTATTCTACCCTGATCACACGCTTTCGCTAGTTTGGGATCGATTGGCAATTTCCCTAAAACTTTCAAATTGTGTTTCTGGGCGATTTCTTCAATATGACTATCACCAAAAACCTGGTATTTGGTTCCGGTATCCGGTGCTTGGAAGTAGGACATATTTTCAACAAGTCCCACCACGGGAATATTCATCATTTCCGCCATTTTCACTGCTTTAGCAACAATCATCGAAACCAACTCTTGAGGAGAAGTGACCACAATAATGCCATCAACAGGCAATGATTGGAAAACGGTTAGCGGTACATCTCCGGTTCCCGGCGGTAAATCTATGAACATATAATCTACTTTATCCCAAATGACATCGGACCAAAATTGTTTTACTGTTCCGGCTATAATCGGCCCACGCCAAACGACTGGGTCGGTATCATTTTCTAAAAGCAAATTAATCGACATCATGTCGATTCCCGTACGTGTACGGACCGGATATAAGCCCAATTCATCGGCTCTGGCTTTCTCTCGGATGCCAAAGATCTTTGGTATCGAAGGACCTGTTACATCGGCATCCATAATCGCTGTATGATACCCTAAGCGTTGCATCGAAACCGCTAATAACGAAGTCACTAAAGATTTTCCAACTCCACCTTTACCACTGACGACCGCGAACACTTTTTTTACTTCACTGGCTGCATGTAATTTTACAGAAAAATCATGGGGTGCTTGGGGTTTTACTTCGCTCATTTGTCATTCTCCTTAAGATCAATGATTTCTTCAAGTTTTTTATAGATTTTTCGAACCGCTTCACCCGAAGGGGAAGGGATTTCAATGATACTAATACCTTGGTTGATCGCTTTCACAGCTAAGGGATCAAAGGGAATACTGCCCACATATTGAATCCCTTTTTCATCGCAATATTGCATAATCTCTTCAGCCTTTTCAGGCGAAGTATCAGCTTTATTGATGCACACTAATACCGGTACTTGAAATGTCGTCGCAGTTTTAACAATTCGTTGCAAATCACTGATTCCGGAAACCGAAGGCTCTGTAACAATCAGCACCCAATCAGCACCACTGAGTGAGGCAATCACAGGACATCCAATGCCAGGAGAGCCGTCGATAATTGCTAAATCTGGTTCCGAAGCTGCTTCTCGCATTTGCTTTTTAACTTCGGATACTAAAAGTCCTGAATTTCCGCTTCCCATTTTTAATTGAGCTGTCGAAAAAACCATTTGTGGGTTTTGGTAAAGCTGTAATTCACCAGCAGGAGAAGGGTTCATGGTAACAGCCTCAACCGGACAAACAAATTGACAGACCGCACAGCCTTCACATGCGTGCTCTTCTACCCGATAAATCTGATCTACAACTTGAATCGCCGAGAAACGACAATGATCAAAACACAACCCACAAGAAATACATTTCTCCGGGTCAATGAAAGCTTTTTTCAAGCCATAAAAATCCGATCGCTTCGGTTCTCCTTTTTTTGCAAATACTAGGTGTAGATTGGGAGCATCTACATCGCAATCTGCAAAGGCTTTTGTTTTAAATAGATGAATCAGTGCACTGGCTACGGTTGTCTTTCCTGTGCCACCTTTTCCACTAAGAACGAGGAGTTGTTTCATTGTTGCACCTCCTCTTGGATCCGTTCCCAAATACCCAAAAATCGGTTGCGGTATTCTTCACTTTCGCGTGAGACAATGATCCCTTTAGCATTGAGTTCACCCAAATAATGGTCAAAAGGAATTTTATCTAAGATTGGAATCTCGTGCTCTTTGCAATACTCTTCTGCGGGGTTCACTTCAGGTAAACATTTATTGAGCACTACACCATATGGCTTCTTAAACAACTTCACCAACTCGTGAACCATGGCAAGGTTATGTACACCAAAAAGAGTTGGTTCTGCTACTAGAACGCAATAATCTGCTTCGCGAATACTTTCCATGACAATGCAGGCACTTCCGGGAGGGCAGTCAATCCACGTATTTTCCGAAAGTTCTGGTTCTCTTGAATCAAGCAAAGCTTTAATCACAGGTATGCCGGAGGATTCGCCGGGATTCAAAAAACCCGATTTAACATAAACCTGTTCTGAACTCCCCTCTTCTACGCTTCCGATAACCTTTTCTCGCTCTGTTAATGCTTTTTGTGGGCAAACAAGCATACAGCCGCCACAAGAATGGCAAATTTCATCAAAAACCATAAGCTTATTTTGAACATATGCCAGTGCATTAAATTGGCAGAACTCCACACAAGCACGACACCCGTCACATAGCAACGGGTCCACTTGAGGCAATAAAACAGAGATCGGTTTCGATTTTATTGAAGTCGGTTTGAAAAAAAGATGTCCGTTGGGTTCCTCCACGTCGCAATCGATATAACACGAAGGAGCTGTTACTGCAGCTAAATTAACGGCAACAAGCGTTTTACCAGTTCCGCCTTTGCCACTTAAGACAGCGATCTTCATGTTAACAACCTCCGTGTTGATGAAGTCCTGGGTGTGTTTCACCCAAAACTTCCAATCGCCCCTCCTTATATGCCTGTACATTATCGGTTGCTTTTCCTTTGATTGCTTTCATCATGGGAATGCCGGCACCTTTTATAACATCTGCCGCATTATCTCCACATCGAGGGGTGAGCAATGCATCGGGATGAAAATCACTGATCAATTGAGCAGCACGAATTCCTGCTCCACCTTGGCGATGAACCGCATCGTTATCAATAAATTCCGCTGTTTGAGAATCTGTATCATACAACATAAAATAGGGTGCGCGACCAAATGAAATACATACATCGGTCTGCATGTTTTTTTCGTCAACAGGTACCATAAGTTTCATGATTGCTATTTCCTCTCTTCTAATAAGAAATTTACTCTACATACGATTTCCACGGCCATGTCGAAAGCGGAAACATCTACCTCCACTACATGGCATTCCCATGCCGTCGCAAAGCTGATAATCTCCACCTTCAATAAGTAACACTTTACCATTAACCAAGGAGTCTGCTACTTTCTTCCTAGCTTCACTATAAATACCCTGAACCGTTGTCCTTGCTATATTCATTTGATTTGCACATTCTTCTTGTGTGAATCCTTCTAAATCAATCAAGCGTAATGTTTCATACTCATCTATTGCCAATACAATCGGCTGTTTCATTTCAGCAGATGCGTTCAGAGGTCCGAATTCTGTACTGATAGGTAATCCGCAAACATTTCTCCATTTTCTGGGTCTAGGCATATCTTCACCTCCTATAAATCAATTTTTCGTACTTTCTTATTTTAACACATAGATGGCATATGTCAATAACAAAGCAGGGTCCTGTTTCGTTTCATAACAAGAAGCCGGAGTTTCCTCCGGCTTCTTGTTATCTGTGGGATGCCAGTTCGTCCTCAATTTGCTTTAAACAAACTTGAAGATATTCTTTCTGGGCTTGTAATTGATTCTTGGCGGAGGGAGAATTTCGAAACATGTAACGGAGACCTAAACCAAGACCCAGCCCGGCTCCCATTCTCCATAAGCTATTTCTGCATAGTCCCATTCCTCTTCCGGTAAGAGGACCTGCACCCCAAGGACCCGTTCGATCTCTTCTAGGCATAGAGTTCACGTCCTTTTATATTATTCCGTAATTCCGCCTAAGCGCTCTTCAATCGCTTTGAGTTGATTTTCCAATAGACTTTTTTGTTGTTCCAACAAATTTCTTTGCATTTCCGGTGTAGCAACAGGTATATTCATACCCATTCCATATCCATAGCCCATTCTACGACAACCCATTCCTCGACCGAGTCCCATTCCACGACCCATACCGTATCCGATATTGGCACCGTTAGGATTGCACGGGCCCATGCCTCGTCCGGTCATCGGACCCATTCCTTGGGGACCTGTTCCATTTCTCATTGGCATATGTTTCACCTCCTTTGTTTCTGACATATGTCATTTACTATCTTTATTATACATCGTTTCTGACATATGTCAATAACTAAATCAAAAAGATTTTGAGGTTTTTTTACTTTTCAGAATTTCTTTTTTCCCAACATTCTTGACAGATTCCATAAATACTTAATCGATGCCCCGTCACGTGAAAATTCATTTCTCGACTTACTTGCTTCTCATATTCAGCAATCGGACAATGCTCAATGGGAATTATGGCTCGACAATCTTGACAAATCAAATAATGTTTATGGATTTGTCGATTGTATTCATATAAAGTCTTGCTTTCATCGACTAAAACCACTTTTTGCAACATTCCCTTTTCGCCTAAAGTGGACAAGGTGCGGTAGATTGTTGAAAGATTCATCATTTCACCGTTTTGGTTCAATTGAAAGTAAATTTGATCTGCTGTCAATGGTTGTGAACTATCGATTAAAACCTTCAGAATTTCTTTACGATTCTTTGTGTTTTTTAAACCAAAGGCGGCTAATTCTTCACTAAAATCTAGGATAGCCAACTATTTCACCTCCATTGGATCACTTTCTTGCAGAAGCATCTCGCTTCTCATTTTATTTTGGTTCAACTGCTCTCTTACAGTAAAAAGTAGATAAATGGCAGCCGATAACAAAACAATCGAAGCGCCGGAAGCAACGTTCCAATAATAAGATATCGTTAGCCCCCCCAGGGTCGTAATGAGTCCAAAGACAATCGCATACCCCATCCGCTGTTCAAACCGATGTGTGATCATTTCGGCAATTGCAGCAGGAGCAGCCAATAGGGAGATGACCAAGATGATTCCTACCACCCGGATCAGTACCACCACCGTCAAAGCTACCAGAAGCAATAGCAAATACTCCATGAAACCGGTCGGTTTGCCCATAACAAATGCAAACTCCTCATCAAACAAGTAGTTTTTCCAGTCTTGGTATAAGAGGATCACGACCGCAAGCACTAAAAACGCTAAGATGAGCATCAGCCATAAGTCTGCTCTGGTCACAGAAAGGATATTTCCAAACAGATAAGAGCTCAGGTCTGGCGGATAACCGGGTCGGAGGGCAATAAATAAAATCCCCAATGCCATGCCTAAGGACCAGAACATAGAGATGATGACATCAGCACGGGTTCCCCCTTTGCGTTTGATGAATCCGATTCCAAAAGCAGCAGCAATGGCAAAAAAGAAGGCACCAAGAATGGGTGGAAAGTTGAGTAAGTAGCCAAGTCCAACACCCCCATATGCCGTATGGGCAATTCCGCCGCTCATCATGACCAGCTTTTTTTCAACAATCATGACTCCAATAATACCGCAAACAATACTTGCTAAAATACCGGCGATAATAGCGTTTTGCATGAATTGATATTCAAAGATTGCTTGTATCATGAGACACCTCCCATAGAATGGTCCCGCAATACCCGGTGTGGGAGGCCATGGGCAATTAAATCCACCGGACAGCCATAAAGCGAGTTCACTGTTTTTTCGTTCAACTCGGGTTCGCCATGATACACTAAACGGCTGTTCAAGCAGGCTAAAGAACTCACTTGAGACGAGATAGCTAGCATATCGTGGGAAACCAGGACAATCGTCATATGCTCATTGAGTTTTCCCAATAATTCATAAATCTGACGTCGTGCTGTAGCATCCACACTGGCAGTCGGTTCATCGAGTAGCAATAATTTTGGTTGAGACACCAGCGCACGAGCAATCAGCATTCGCTGAAACTCTCCCCCGGAAAGCTGCGAAACCTGCCGAGTGCTAAGGTGAGTCAATCCAATTTGCTCGAGCGCAGCGTTAGTTTGATCATGATCCTCAGAGGAATACCGTGCAAACCCACGTAATCCGGCTTTCATTCTGCCGGATAAAACCACTTCATATAAACTGATAGGGAATTTGCGCTCAATCGATGAGAATTGCGGTACAAATCCCAAAAGGGATCGATTTTCTTGAAGGCTTCCTCCGAAAATGCGAACTTGCCCTTTGGCGGCCGGAACTAATCCCAAGATTGCTTTCAATAACGTAGATTTGCCTCCACCATTGGGTCCGATAATACCAAGATATTCTCCCGGTTGAACGATCATGTTAACAGATTTCAACGCAATATTGCGACCATAAAAAACACTTAAATCTCGTACTTCAATGGCGGGCGTCATTTTTTTGCCTCAGCAATGGCAAGCGCCATCGTTTTCATATTTTCGATGTATTCTGCCGACAACGGAGATAATTGAACCGCACTGCCTTTAATTTCTTCTGCAAAAGACGTCGCTTGTCGACTGTCTACTTCCTGTTGATAAAAAACTGACTTTAGGTCCTGCTCTTTGGCTAAATCAACAACCGATTGCAACTGCTGTGGTGTTGATTCTTTCCCCTCTTCTTCTAAGGCTACCATCTCCAAGTTATAATCTTCTGCGATATAACCAAAAGCAGGGTGATAGACAATAAAGATCTTAGGGCTCATCTCCGCAAAATTATCAACCAGTTCCTGATCTAGTTCGTCCAAAAGAGCAACATACGCTTGACTGTTTTTTTGGAAAGCATCCTTGTTCTCGGGCATCAAGCGAACAAGCTCCTCGGTCATCGCTTGAACCATTACTTTTACACGCTTTGGAGACAACCAGATGTGCTCATCGCGTTCGTTTTCGTCAAACATACGATCGGGATACTCTTCTCGAACTGCTTCTGCTAGATCAACAACCGGAATATCACCAATGCTTGGCAAAACTTTTGTTTCTTCTACAGCGATACCAATGGCAAAATACGTTGCTGCTTTACTAAACTCTACCATTTGTTGTGGTGTGGGTTCGTAGGTTTCCGGACTGCTGCCTGGCGGTACCATAGTAATGATTTCCACCGCATCCCCGGCAATCGCATTCACAAACGTCGCTTGAGGGACAATCGTAACCGCTACAATTGGCTTGGCTTCCTGCGATTCTGCTAGGGGTGCTTGATTACATGCTGTCAAGCCCATAAGCAAAACAACGAGTATTACACTGAATCCAAATTTCTTTTTCATAATGAACCACCTTATTTCTTTAGCAAATGCAAACCATTTGCATTAGCTTTATTATAGTAGGCATTTTCTTCTTTGTCAAATTTCTTTTTGTGACTGTATCACGGAACTTTCTTGATTTTTCTATTACAATGGGCTCAACAAAGAAATTTCGAAGGAGAGATACACACATGTCCGTCGTTACCATTACAAAAGATAATTTTGAAAAAGAAGTATTAAAATCAGAGCAACCGGTGTTATTAGATTTTTGGGCAGCTTGGTGTGGCCCGTGCCGTATGGTTTCTCCCATTTTAGATGATATTGCTCGCGAAAACAGCAATGTCAAAATCGGAAAAATAAATGTAGATGAGCAAATGGAATTGGCAAGCGCTTTCCGTATTATGAGTATTCCGACCATGGCGGTAGTCAAAAACGGAAAAGTTACCCAAACTTCTGTCGGGGTACGTCCGAAATCCGAAATCATGAAAATGCTTGCTTAATCTAATTCAAAAAAACGCCTCGAGTGAAATCACTCGAGGCGTTTTTTTAAGAACCAATCAAAGCTCTTAACTTGTTTTTGTCGATAACTTTGATTCCCCCACGCGACAACTGCACAATCCCTTCTGCCACAAAGTGCTTCAGCATTCTTGTAACAACTTCACGAGCACTACCCATGTATTTTGCTACTTGTTCATGCGTGTAATGAATCGTATCTCCTTTGGCTTTAGCGAATTCATCCCATAGAAAAATGGCCAAGCGTTGATCCATCTTCATAAAGAGGAGTTGCTGCATCGCCCACATAACATCGGAAAATCGATCTGCCGCCATCTTATAAGAAAAGTTTTCTACATAGATATTGCTTTCAGCCAAACGGGCAAAAAAGGGCGCACTGATCATCCAAAGTTCGGTATCTTCTTCTGCATCAATATGAACATCAAAGGTAATATTACTGAGCATACAAGAAGCCGAAAGAATACACATATCTCCTGGGCCTAACCGATATAAGGTAATGTCTTTCCCTTCTTCAGACAACAAATACGTTCTGAGCATACCACTTTTTACTAGTAACAGTCCTGCACAGGTTTGTTCACCGCTGTGAATACATGTGAATTTTGGATAATGCATGACTTTGCTGTGCTCAATAAACTTTTCTTGTTCTTCCGACGATAAATTCTCCCATGCAGAAAAATATCGTGAGAGAAATTTTACATAGCTAGCTTGGTCAAACGCTGTTTGTTCCATAGTGCCCTCCTTACAAAAAAACGAAGTGGAATTTCGTACCCTTTTCTTTTTCACTTTCCACTTCAATAGTAATATTGTGTCGTTCCGCGATCTGCTTTGCAATCGCTAGCCCTAAACCGGTACCGGTTTTATTTTCTTCTGATTTCACACGATAAAAGCGTTCAAAGATAAAGGGGAGGTCTTCTGGTTCGATACCGGGACCTTGATCGGAGATTGTTACACGATTTCCTGATAATACAAGCTCCACTTTCCCAAAATGAGGGGAAAACTTCATAGCATTATCGAGAATAATCAGGAACATTTGACGTAGTCTACCGTAATCTGCCGTAATCACAAAAAGATCCTGATCTAAACACAATTCAACTTGAATCTCTTTTTGCTTCGCCAAGGGTCGGCTGCTACGCAGAAGATCTTGTAAAATTTCAGGAAGATTGACTTCTTCCATTTCGATTTTGAAATCGATGTTTTGCAATTTTGATAAATCCAAAAGATCGTTGACCAAGCGTTGTAAAAACAAACTTTCTCCGAGCATTTGTTGATAATATTCCTTCACTTGCGTTGGTTCAGTCACGATTTCGTCATTCAAAGCTTCCAATGATCCCCGAATTACAGTGACAGGAGTTCGCAACTCGTGTGAGATATTGGCAACAAAATCCTTGCGCAACTGGTCTAGCTTTTGGCTTTCCAAACTTGCTTCATGTAAACGTTGGCTCAATACATCGATAGAATCGGCTAAATCACCGATTTCGTCATTGCTTTGAATTCCGGTTTTTACATCATATTGCCCCTTTGCCAGTTGCTGCGCCGTACTTTGCATTTGCTTCAATGGTTTAGTCAAGGTTATGGCCAAAAAGATCGATAATCCAATGGCTAGAAGCATCGCAATAAAAATACTAATCAGCAAAATTCGGAAGCCTTGTGCTATGGATTCATTGACTCCCTTAATGGGGGTATGCAACAGCAATGCTCCAATGACAACCTGACCCGATTTGATGGGTACTCCAACGGTCAAAGTGGGGGTATCTAACAAGGAGCTGAACCCTTCACTAAAGGTGCTATTCCCTTGAAACACCTCTTTCACAACAATATCGGCATCAGGGGGTAAATCTGCGTAAATCACCTTCGGATCTTGCGCAGACAAATTGGTGATGACCTGCATGTCTTCATCAACCACCCAAACATTCGCTCGGGTTAAGTCGTTAAAAAAGCGCAAATACGAACCGTACATCCCTGTCCTAATGGAACTACTCATTCCATGACCCGATCCGGAAGGCATGTTCATTGTGTTAGCAGTCAGAACGTTCGCCATGGATTGCGCCCGGCTCAAGAGTTCTTCTTTGTTGAGTTCAATCACTTGATTGCGGAAAAGAGTCGTAAAAACGAACCCCACCAACAAGGAGAAAAGTAAAAGAATCGCGAAGAAGGATGCGGAAAGCTTAACTGCGATTTTAGGTTTCATTTTCCGACTCCTCGAATTTATAGCCTACACCCCATATGGTCTTGATTTCCCAACCATCTTTTTCATAGGGATCGAGTTTGGCACGAAGTCTTTTGATATGAGAATCTACAGTTCGAGTATCTCCAAAATAATCATAGCCCCAGACACTGTTGAGCAAATGGTCTCTGGAGAAAACTCGATTTCTGTTGGAGGCTAAAGTCCAAAGAATTTCAATTTCTTTTTTGGTAAGCGAAACCGGTTGCCCGGCAACACTGACCCGATATTCATCTAGATTGATTTCTAGGTTGTGCAACGCTAATATGGATTGTTTTTTCTCTTCGCCGGGATTCAACCTCCGCAAAATTGCGCGGACTCTAGCCATGACTTCCGGCGGAGAAAAAGGTTTGACAATATAATCATCGGCGCCAATATCCAAGCCCATGATTCGCTCAAAGTCTTCTCCGCGCGCTGTAATCATCAAAATGGGCACATTGGATTTTTTGCGGATCTCACGACACACTTCAAATCCATCTATTTTAGGCATCATCACATCTAAAAGGATGATATCGGGATTGATTTTCTCAAACTCTCGAATCGCCTCTTGCCCGTCACGAGCAATTTGGGTGGAGTATCCCTCTTTTTTTGCGTATTCTTCTAAGATCGATGTGATTTGTTTGTTATCATCTACGATTAAGATTTTTGCCATTTAAATCTCCTCCTTCTATATGAATCAAGGATAACATAGTCCTGTGGCAATTTTGTTTCGAAATTCACACTTGAAAAACACACTTTTGCCACAATCACGCGGTATTATTAAGCCAAGCAGAAAAACTTCTGCAAGAAAAAATGGAGGTATGAATCATGAACAAAACGAAACGTATTTTTCTGATCACTGCAATGATTCTCGCTATTAGTGCTTTATCCCTTTTTGCCTTCGCTGCATCGGAGTACACCAACCCCGCTGAAGCCTTAGCTGCTTTGACCGGTCAAACCGTTGAAGAAGTTATTCAAGAAAGCAAAGACAGTGGCAAAACCTTAGGCGCTTTAGCCGATGAAGCTGGTGTTTTAGAAGCATTCAAAGCCGAACTCACTGAAATCCAACGTGCTCGCATTCAAGAACGCGTTGAAAGTGGTCGAATCACCCAAGAACAAGCCGACGCTATGTTAGTTCGCATCCAAGACCGTCTATTGAACTGCACCGGCGATGAATCCTTTGGTCAACGAGTTGCTTTAGGATTAGGCATGAAGAACATGGAAAACGGACTTGCTCGCGGCGGTATGCGCGGTGGCCTCTCCGGACAACAACTGCAACGTGGTATGATGCAACGTAGTTGTATTCGCTAATTTTAAACTGAACTGAAGAGAACGACCGGGTTGTGTAAAACAACTTGGTCGTTTTTATATTTCATCACAATTTATGTACCCCTGCAAAGGGAACAGAAAGAGAGGAAGCGAATCATAGAATGATTGAGGAAAGAGGTGTTTTAGAGTGGATACCACGTTGATTCAAGACATTCCGCATTTTCACGAATGGAAAGAGCTGGAGGAACTCACTGGCGGTAATTCCAAAGAATGTAAATACCGACTTATCGATGCAAAAGGTCAAACCTGTATTTTAAGGGTTTCGCAAGTTGATCGGTTTCATCTAAAGCACCAGGAATATGCCAATTTGGTTCGCCTAGAACCTTTTGAACTGAATATTCCAAAACCACTTCAATTTGGTTTGTGTAACGGTGGAAGCAATCTATACATGCTCCTGAGTTGGATTGAAGGCATCACTGTTGCTTCTCAATTGCCCACAATCAGCGAGGCTGAGCAGTTCAACTTAGGCGAAAGGTGTGGTTCAACGCTTTATGAATTGCATCGGCTCTCTTCCGTTCGTTCTTCCATGGATTGGTCGCAAAGGTACCGCGAAATTGAACAAGATATTCTTTTGAAATACGCACAAAGCCCCATTCGTTTATATAATGAATCACTCGGGTTCTCATATTTGGAGAAACATCGGCCTTTACTCAAAAATCGACCTTTAGTAATCAAACATGGTGATTTTCACGCTTCCAACTTGATTTTAACCCCCAAAAATTCCATTGGTATCATTGATTTTGATCGCTGTATGATCAGTGATCCCTATGAAGAATTTGCAATTTTAGTCTGGACAGCCGAGCACCATCCCGCATTTGCACGCGGTCAAATTGCCGGTTACTTTCAAAATCAAATCCCAGAAGATTTCTTTCCACTATTAGCTTATTATATCACAGTGTATGCCTTCGAACATGTCTCCTGGGCCTTGAGCTATGGGAAACACAATTTAGAGACTATTCAGAAAACCGCAGAAGGGCTTATTGATCTATATGACGGATATCGTTACCTGCAACCGAAGTGGTATCCTTCATCAACTCGTCAACCTTTGGAAGGGAGCTGAAATCGTGCCTGAACACATCTTTCATTACACTTCTCCTGCGGGGTTATTTAGCATTTTGCAAGAAAACTCTCTGAGATTTACCGATTGCCAATTCATGAACGACGTCTCAGAATACATCCACATTCGAAAGCCGTTTCGAATTGCGATGGAAACCTTGAAAGACGAGTTAAGTTATCCCTATTTTTCAGAACTTGCGACTTCTTTATTCGATCACAATCGGAGCTTTTCGAATCAAAACGATAAAGAATCATTTAACTATTACCTCTTCTGCGCTTCCATTGTTCCGGATTCTTTAGGGATGTGGAATCATTACATCAAAGATAAGAATTACCAAGGATATAGTATTGGATTAGATGTCAAGTGTCTTCTGGAATCTTTTCGTGAGATCTCACACCCTAATGTAACGATTAGCCATGGTAAGGTTTTATATAAAGAAGAGGAACAGGTGGAACTCCTCCTCGATACAATACGTGAAATTGATCGTGAAATCATTCAGATTGGCAAGGATATGGAGTCCATTATTTGGGATGATCGCTTTTTTGCAAACTCTGCTGAACAGATTTTGAAATCTCGGCTCGAGGAATTTCGTCTTTTTTTCAAAGATGAAAGCTTTTCCGATGAGCGGGAGTACCGTTTGGTCCTCAAAATTTCTCAAAAAGCGGAACAGCAATTTGTCAAGCTTTTGAGTAAAGGCTATTCCACCAAGAACGGGGTTTTTATTCCGCATATTGACCTTGTTTTCAGTAAAGAAAGTGCCATTCATTCCATAAAAGTTGCTCCCATGATTGAATTCGAATTGGCCAAGGTGGGTTTACAGCGTTTCCTGAAAGATCATCATTACCCTGAAGAGATTGAAATCTCTCAATCGATGATTCCGATCCGATTTTAATAGAGAACCCCCTTTGTGAAAGAAAATTTGTCTCTTTCACAAAGGGGGTTTTTTTAGTCCGCTGCCAGATTAATTGAATCCGGTGTTGGCAACTTCCAAGACTGATATAAACTACATAAGCTCAAGAAGCTTCCAGAAACAAAGGTGGCAATCGGAGAGATTGTCCATAAATAACCGCCAACAATCGGCATCAAAACACCGGTAATATGGTTAATAGAGCTTCCCATTGCTAATGAGGGTGCAATATCGGAGGCTGGTGCAATTTTACATAAGAACGTTGTAATTGCAACTTCAAATCCTAAAAAGACATGATCGATAATGAAGATTGCATACAGTATATAGGTATTACTGACAAAAGCATAACAGAGGAATAAGACAGCTACTACACTGTAATTAAAGGTCAACGCCTTACCCTCACCCCAACGATCGATGATTTTCCCTAACAAGGGACGTGTAAAAATGGTCGTTAAATTCGAAACCAACATCAAACTGGCAATCGTCGTGACCGGTACGTTATGCAAAGAAACCAGTGCTAAGGCAGCAAAGGTGCTGTTGATGTGACGCCTTGCTCCCACCAAAAGCTGCATAAAATAATAGTTTTTGTATTTCCAGCGGAAGACATAGGCCTTACGGACCTCGACTTTCTCTCCGCCGCGTCGTGCAAAATAGATAAAAACAGCAGCGACCAGAAAAACCACGGTCCCCAAATAATAAAAATCTCTGAATTTCCAAATGGCTCCCATACGACTGACTAAAAGAGAAGCCAATAGCGTTCCCACAGCAGCCACCGAGTTCAGCAATCCCAATCGGGAAGCTTTTTCTTCCGGCTTTGACATGTTTAAAACGAGCGCTTGTTGTGCCGGCGAAAAAAGATGAAAGCCCGTCGAATAAATCAAAGTCGCGATGATATAAAAGGAGAACGTTCCAGATCTGGCATAAAGGAGAAGCCCTAATCCCGTAATCAAAACGGTCATTGCAGTATAAACGTTGCCGGCCATATAAGCTGCCGGTACCGCCAAAACTACCGTCAGTAAGCCCGGTAATTCGCGAATTCCTTCAACCCAACCAAACTGCTCCTCATTGAGCTTTAGATCTTCCATAGCAAAATTTGTCTTGGTTGAGTTTTGTAAACCCATCCCTAGATTAAATAGCAATGAGCAAAACACAACAATCAAAAAGGCTTTTCCCCAGCGAGACACGAGGTTCTCCATACCATCATCATCCTTCAATAATTAATCAAGATCGAGTGGCCATGTGTGAATCCGGTGATACGGATATCGCTTCAGATTCGGATTTGCCGCTCCCGGAGCATCTACTTCAATAATAGCATGAGCTAAAGGTTCAAAGGAAGCACGGAAATGCCCACGAGATTTGACCAAAAGCAGCTTTTGCTGTGTCGGTTCCACTCCCAAATGCCTGAAGATGTCGGCATCGTTACAAGCCATTCGAATCGTTGAAACTAAAATCTGGACATTTCCTACTTGCAAGCGGGCACATCGACCTATATACGCTACATTTCCACGGCTCATCGGTCCAGTTGCATAGAATTCCCCATCGGACAGTGTGCGAACGGTTGCTTCTACGACAATGGGCTCTCCATAAGCTGGCTCGGCTTTACCACCGATATGAAAGGTTGCTTTGTTTCCAACACCCACTTTAAACGCTGCTTCTACTGTTTCAGGATCCCAAATTAGAGCAGCAGCAGTTTTGGGTAGGTTTCTGCGAATCATTTCCTTTAGCAATTCCGGCGTGTCACCGGAGCCACCACCGCCTGGATTATCGGCAACATCCGCTAGAATGACCGGTTTGGTCATGGCCTCTGGCAATATGGCTTCCGCTTGGTCCATTGCTTGACTAGTTTTCGGTAAGACTTTTAAAAATTGATCCCGAATCTCCCAAGCCCTGGCACAAATTGCATCGCACGCTTCTTGTGCCAGATTTTTATTGCCATTAGCAGTGGCAATCACATTGAAGCCGGCATATGGAACATCACAAAAAGGGAAACCACCAAAAACTGAAACATTAATCATATCGGTCTTAGACTCCCAGTTGCGTGCCATTGTGAACAACTCAACCATAGGACCTTCTGCAGTACGCATATTAATCGTAGGGGGTAACATGGGTACATGTGCATGGGCTGTCACCGGTTTTAGCTCTCCACGACTCATTTTTGCTAAACATTGGGCAGCTTCCACAGCACGTTCATAGCTATCGATATGCGGATTCGTGTCAAAACCAAAAATTGCATCGGCTCCGGCTACCATTTCGGGTGTGTTATTGCCATGCAAGTCCAAGGTCACCAACAAAGGACGAGACCCAATCATTCTGCGCACCGCCTGAACAATATCACCTTCTGGATCATCCGTTCCTTCCGCCATCATCGCTCCATGCATGCTTAACAAAACAGCATCCGGTTGGGCTTTCTCAAGCGGCTCTAACAAGTGATTTTTTAACCAGGCATAGCTTTGCGCATCGGTTGGTTTAGAAGGTGTAGCTCCGGCAGAAAGAGTGGGAATGACTTCCCAGCCCTCTTTTTCAGCAATTTCCAAAAAACCACCCATCGCTGTTTTCTTTCCTCGAGAACGTTCTAAAATTTCTGGGCCGGTCATCACTCTCCATTGAGATAATGGAGTTTCCAAAGGAGAAAAGACATTGGTTTCATGACTTATACCACCAATTGCTACTTTCACAAAATCGCCTCCTATTGATTGATACCAACAATGTACTAAGGATAGGGTTTTTTGTCAAGATATTTCTGTATCTGGAACTTCTCAAACGCGAAACAATCAAAAATTTATAGAAGATTCCACGTTTTGCCCAAAAAGACCCATAGAAACATCGTGAAAACCGAGAATATTGCCGCAAAGACAACCATTTGCCCCGCTAATTCGTCGTCAGCACCCATTTGTTGTGCCATAGTATACGAAGAAATCGCGGTAGGCGCTCCAAACATAGCGATGAGCGTAATCAGTTCCTCATTACGAAAACCCAGAAAAATGGAGATCGGAATAAACAAAAGGGGCACAATCAATAAGCGCCCACTTACTCCCAACAATAAAGCTTTCCAGTAGTTTTGTATGCTGGCAAATCGAAAAGATCCTCCTAAAATCACAAGTGCTTGCGGAGTAGCGACCTTTGCTACATCAGCCAGGGCCCTTTCAAAGAAATAGGGTAATTTGATTCCGGTTAGCAAGAAAGCAATTCCAAAAAAGGAGCCAATAATTAAAGGATTTGTCAAAATTCCTTTTAAAACAACCTTGAAATCCGCTTTACCAGCACGATAATACTCCAAAATAATGACAGAAAGGATATTGTAAAAAGGTACAATAATTGCAATGATAATTGAAGTGGTTGCTAACCCCATATCTCCATACAAAGCCGCTGTTATTGGAAGACCAAACGTGACAAAGTTACTCCTGAAAATTCCTTGAATTAGTACCCCTTTTCTACGATTATCCGATTCAATTTTGGGAATAATCCAACAAAGAAGCAAAAAACAAATTGTGACCGCAGCAACTGCAAAAAGCATAAGTTTAGCATTAAAAATTTCTGTTATATTGCCGGAGGTTTGATATATATTCATAAAAAGTAAAATCGATAAGAAAAAGCGAAAAGAAATTCGATTCCACTGCTTTAGAAAAGCATCATCAAACCATCGTAATCGCTTCATTGCATACCCAGCCATCATGATAAGAAAAAGGGGCAATACCACATTGGCTGATAGGACAAAATTATCCATTGTGAAAGACTCCTATCGTTTAGTGTTGCGAAATAAATTCTTCTTGTAATGGCGCAACTCCTTTGATTTTCGGGTACCGACAGGAGATATCCCAAATCTGACAAATTCTCAATGGATTCTTCTTGACATTTTTCAAATATTGTATATAATGTGTATATACAATAATCGCAATTGAAAGGGGGATTCCCTTGAATCTGTTCATAAATGCTGGAAGTTCTCAACCAATTTATGATCAAATCGTAGAACAATTAAAAAATCTCATCCTCCATGGCGTTTTGGTTGCTGGGGATGCCTTGCCTTCTATGAGACTCTTAGCCAAAGAATTGCGGGTCAGTGTTATCACAACAAAGCGGGCTTACGAAGAATTGGAACGTGAGGGATTCATCATAACGGTTATCGGCAAAGGCAGTTTTGTTGCCGGTGGTAACCTATCTTTTCTAAAAGAAGAGGTTTATCGAGAAATTGAAACTCATTTAGGAAGAGCTGTCGAGCTAGCCAAGAAGGCTAATGTTTCATTGAAAGAATTGCAAGAAACCTTGGCTGTTTATTACAAGGGGGAATCATAAAATGGAGCAAGCGATTGTCTTAAAAAACATTTGCAAGAAATACGAGGGCTTTGCACTGCAAAACATATCGTTTTCTCAACCGAAAGGTACGATTATGGGCTTTATTGGTGAAAATGGAGCAGGGAAAACGACCACCATTAAACTTATGTTAAATTTAATCCATCGTGATCAAGGGGAGTTATTGATTTTGGGAAGAGATCCGCGCGGTGATTTTAATGAGGTCAAAGAAGCCTTAGGTGTAGTCATGGACGAAGTTGGCTTTCCGGAAAATCTTACTGCTACAAATCTCAACAGCATGTTGAAGCAAATTTACCGTAGCTGGGACGAAACAATCTTCGATAACTATCTACTGAAATTCCGGCTTCCCGGGCAAAAATTAATCAAAACCTTCTCCAAAGGTATGAAAATGAAACTTTCCTTAGCGGTGGCACTTTCGCATCATGCCAAACTGTTGATTTTGGATGAGGCTACCAGCGGTCTTGATCCCATTGTGCGTGAGGAAATCATCGATTTCCTTTTGGATTTTATCCAAGACGAGGAGAACTCGGTCTTTATGAGTTCTCATATCGTTAGCGACTTAGAAAAAGTATGTGATCATATCGCATTTATCCATCGTGGAAAACTTGTTTTCTGTGAGAGTAAAGAAACCCTGAGAGAACAGTATGGAATTTTACGGTGCGACTCTGGCCAATTATGCGAGATTCCTCCCGAGATCATTTGTGGTCAGCGACATTACAACATGGGTAGTGAGACTCTGATTCGAAAAGATCGATATCATGGTGATTTACGCGTTGACCCGGCAAGCTTGGAGGAAATCATGATTTTCACTGCAAAGGAGTCAAAATAATGAAAGGATTACTGATAAAAGACCTCTACAATCTTAAGCAACAAGCTAAGTTTCTTTTGGTTTTGGTTGCATTTTATGCCTTTCTAGGGGTACAGAACAACGATATTAGCTTCTTATCTGGTATGCTCAGCATGTTAGCAATCTTACTACCAATCACGGCCATCTCCTATGATGAACGCTCAAAGTGGGACCGATTTGCTCTAACCATGCCAGTGAGCAGAGAAACACTGGTTCAAAGTAAATATTTATTGAGCTTATTAACGCTGGTATTCAGTCTGATTGTAACTTTGATCTTGCTACCTTTATTGGGAGAACATGTATTAGAAGACTATTGGGGAATACTAGCATCTACAGGAGCCGCTTTGTTGATGATTTCCATTTTAATGCCCCTAATTTTTCATTTTGGAGTTGAGAAAGCCCGTTACTTAATGCTGATCCTTGTTTTGGTTCCGATATTACTGCTCTTTCTCTTGAGAAGTCTCGTAAAAGGTCCGTTTCCGGAACTCGCGTTCATCCAAAACCTCGATACAAATTGGTTATGGTTAATCCCTGTTTTTTTGATTCTGGCACTTTGGCTCTCCTACAAAACCTCGATACAAATTTATCATCGCAAAGAATTTTAAAAAAACCCTTATCCAACCTCATTCAGAGAGTAGGATAAGGGTTTTTCTTACCTTTTGGAGGGTTGCTTTGCGGTTATTTCAGCCCTTTGATAATCATATTTTACGAGATGTTCCGCAGGTATATAGCCTCGTAAAGAAACCATGCTATAAATCCAAGTATTTTTTCCAATCACGGTTCCTGGTGCTGTTACTGCATTGCAACCAATTGAAACACCATCTCCGAGAATAGCCCCGAATTTTCGCAACCCCGTTGGAATTTTTTGCCCTTCAAATAAAACTTGAACTTCATCACCGGTCAATTTGAAGTTTGCCAACTTGGTACCAGCTCCTAAATTTACACCTCTACCAAGGACACTATCCCCCACATAGGCAAAGTGTGGTGCATGTGAATTACTTAACATAATCGAGCCTTTCAACTCCGTAGCATGCCCAACGATACAAGAATCGCTGATTAGATTATTCTCGCGTAAATAGGCTCCCTGACGAATAACCGTATTTTTACCGATGTAGACCGGTCCTTTGATGTAGACATGCGGTTCAATGATGCTACCTTCACTTACATAAACCGGTCCTTCTAAAACCGCACTGGGATGTACTTGACCCAAAAGCAATGGTTTAGCCATACTACTTGAAAATTGCTTGACCAAATGTAATACATCCCAGACGTTTTCACATCCTTCAAATATATGGGCTAGCGGTTCTTGACTTAAGTCGAAAAATTCTTCTACTCTAAACATAGGTCAACCCCCAACTTTTCAATGTTCCACGTGAAACGTATTGCTTAGCATTTAACTCCAACCATGATTTTGATGATCTCTTCATTCGTTTTTTGCATTCCGATTCTACCTAACCGGCCAATGTTTTGAATGGTTGTATCGAAATCCCCGTCTACCAAACCATCTCCGGCTAAAAAGCGCTTCCCCTGGCGACACATTGCATAACCTAGCAACCCCGATTCAACAGCTGACGCAATCTTGGCAGCACAGGAGGGTTTTGCTCCATCGCAAACGATTCCTGAAACAATCGCCAAAGAGTTGATCAGTGCTTGCATGACTTCTTCATAACTGCAATCATTCAAATAGGCAATCGTTGCACCGGCAGAAGCACCGGCGCTGACAACACCACAATAAGCAGACAAGCAGCCAATTCCGGTTTTCTGATAAATTGTCAAGAGATTTGACAATACGAGTCCTCTCAGCAATTTTTCATGGGGAATATTCATTTCACGAGCATAAACGATTACCGGAACCGAAGTCGTAATCCCTTGATTTCCGCTTCCAGAGTTGATAATGACTGGCATTTCGCTGCCGCTCATACGTGCATCAGACCCCGCTGCAGCGTAGGCTCGTGCTTTAACCCATACACTATCTCCATATGCTTTCAAAAGCACTTTGCCAATACTGGCTCCGTAATCCTGGTTTAACCCTTCCTCGGCAATTGCCATGTTGTATTTGCTTTGTACTTCAAGGGTCATTCGCACATCATTTAAATCAACACTCGCAACGAAATCCCAGATATCCTTTGAATTTAAAATCGATCTGTCTGTCAATCCTTCTTCGCTCTCGCCTTGGATCGGAGTATTCAATAAAACTTCGCCGTTTCTCTCCATGTATACGATATTGGTATGATAATTGACAATCCGAACTTTCGACATGTTTTTTTGATGATACAGCGTTACAGAAATGTCAAAGGTTAATCCATAATCGCAAAAGACAACATCAATTGGTACTTTATTAAGAAATTCTCTCATCGCCTCAGTTTCTTCTGCCGTTACAGAAGCTATGACTTCTAATTCCTTGTCCGCCTTTCCTGCAACGATTCCTGCAGTTACTGCGGCTGGAATCCCTTTCAAGTGATTTGTGTTCGGGACGATTACCGATTTAACATTTTTAATAATGCTACCACTGGCTTCAACAAATACACGGTCTGGCATTGTACCAAGCAATTCTCTGGCTTTCGCCGCAGCGTAAGCTAAAGCAATTGGTTCAGTACAGCCCATGGCTGGAACCAACTCCTCTTTCAAGATTTGCACATAAGCTTGATACGTAGAACAATCTCTTAACATGTTTCAATTACCCTCTTCATTTAAATTATTTAGAACTTTCCCTTTTTTATTTCAAAACGGAGCGTTTCCACCGCTTCCGCAAGCTCTTCTATATCTTGTCCACCGGTATAGCATCCTACACTAACTCGTACCGTTCCATAGGGTAGGGTTCCTGCCGCCTCATGTGCCCAATAGGCGGATTGGAGTCCGGTTCTTGCTGAAATATCCCAGCGCTTATATAGTTGTTCCCCAACTTGTGCTGCGGTCAACCCTACAATATTAAAAGATAATATCGGGACCTTCGCAATACCGGGTGTAGGACCGTATAACACAACCCCTTCTATGTCTTCCAAAGCATGATAAATCGATTCGATTTTTTGCAAATCCGATTGATACATTTTTTCGAGTCCTTGCTCGATTACAAAATCTACACCTTCTGAGAGACCGGCAATTCCCGGTAAATTCGGAGTTCCGGCTTCATAACAGTCTGGTGCCTTGCGTGGCATCGGTAATTGTTCACTAAAATCTCCTGTTTCACCATATTTCCAGACATCAAGCCCAGAATCCGGATCGTTCATGAGCAGCAACCCAATCCCTTGGGGTCCATATAGCCCCTTGTGCCCAGAACAAGCTAAATAATCGATGCCCATTTCCTGCATATTGATGGGTATCGAACCTACGGTTTGGGCAGCATCAATTAAAATCTTTAAACGATATGCTTGCGCCAGTCGGGATAAGCCGTCCAAATCTGATAATGTTCCAAAGACATTGGAGGCGTGATTCCAAATAATCATTTTAGTATTAGGGCGAATCGCTTCTTCAAGTCTCTCTAATCTACAACCTTGGATCGGACTTCTGTAAATCTTCGTGGTTGAAATTCCTTGTTTCTCTAAAGCATAGAGTGTTCTTGCAACCGCATTGTGCTCAAGAGTACTGGTTATAACATGGTCTCCCGGTTTTAGACTTCCTATAATTACAGCATTCAGGGCTTCAGTGGCATTGGCTGTAAAAACAACGCCTTGCCTACTTGACATCCCCATAAAATCGGCAATCTTTTCCCTCGTACAATTCACCAAATTGAGCGCTTCCAGAGAGGATCCATAATTTCCCCGTCCAGGATTCGCACTAACATTGCTCAGCATATAATTAACCGCTTCAATTACTCTGGCAGGCTTAGGCCAACTCGTTGCTGCTTGGTCCAAGTAAATCATATAGACACCCTCCTTCTCATTCCAATGGATTCTTATCCAAGGTCAGCTGATCCAGTAATCGCAATAAATCTTCTTCATCAAAATAGGAAATTTCGATTCGGCCACCCTTTTCCTTACGAACAATCTTAGCCTTGGTTTGCAGAGACGACTTCAATTTCGATTCCCAGTGTTTAAACCAGGCGCTTTTTGAGCCGTCTTTATTGTCCGCCTTCTTTGTTCCAGATGATTTCCCTTCTGTTGCCGATTGAATCATGCTTTCTAATTGTCGAACACTTAAGTTTCTGTTCATGACCAATTGAGTATAAAACAGTTGTTGAGTCGGTTTTAATGTAACTAATGCTCTGGCATGCCCCATACTAATATGACCTTGTATCAATTCTTGCTGCACCTCTTGCGGCAATTGTAATAACCGCAGGGTATTGCTAATATGAGGCCTACTTTTCCCAACTTTAATTGCAAGCTCCTCTTGCTTATACTGGAATTCCAAGATTAAACGTTGATATGCATTGGCTTCCTCTAATGCATTTAAGTCTTCGCGTTGAATATTTTCAATCAATGCCATTTCGGCCACTTGTTGATCATTTAACAATCTGATCACCGATGGAATTGTTGAAAGCCCGGCAACTGCTGCAGCTCTCAACCTGCGTTCGCCGGCAATCAGTTCATAACCACTTTCGATGCGTCTAAGAATCACCGGTTCCAAAACCCCTACTTGTTGAATCGATTCAGCAAGCTCATGTAAGCTCTCTTCATCAAAGTGACGGCGCGGTTGATAGGGATTGCTGACAATTTCACCCAAAGGGATTTGTTGAATCATTTCACCTTCTTGAACTTCGGGTTCAGTGGGAATCAATACCCCCAACCCGCGACCTAGCGCTGATTTTTTAGGAATGGTCATGCTGAATCACCTCCTGAGCTAATGCTGCATAACTTTCCGCACCTTTACTTCGTGCATCATAGAGAGAGATGGGAAGTCCATGACTTGGGGCCTCGCTTAATCGAACATTTCTTGGAATTACGGTTTGATATACTTTTGCACCAAAATGTTTTCTTACATCCTCAACAACTTGTTGAGCGAGGTTGATACGATTGTCATACATCGTCATTAGGATTCCTTCGATTTCCAGTGTTTTATTCAAATGACGTTGAACCAAATGAATGGTATTTAATAATTGGCTAACTCCTTCCAAAGCAAAAAATTCACATTGAATAGGAATCAAAATCGAATCCGCAGCTGTAAGAGCATTGATTGTCAATAACCCTAAGGACGGTGGGCAATCGATAAAGACATAGTCATAATAGGAACGCAAGGAACTAACCGCTTCTTTCAGACGATATTCACGGCTCATTAAGGCTACTAGCTCGACCTCTGCTGAAGCTAATTCGATTCCTGCTGGTATGATGCTCAGTTTTGGCATGGGAGTAGGTAGGATCACGCGATGTGCAGATACCTCCTCCATCAACAAATCATAGGCATGTGCTTTCAGCTTTGCTTTGTCGATCCCCAACCCACTGCTACTGTTACCCTGAGGATCTAAATCCAATAACAGCACTCGTTTGTCAAGTTGGGCTAAAGCTGCACTTAAATTGACAGCTGTCGTGCTTTTACCAACCCCGCCTTTTTGATTTGCAATCGCAATGATTTTCCCCAAATAGACCACCAACCTTTTCAAACGATGTCTGTTTAATTCGAGAATGTTTTTTTGAACTCCTGCACCAACGATTCAAAATCATGCTCTTCAAACAAAAGATGTTTCACGTGAAACATTAAACGGGCAGGTATAAGAGCAGATATCCTCCCAATGCTAAACTGAACAAATTCGCCGTAGCAGCATATGCGATCGTTCTCCACTTCGATGTCTTGTGCAACAAAAGCAGGAAGGCAATTAGTTCCACGAGCAAGATTGCCGCTTCGGCCAGTAAGTAAAACATTAAGGCATACGATCCCAGGTCAGGGCCGTGAATCATCAAATTTAGCGCTAACTGCGTACTACTGTTTAGGACGAAAAAGATCATCCAATTCCGTTTTCCCCTAAAACCGAAAATCCAAAAGATAATCCCCTCGAGGAACAAGGTTAGCCCAAGCCTCAAGGCCACTAATAGAACATCCCGGGTCCATGAAGATCCAAGACTCAATTTCCCTAGCTTCAAATCAAAAGTCATAACATTTCGATACGTTTGTTTAATGAATCCGTCCAGCGGTAGTTCTATTTGTTTTCCTTCCGATGTGACTGATAAACTTCCTTTTTCAAGGGTCTCCATTGTAAAGGAGCTTCCTGAATAATAATATCGATAATAGGTTTCCCATAACCGCTGTTCTCTCTGCATAGGGAATATTCTGAGGGATCCTTCGTGATTTACAATCAAGGTTATGTTCAAGTCCTCGGGTGAATCCGGAATGATTATAGTCATTCCCGGAGGTTCTGCCGAATTTGCCACTGCAACCTGGGGAAGAACAAGAAGAAGGCCTAGAAAAAACAATAACAGCATCCTATTATAACCTTTATTCTTATTATAACCTTTATTCGTAGTTTTCAAACCCCTTTCCTAAGACAATCCATTCCTTTTTGCCTATGGTAACACACATTGATTCTCAATACAATGCGTATCCTAACATAAAAGATTATTACTAGTACAGAAATTGACCATTCCAATAATATATGCTACAATGAAACCACTCGTACTATTGAAGGAGGGAACTCATTGAAAGAACAAATTATTTCCAGAGTGGATCAATTAAAAGATGAATTGATTGATCTTTCTCACAAGATTCATGCTCACCCTGAGATTGCCTATACTGAACATCAATCCATCTCGTTTATCAAAGAAGTTCTAGAAAATCACGGTTTCATTGTTGAAAGCCCTTATGCCGGTGTTGAAACTTCCTTCCGTGCTACAAAAAAAGGCAAGGGAGCCGGTCCGAAAATCGCTTTTTTAGCGGAATATGATGCTTTACCAGAAATCGGTCATGCTTGCGGTCATAACATTATAGCTACTTGTTCTACGGGCGCTTTTTTGTCTTTAGCTGAACTTATGGATCAATTCGATGGTGAAATTTCGCTAATCGGAACCCCTGCTGAAGAAGCCGGTGGTGGCAAAATCCAACTCTTGCGCAATGGTGGCTTTGAAGGCATTGAATACGCATTGATGATGCATCCCAGTTCAGGGAACAAAGGCCTTGTCAATCGTGGCGGTCGTGCCGCAACCAGCGTAGTTGTGGAATTTTTTGGTAAATCCGCGCATTCTTCCGGTCCGCAAGCAGGAATCAATGCTCTAAATGCTTTGATTGCTACGTTCAATCATATTGATATGATGAGACCCGCTTTGCACCCGGGTAGTAACATCAACGGAATTATTACAAAAGGGGGAACTGTTGCAAACGCAATTCCCGATTATGCCGCTGCCTCTTTTTCTTTGCGATCTTCCACTCTATTGGAGCTAGAAAAACTGGTTGATGCGGTCATTAAGTGCGCAAAAGCCGGTGAGTTGCTGGTTGGAGCTCGCTTAGAGGTCAAAGTCGGAGATTTATATGCCGAACGGTATCCCAATTGGCCGATGTGCGAGGCTTTTAAAAACAACATGGAAAGTTTAGGTATGGAAATGGCGGTCGGCAACCCTGTTGGAAACTATGGTTCCTCCGACATCGGTAACGTGTCGATTCAAATTCCATCGATCCATGATTATCTTCCGGCGTGTCCGAGTGGTGTTAATAGCCACAATGTTGCGTATACCGAATGTGCGAATCAACCCATGGCAGATCAAACTTGCTTATTAGGGGCCAAGGGCTTAGCGATGACCGCACTGGATATTCTTACCAAAGAACCTTTGCGCCAACAAATTCAAGAATACTTTGAAAAACAAATCCCCGCTGAATATAAAAACAAATAGTCTCCTTCTATGCAAAAAAGGGAGATCCGCTTGAAGGATCTCCCTTTTTATTATACCATTTTCATAACTTGTGGAGCTGCAATGATGAACCAAGGAGCAAAAATCTGTGGTTTTGTTACCATTTCATCGGCTAATCGCTCAAAACTGATCCATTTCATTTCGGATGCTTCCTCGAGATTCGCTTGAAAACTTCCCTGGTAATTTCCAGCAAAGACATGATCGAATTCATATTCAACTAGACTATTTTCAAAGACCGTCCGATACACAAAGGAGAAAACTTCTTTCGTGGGGCAAGAAATTCTTGTCTCTTCTTTTAAACGTCGACGCACCGCAGAATCGAGCTCTTCGTCAACTCTGGGATGTGAACAGCACGTATTCGCCCACAATCCAGCGGAATGGTATTTATGTTCTGCTCTTTTTTGAATCAACATTTGGCTACCGTTTATAAGAAACACGGAGAACGCACGGTGTAGCCATCCCTTTTGATGCACTTCAAGTTTTTCGGCATAGCCACATTCCCGGTCAAAGAGATCAACTAAGATCAATCGATCATCCATATAGGCCCTTCTTTCTCGCCGGTTGGGATTATAGCGGTTTATTCTTCACACTACCGGCTCCGCGGGGATATTTGATTGGAGTTTGGCGGATTTTTTTGACCGACAATAATCGGCGTTCCTGTTCGCTGTAAGGAAGAAGGAAACAGCAGTCCCGTTCGGCTTTCCCACCCAAAACTTGAAGGGCTTTTTGAGAATCCGCCAGCTCTTCGGTTAGGGATGGTCCTTTCATCGCAACAAAGCGCCCTCCGGTTCGAACATAGGGGAGACAATATTCAAGTAATACCGGTAAAGATGCCACCGCTCTCGCTACTGCTAGATCATATCGTTCTCGATAGAGTGCATTATGTGCTCCGTCTTCAGCTCTTTGATGAACCAAGGTTGCTGTAAGTTCCAAACGAGCCAGTAATTCTTGCAAAAAATCAAGTCTCTTTCGCAAAGAGTCCAATAATGTTAATTGCAAATTGGGTTCCATAATTAGCAATGGCACCCCAGGAAAGCCCGCTCCCGTTCCAATGTCAATCACAGACATGCTCGGGCGCAGATGAACCATCTGTAAGACAGAAAGAGAATCAATAAAATGCTTCTCCATGACTTCTTCTTCATCCGTTAATGCGGTTAAGTTGACTTTATCATTGTATTCTATGAGGAAATCTCCATAGAGAGAAAAGCGCTGGAGATGCTTGTCCTGTAGGTCTATTCCAAGTTCGGCCGCTCCATTACTTAATCTTTCCAGAATTTCTTTCTTCATACCTGTTCTCCTTTTCTTCGCTGCTGCTCCAGCCATATCATCAACACGGAAATATCGGCCGGACTCACCCCCGATATTCTCGAAGCTTGTCCGATACTACGGGGTTGAATTCGTTGTAATTTTTCTCGAGCTTCTTTGGATATGCCATGAATCTCTAAATATTCCGCGTTTGCACCTAAGGGCATATCTTCCATACGTTGTTGCCGTTCCACCTGCTCCTTTTGTTGTATGATATAGCCGGAATAAACAATTTCGATTTCAATTTGTTCCAAAATCTCTAAAGGCAATGACGCTAATTCCGGATCAAACCGAAGCAGAAAATGAATCGAAAGTTGGGGTCGACGTAATAAAGAAGCGAGGGAAGCCCCGTGTTCTAACGGAGTCGTTGCCGCTTCTCTTAGTTCCCGATTCAATTCTTCTGAAGGGGGAAGAAATGTCTTTTCCATGCGAGCGATTTGTTCGTCTACTACTTCGATTTTTCGCAAAAAATGCTGATACCGCTCCTCAGAAATCAAACCTAACCGATATCCATATTCCGTCAATCTCCGATCTGCGTTGTCTTGCCTTAACAATAGCCGATACTCAGAACGGGCGGTCATGAGGCGATACGGTTCATTGGTTCCTTTTGTAATTAAATCGTCGATCAGAACTCCGATATACCCCTCTGACCGCTTGATTATAAACGGTTCTTTCTCACGCAGAGCCAAAACCGCATTGACTCCGGCCATGTATCCTTGAGCAGCCGCCTCTTCATAACCAGATGTTCCATTTAATTGCCCAATCGTATATAGTCCCCGAATACTCTTCAACTCAAGGGTTGCTTTCAATTCCAAAGGATCGATACAATCGTATTCAATAGCATATCCGGGGCGCATAATCTCTACCGCTTCCAATCCGGGAATCGAGCGCAAAAAGGCTAATTGAACATCGATTGGTAAGCTTGTTGACATCCCTTGCACATACATTTCATCGGTTTCCATCCCGGTTGGCTCAATGAAAAGCTGATGACGTTCTTTATCGGCAAATCGCATGACTTTATCTTCAATACTGGGGCAATATCTGGGACCGGTGCCTTCGATTGCACCGCTAAATAATGGCGCTCTATGAATATTGCTGCGAATGATTTTATGGGTTTCTTCGGTAGTCCAAGTCAGCCAACAACTCTTCACAGGCAGAGTAGGGTAGGGAGAATCAAACCCAAAGCGGAGAGGTATTTCTTCAGGGGGCTGTTCAATCATTTTATCAAAATCAAGGGAGCTTCCAGCTACTCTCGCAGGAGTTCCGGTTTTGAATCTTCGTATTGGCAAGTGAAGTCTTTGCAAACACTGACTCAAGCGAACGGAAGGTTTGAGACCATCGGGCCCAGAGTTTTCTGTGTAATCACCGATGATGATCTTTCCCATTAAAAAAGTCCCCGTGGCAAGAATAACCTTTGGGGCTTTATATGTTAACCCCAATTCTGTGATTACACCTCTGATTTCTTGGTTTTCGATAATAAGATCTTCCACCAACGCTTGTTTCAAAGATAAATTCGCTTCTTGCTCCAAAATGTTCTTCATATACCGTAAATACAACACCCGGTCAACTTGTGCTCGTAAGGATTGTACAGCTGGCCCTTTGCTGGTATTTAAGCGCCGCATTTGAATGGAACAGGCATCCGTTGCCTTGCCAATTTCCCCGCCCAGCGCATCGAGTTCTCGAATCAAATGACTTTTGGCCGGTCCTCCCATGGCGGGGTTGCAGGGAAGCTGTGCGATAAAATCCAAACTAATGGTAAGAAGGAGGGTTCTTGCTCCCATTCTGGCTGCTGCTAAGGCCGCCTCACATCCGGCATGACCCGCACCGACAACTATCACATCATAATCAAATGTCATGCGTTTTGAATCTCCCCTCTCATTTTCCCACACAAAATTGCTCGAAGATGGTTCGAATAATCTCTTCCGATGCAACCTCTCCTAAAATCGATGCTAATGCCTGATACGCCTCTTTGAGATGAATAACGTAACAATCTTCCGGCCACTGCATCCGGATTGCCTCTTTACAGGCCTGTAATTGCTCTATCGCCTTGGTAACTTTTTCTTTATGCCATATACGTGTCAAAACCGGTTGGTTTTTGCTGAATGCTTTTCCGGAAAAGACCGCTTGGCGCATTGCCTCCCGTAGCAGATGTAACCCCTGTCCTGGAGCCGCTGCAATCAGAACCGGAGGTTGCGAAACGCCCAACTTGGACAAAGATTCCATAAGGTTTATCCCGTCGGAAACGTCGGTTTTATTGATAACCGGAATCATTGGTCTTTTTTTAATCAGTTCCAATAGTTCTAAATCTTCAGTCTGCAGGGTTTCATTGGCGTCGACCACCCAAAGCACCAAATCTGCCGAATCAATCGCCGTTCGGGTTCTTGCCATGCCGAGCTGCTCAATTTCGTCTTCGCTTTCGTGCAGACCGGCGGTATCGACCAGCCGTAAAACAATACCATCCAAACTCAAGCGTTCTTCCAAAACATCTCGAGTAGTGCCTGCCCTTGCAGTCACTATGGCTCGATCTTCTCCCAACAAACTGTTCAATAGGGATGATTTCCCCACGTTCGGACGTCCGGCAATGACAACTTTTATGCCTTGGCGTATCAAACGGCCTTGTTGAGCGGTTTCTGCTAATTCTTCTAATTGAATTATGAGTTCTTCCAAAACCCTTTGCATAGCATCGTGATCCAAGGAATCATAGTCTTCCGGAAAATCGAGGCTAACTTCTACCGATGCAATCAAGTTCAAAATTCGTTGAATGGCTTTCCTTAAAAAACGCCCTAAGAGACCGTCTAATTGCTCCATCGCTTGCGCAGCTCCGGCGCTACTGTCTGCTTGAATCAGATCCATGACGGCTTCGGCTTGTGTTAAATCTAATCGACCGTTTAAAAAGGCTCTTTTGGTAAACTCTCCGGCTTCTGCTGATGAAACACCCTGCTCATACAACAGCTGAATCACCTTTTGTAAAACAAGAATACCCCCATGGGTTTGTATCTCAACAACATCTTCACCCGTATAACTGTAAGGTGCCTTAAAATAAAAGCAAATTACCTCATCGACTTTTTGATTTTGCTTGGAATCTACGACATAGCCGTGATACACTTTTCGCGGTTTCATCTGTTTTTCTTTCAGCCCGGGAAGCGATAAAATGATCTGTGCTTTCTGCAGCGCTTCCGGTCCACTAATCCTAATAATACCAATTCCGCCTTCTCCGGGCGGTGTTGAAATGGCAGCTACGGTTTCCGCTTGATTCCACATTTTATCCCTCCTCGATTTGATGTTTAAATATAGAGCAGCATAGCACGTCTTTTAACACGCTATGCTGCTCAATTGTTGCCCCCTTAAGCAGGAAGCGCATTATGCTTTTTTATAAATGACCACGTGACGAAATGATTCTTCTCCACTACTTTCGGTATACACAAGATTGTTCTCTTGTAAAGCCATATGGATTAAACGTCGTTCCCTTGCTGACATTGGCTCCAAAGCAACGGATTTACCGGTCTGTACGACTTCGTCTGCCAATCTTTTGGCTAAGCGTAACAGCGTTTCTTCACGACGTTTTCGGTAATCACCCACGTTGAGAGTCAACCGAATACGATCATCCAAATCTCTATTGGCAACAACCGTCAACAAATATTGAAACGCATCTAAGGTTGCCCCTCGTTTACCGATTAGGATGCCTAAATCATCTTCATCTCCGCTCAAGTCTACCAAAATACCATCTTCGTCAACTTTTACATTGACTCGGCATTTCAATTTCATTGCTTGAATGATCTGGGTAGCATAATCATACGCAATTTTTGGAGCGCCCTCCGTTGGAATTGGCCAATTCACGTTCTCTACATGAGAAATACGTTTGCCCTCGCGTCGATTTGGCATACTTCGGCTACGAGTCGGTGTGAAATCTTCGCGTCTACGACGAGGAGGTGCACTTTCTTCACGAACTGGCTGTTTAATTTCCTTCTTTGGAGCAATTTTCTCTTGAGGTAAGACCACTAAAGTAGGTTGAACCGTCGGTTCCTTCGGGATTTCTTTTATTGGAGGTTTAACCGCTATGGGCTCTACTTTTTTTGCTTTCGGTGGTGTCGGCTCTGATTTCATGCTCATATCCAAGTCGGTTTTCAATAAATCCGCAAATGAAATTTTCTCTTCGCCATGAATTTCGGTTAATCGAACATGCGCCGGCTTGGCACCTAACCCTAAAAAGCCTTTACTGCCGGGTTCGATAATTTCAACTGTGACATTTTCGCGACTAAGTTGCAGTTCTTGCAGACCGGACCAAATGGCCTCGTCTACTGTCTTCGCTTTTTTTTCGATTGAACGCATGGTATCGTATCATCCTTTCCGAGAAAGCGAAACCTATTTCTTTGTTACGGCAGTCTCCTCCGCAATAGGCGCTACTGTGATAAATCGACTGAGAATCAGTTGTTGTCCCATATAAGACAATTGGCTGACAGCCCAATAGATACCAAGACTGGCCGGTTGACTCCAACAAATCCAAGTCATCATAGCCGGCATCATTAGCACGGTTGTTTTTTGCCGAGGATCTTTCGTCAATCCGGAAGCCCAAGATTGTAAATACGAAGCCACTCCGGCTAAGATCGGCAAAATTCGATAAGGATCGATTTCTGCTAAGTTGTTGATCCATAAGAAAGCACTTGCAGCACCTTCCGGGAATGAGATGTTGCGGAAAACCGACAAAACAGCAATGAAGATTGGCAATTGCAGCAACGTCGGTAAACATCCTGCTAAAGGATTGATCCCATACTTCTTCCACAATTCTTGAGTTGCAGCATTGATTTTTTCGGGGTTTCCCTTGAACTTTTCGTTGATCTCGTTGATTTGCGGTTGCAATAACTGGGTTGCCTTCGCTTGTTTGACTGAGGCAAACCGGGTCGGTGTAAGGATTGCTGTAAATAAAACCGTGAACAGAATAATGGCTAACCCATAATTCCCGGTAATAGAGAAACACCAATCCAACGCAATTTGTGCAACCTCAGTGATTGCATTCATAATCTGGCTCATAACATGCTCCTCTCTGCAAAAGCAGGGAAATATATCTATTACAAACGATCCACTCGTTCGGAATATGCAAAATCATTTAGGGAACCGGATCAAACCCACCTGGATGCCAAGGCCCGCATTTAACAATCCGTTTTATTGCCAGCCTAACACCTTTAAAGGTTCCATGTTTTTGGATTGCCTCATAAGAATAATGAGAACAGGTTGGTTGAAAACGGCAAGTAGCGGGTTTTAATGGGGAAATAAATTTCTGATACAGTCGAATCAGACTTAACAGCAATGTTTTCATAGGTCACCTCAAACTTTGCCGCCATTTTTTAGCCAAGAAATCGCCTTTTTTTCGCAAAAGGTATAGGCTTCAAGAATTTGAGCATATCGTACTAGTAATGCTTGTTTTCGGATCATTACGATGACGTCGCTATTGCGAAACTGTTCTTGATGACCGTGTAACCGAACAACTTCTTTTAATTGACGACGAACCCGATTTCTCTGGACCGCATTTCCGATTTTTTTACCGGCTGCAAAACCGACTCGGCTGGTTACCGCCCCCGGTCTGCGTAAAACATAGATTACCAAGAGTGGATGAACAAAAAAACGGCCTTTGTCATAAACCTTCTGGAAATCTCGGTTTTTTTGGAGTCGAATCCACCGCTTTTTCAATTCATCACTCTTTTCTGGTCATCTTAACAAAACTGCTCTTCTTATGAAACAAGGAAAAAAGACCACCCGAGTGGCCTTTTTACGCAGTCAGTATTTTTCTGCCTTTCAGGCGACGGCGGCGGATGGTTAAGCGACCACCGTGTGATGACATTCTGCTACGGAAGCCGTGATTCTTTTTTCGTTTCCGTAAGTTGGGCTGAAATGTTCTCAGCATTGTCGGACACCTCCTTCTATAACACTTATCCTATGATGCGCACGGGATAAGTTATCGGCATTGACATAGTATGGAGTTCATTATAATCGAAAAAACAACGGCTGTCAATCATTTAGCTTACGCTTTTCAAAACTTCCCTACTGTCTATGGGGAAAAAAGTGTTGATAACTACCCCGTCCTATGTTAATATATGGACAATGGGTTGTGGATAAGTGGATTTTTCTCTCAAGTTATCCACACACGTGGAAAAGTATGTTTATAACCCCCTGTTTTTTTGCAGATTCGCGGTTCAAACCCGCTTTTATCGCTCCAAATTCATGATTTAATCATGTCTTTGCCTTTTTTTAGTGTTCTCCCTTAAAAATAAGCTCTAAAATCAATGCAACTTATCCACATATTATTAACAAACCGTGGATATGTCGGGGGAAAACTTATGATTTTCGAGTCTTGAAAATTTCTTTTTTGTGGATATCTCTTTTGAATCGCTGATTCCTATGATAAGTATATGACTTTCGCAAGTCAGTAAGGATGTTGTAATAATGAATGATCTCAATACCATCTGGCAGGTGACCCTAAAAAAATTGGAAACGCGTCTACAAAAAGTAATTTTTGAGACGTTTATCACCCGATTGACTCCCGTTAATCTTTATGATGACACCCTTATCCTCAACAGCTCGGATCCTGTTTTACAAAAATTCATTCAGGAGAATTACAGTAAAACGATTCGAGATTCGATTCGAGAAGCAACCGGCTTGTCCTTACAAGTTGAAATTATTGCTCCCATGGCAGGCAGTGAAGACGAACCGGATTTGTTCGAAACAACCGAAACCAATGAGATGAGCCCTTTGGACATGCCTTATAATGCAATGAATCCAAAATACACCTTTGAGCGGTTTGTAAAAGGAAAATCAAATGAGTTTGCCCATGCTGCTTCCTTACGAGTTGCAGAGGCACCAGGTACCACATACAATCCCTTTTTCATATACGGTGGGGTTGGTTTAGGAAAAACCCATTTGATGCATGCAATTGGAAATCACATTTATAAGAACAACCCCATGGCACGAATCGTCTATATTCCTTTTGAGCACTTTCTCAATGAGTTTATTGCTGCTATTCGTAACGATACCACCCGGGAATTTCGCGAGCGATATCGAAATGTAGACTTATTGTTAATTGACGATATTCAGTTCATCTCCAAAAAAGAGGAAACACAGACCGAATTTTTCCACACGTTTAATGCCCTTTATAATGCAAAAAAGCAAATTGTCATTGCTTGCGATCGCCCTCCCAAAGAAATCCCAGCATTAGAGGAGCGAATTCGAACGCGTTTTGAATGGGGAATGATTACCGATATTCAACCACCCGATCTAGAAACACGCGTTGCTATTTTGCAAGCCAAAGCAAAAGAAGAGTTTATGAATGTCTCTGATGACGTTCTTTATTTTATTGCCACCAATATCAAAAGCAACATCCGAGAACTTGAAGGTGCTCTCTTGAGAGTCAATGCCCGCTCCCTATTGATGAGACAAACGGTGAATATTGATTTTGTCAATGAGACCTTGAAAGATACCATTTCCACACAAAAAATCAAAGTCATCACCATAGATCTTATCCAGGAAGTCGTCGCTCATCAATATAGCATCACAATTTCTGATCTAAAAGCAAAAACCCGTGCCCAAAACATTGCCTTTCCCCGACAGGTTGCAATGTACTTATCCCGTTCGATGACCGATACCTCATTGAAAAAAATTGGAGATGCTTTTGGTGGCCGAGACCACGCCACAGTGCTGCATGCAATTGAGAAAATCGATGAAATGCGCAGCACCGATACCAAATTAGACCGTTTCATCAAGGAAATGATTCAACAAATCGAACTATAACGACCAAAGAAGAAAGAGGGAATCATCATGATTGTGAAATTCGAAAGAGAAGATTTACTATTTGGCGTATCGTTAGCCCAGAGAATTGCACCAAGCAAATATCCCCAGGCTGCCGTAACCGGTTTATTGATCAAGACCTTAGACAGTCAAACGGTTGAGATCACCGGAACCAATCTCGAATTATCTTTGCAAGTCAAGGTTCGAGCCGAGGTAGAAGAACACGGGCAAATCGTCTTACCGGCACGTTTTTTGGCTGATTTGATCCGCCGCTTGCCCGATGGCCTTATTACCATGAATATGAGTTCAGATTCTTACTCAGTAAAACTGACCGGAAACCAAATCAAGATGGAGCTCCGCGGCATGGATCCTCTTGATTTCCCGCTACCACAAGCAATGCCCACGGAAAAAAGCTGGGCTGTTCCACAAAACATCCTCAAACAAGCCATCGGTAAAGTCAGTTATGCGATTTCTCAAGATGAAGCCCGCCCGGTTATGACCGGAATGCTTCTAAAACTAGGAGGAGACGGACACCGGGTCTTGGCCATGGATGGCTTCCGCTTGGCTGAATACGTCTTAGAAGTAACCGTTAATGAAGATGATTTTGAATGCATCATTCCAAATCCTTGCATTCGCGAATTGGAAAAATTGTTAGAACCGGTCGAAACACCCCTAACTTTGCGCTTCACACAGAATCACATGAGCGCTCAATTTGACCGCATCACCTTGCAAACAAGATTAATCGATGGTCAATATCCTTTCAAAAGTGCAAAAGAATTAATGCGTAAAGTACCAACCAGTCATATTCGAATCGTTCGTAAAAATTTGATCGACAGTATCGAGCGCAGTTTGTTGATTACTCGCGACGATAATCGAGGTTCCAATATCGTTCGCTTACAATTCGAAGATCAAAAATTAATCATCTCCGCCAATTCTCCGGAATTGGGTCAATTGCTAGAAGACATTCCTGTAGAAAAAGAAGGCGACGATTTGACCATTGGTTTTAACGGTCGCTTCCTTTTAGACATTCTACGCAACCTCGAGTGTGAATCGGTTCGATTTGATTTAGCAGGCAGTTTGGCCGCTGGTATTGTTTATGGTATCGGTGACGACAAATTTACCGGATTCCTTTCTCCGATTCGTTTGTCGCAATCATAAAGGAGAAGAATATGATCAATGATTTTAAGTTCCATGGAGATTACATTACGCTTGGGCAAATGATCAAAGTATTGAATATTTTGGAAAGCGGTGGCCAAATTAAGCTTTTTCTGCAAGAAGAAACCGTTTTGGTCAATGGCGAACGAGATGATCGACGCGGTAGAAAACTCAGAAACGATGACTTGGTTCAAATCGCCTCTTTGGGAACATGGAAAATGATTCAGGTTGCTAAGCAATGAAGCTCAAACATCTTTCTCTTGTGACATTTCGCAATTATCTAAACCTCGAAATCGACTTTGATCCCGGGGTCAACCTGTTAATTGGCTCCAATGCACAGGGAAAAACAAATTTACTGGAAGCTTGCCATTTATTAGCGACCGGTCGTTCACATCGGACCTCTCGTGATCAAGAGATGATTCAGTGGCAAGAAGAAGGATATCATATCAAGGGCTTGGTTCAAAAAAATGTCACCAGTGAGCTGTTAGAGTTGCATGTCAGCCGGCAAGGTAAAAAAATCGTTCGCATCAATGGCTTATTACAACCCAAACTGGCTTCTTTGTTGGGTCAATTGAATGTGGTTTTCTTTGCTCCTGAACATTTAGAACTGGTTAAAGGAGATCCTTCCATTCGCAGGCGTTTTTTAGATATTGCTATTTCTCAAATTTCACATTCTTACTTGCATCATTTAGGTCAATATTACCAAATCCTTCATCAAAAAAACGCTCTACTTAAACAAGAGCATCCGGATTTAGCATTATTACAAATCTATAGCCAGCAATTAGCCGAACATGGCGGAGCGATGATCCAAAAGCGCAAACAGATTCTTCACCAATTAGAACAAAACGCTGCTATTCATCAAACCGCCTTGAATCAAGAGGAAATTTTGCGTATTTCTTATCAAAGTTCTCTGCCCAATGAAATCGAAGATGTCCAGATCACAGAAAATCTATTTCAACAGATTCTTGAAAAAGAAAAAGATGAACTTTTTCGACGCACCAGCATTGTTGGCCCACATCGAGATGACTTTGCAGTTTATTTGAACGAAAAAAGCGTACGCCAATTTGGTTCTCAAGGTCAACAACGAAGCGTTGTTCTCTCCCTAAAGCTGGCAGAGGCTCAACTCATGGAAAGCACGACTGGGGAAAAACCGATTATCATTTTAGATGATGTTTTATCCGAATTGGATTCCGACCGGCAACATCACTTAATTCAAGCTCTAAAAACCATGGGGCAAACGTTTATCAGTTCGACTGCGCTTCCTCCGGTATTGAGTGGTTTGCAAGGGAAAGTGATTCGTATTCGTTCGGGGCGTGTCCAATAGCAAGGAATCTCTATTGAAAACGGGGTAATGTCATTATGTATTTACACTTAGGACACAATAATAATACGGAAATCAGAGAAATCATCGGTATTTTTGATTTAACAACCTGCCAATCTTCTTTATTTAAAAATTTGCTTCCAACCCCAAAAAAATCAAAAATCAAGTCTTGCGTTTTAACTTCAAATCAAGTGCTTCCTTCTTCAATTGCCAGTACTACACTTTTTAAGCGTTGTGAGGATGTTAATGAGCTAATCCGCGAATAAAGAACCGAAAACCCTCTACTTATACACATTTTCTGTGGATAGACCTGTGGATAACTTGTTCATTGTACAAGTTATCCAAAACTATCCACAGAATTTTTGAGGTTATCAACCGATTTTTAAACCTATCCTCATTGGAAACACCGTGAAATTTTACCCATGTATATATTGAAGTAATTTTCTTATTCACACTATCCACACCCCTTACTGCGTCTAGTACTATAAAAGTACTTTAGCTTATGTACCTTCTTTTTTATATAGCTCCCCGGTTTCGAGATGGGGATTTCTCTTGCAAGAAACGTGATTTTTTGTTATAATATATTAGTTAAAGTAGTAAATGAAAAGGGTGATTTCATGGCAAATCAGAACAATTATACAGTTACTGAGCATTACGATGCGAGTAAGATTGAAGTCTTGGAAGGATTAGATCCGGTACGAAAACGACCGGGAATGTATATTGGAACCACTGGACCTAGAGGTCTACATCATTTGATTCAAGAGATTGTAGATAACTCCGTCGACGAAGCGCTGATTGGTGCTTGTAATAGAATTATCGTTACAATTCATCCGGACAATTCAGTCACTGTTGAAGATAACGGCCGCGGAATGCCGGTAGGAAATCATCCAAAATTAGGAATTCCTGCAGTTGAAGTCATTTTTACAGTGCTTCATGCCGGAGGAAAATTTGGTAACGGTGGATATAAGGTTGCTGGAGGATTGCACGGAGTTGGCGCCTCGGTTGTCAATGCGTTATCCTCTTGGCTTTGTGTTTGTGTTTGGTTAGAAGGTAAAGAGTATCGTATGCGTTTTGAAAAAGGCATACCTGTTGAGAAGTTAAGTATCGTTGGTGATACGGAAAAACAAGGAACAAAAGTCAGTTTCAAACCGGATCCCGCAATTTTTACAGAGAGCACAGAATTTGACGACGAAGTTGTCTCAGAACGCTTAAAAGAATTGGCGTACCTCAATAAAGGCTTATATATTGAATTTAATGATGAACGACCGAAAACTGCTAAAAAGGAAATTTATCAATTTGAAGGCGGTATCAAGGAATTCGTAGAAGCAATCAACGGTAGTAAAGATGCGATTCATCCTGCTTTTTATACTGAAAAAGCAAAAGATGAAGTTGAAGTTGAAATATCGATTCAATATACCGATTCCTATAATGAAACCATTTTGACATATGCGAATAATATTCACACACAAGAAGGCGGAACCCATGAAATTGGTTTTAAAAATGCCTTAACTCGAGTCGTCAATGATTACGCACGACGATATAATCAGATCAAAGAAAGTGAAAACAACCTGAGTGGCGATGATGTACGAGAAGGAATTACCGCCATTGTTTCTGTGCGCTTAAATGATCCGCAATTTGAAGGTCAGACCAAAACCAAATTAGGGAACAGTGAAGTTCGAGGGATTATTGAGGGAGTAACTTCCGATACCGTAGGAGCATTTTTCGAAGAGAATCCCTCAATCGGTAAAAAGATCATTGAAAAAGCAATCATTTCTGCTCGTGCCAGAGACGCAGCCAGAAAAGCTCGTGAACTGACACGTAGAAAAAACGCTTTAGAAGTCTCTGCTTTACCTGGAAAATTAGCCGATTGTACGACAAAAGATCCTGCAGTCAGCGAATTATACATGGTTGAAGGCGATTCAGCAGGTGGTTCAGCCAAAATGGGACGAAATCGGCATTTTCAGGCAATTTTACCGTTGCGCGGAAAAATACTCAATGTTGAAAAAGCACGATTGGAAAAAGTATTAGGTCAAGAAGAAATCCGAACAATCATTACAGCAATCGGAACAGGGATCTCTGATGACTTCGATATCACAAAAGCTCGATATCATAAAATTGTCATCATGACCGATGCCGATATCGATGGAAGTCATATTCGAACCTTGTTATTGACCTTTTTTTACCGCTATATGCAGCCTTTGATCAAAGCAGGTTATATTTATATTGCTCAACCTCCGCTTTATTTGATAAAAAAAGGGAAACAGCAATTTTATGCCTATAGTGATTCAGAGCGCGATCGAATTATAGAAAAACTCGGTGATCGACCGACACCTATCATACAACGATACAAAGGATTAGGCGAAATGAACGCTGATCAACTTTGGGAAACGACGATGAAACCCGAAAACCGCACGTTTTTACAAATTTCTTTAGATAGCGCTGCTCGAGCTGAAGAAATGTTTACGACCCTTATGGGAGAAAAAGTTGAACCAAGACGAAATTTCATCTTAAAACATGCGAAGGATGCAATTAATCTCGACGTTTAGAAAGGAGGAGTAAGGAAATGGATGAATTTATTCACGGAAAAATAGTTCCCGTCGATTTGGCGGATGAAATGAAGAAATCTTATATCGAATATTCCATGAGTGTTATCGTTAGCCGAGCTCTTCCGGATGTCAGAGATGGTTTAAAACCGGTTCATCGTCGTATCTTATATGCAATGTATGACTCTGATCTGACTTACGATCGTGCGTATCGAAAATCTGCCAGACCGGTCGCAGACGTCATGGGTAAATATCACCCCCATGGTGATGTTGCCATTTATGATACCTTGGTACGAATGGCACAGGATTTTAATCAAAGATATCCGTTTATTGACGGGCATGGCAATTTTGGCTCTATCGATGGGGACCCTGCTGCTGCTATGCGATACACAGAAGCAAGGCTATGCAAAATCTCCAACGAGATGTTACGTGATATTGAAAAAGATACTGTGGATTTTGTACCCAATTATGACAACTCACAAACCGAACCTAAGGTTTTACCGAGTCGATTTCCAAATTTGTTGGCAAACGGTTCTTCAGGGATTGCGGTCGGTATGGCAACCAATATTCCTCCGCATAACTTACGTGAAATCATCGACGCTTCGCTCTTATTACTGAGAAATCCCGATGCCACGATTGAAGATTTGATGTTGCATATCAAAGGTCCCGACTTTCCTACTTCCGGTATCATCATGGGAATGCAGGGAATTAGAAGTGCTTATACCACCGGTAGAGGTATCGTTGTTATGAGAGCGCGAAGCCGTTTTGAGCGAATGCAAAACGGGAAAACACGGATTATTGTCAATGAATTGCCGTATCAAGTGAATAAAGCACGATTAGTTGAGAAAATCGCGAATTTAGCGCGCGATCGCAAAATCGATGGCATCACCGATTTGAGAGATGAATCCGATCGTGACGGTATGCGAATCGTAATCGAACTTCGTCGCGATGCAAAACCGGCTGTGATTCTTAATCAGCTTTATGCACATACTCAATTACAAGATAGTTTTGGTATCATCATGTTGGCTTTGGTCAATGATGAGCCCAGAACGTTGACTTTAAAAGAAGTACTGGAATATTACATCGAACATCAGAAAATTGTCGTCACGCGTCGCACTGAGTTCGAATTGCGCAAAGCACGCGATCGCGCCCATATTTTAGAAGGGTTACGTATCGCTGCCAGCAATATCGATCAAGTGATTCGAATCATTCGTTCTTCTAGAGACGACAGCGAGGCGAAACCGCGACTCATGGAAACCTTTGGTTTTTCAGATCGTCAAGCAACTGCTGTATTGGACATGCGGTTACGTAGACTGACAAATCTGGAAATCGATAAATTAGAAGCGGAATATAAAGAGGTTATGGCAGAAATCGCTCGTTTATTAGAAATCTTAGCCGATGTTGAAAAATTGAAGCAGGTCATTGAGAACGAAATGTTAGCCATTCGAGAAGAGTTTGGCGATGACCGTCGAACTGAAATCGTTCCCGATGAAGGGGAACTCAACATTGAAGATTTGATTGCGGAAGAAGAAGTTGTTGTCACCTTGACTCACCAGGGCTATATCAAGCGCTTACCTTCAACCACGTATCGAAGCCAGCGTAGAGGTGGAAAAGGTGTAACTGCGATGGGGACGAAGGAAGAAGATTTTGTAGAAAATCTCTTCATAACAACGACGCATCATAATCTCCTATTCTTCACAAACAAGGGAAAAGTTTATCAAAGTAAGGTTTATGAAGTTCCCGAAGCAAGTCGTCAAGCCAAAGGTACAAACATCATTAACTTACTCAATATTGATAATGAAGAAAAAATCACGGCAGTCTTGGCAGTAAAAGATTTCGATGAAGAGAAGAATTTAGTTTTCTGTACTCGACTTGGAACTATCAAGAAAACCGGGTTGGATCAGTACCTGAATATTCGAAAAGGCGGCATCCAGGCGATCAAGCTTAACGATGATGACGACCTAATCGGAGTACGATTTGCCGACGACAATGACGATGTTGTTCTGGCAACCTTAGCGGGGAATGCGATTCGATTCAATTCTACCGATGTGAGAAGCATGGGTCGTGTAACGACCGGTGTGAAGGGAATTACTTTAGGTAAAAAAGACGAAGTCATCGCCATGGAAATTGCCAATGATGACGCAGACTTATTAGTCATTACAGCCAATGGATATGGCAAACGCACTCCAATTCGAGAGTATCGTTGTCAAAGTCGTGGAGGTAAAGGCGTCTTATTGATGCGCCGAACCGAAAAAACCGGTGAAATCGCCGGTGTACGCATGGTACGTGAAGGCGATGACGTTATGGTGATAACCATCAACGGAATTATTATCCGCACCTCGGTTTCTGGAATTTCGCAGATGAGCAGAACCACTCAAGGTGTTACGATTATGAAAATGGATGATGATGATCAAGTCATTGGATTGGCAAAAGTGGTTGGTAACAAAGAAGAACCCGATTTGGAGTAAATTTTAGAATCAAAGAAGGACTTTCCATTGTTGTAAATACAATGGAAAGTCCTTCTTTAGAATTTTTCATGATAACGTTGAATCGCTTCTTCAATAATCTTTTCGGCAGCTTCATGCCCTAAAACTACGTCGGCGATGGTCTTTTTCCCTTCTAAATCCTTATAGACGTTAAAAAAGTGTAACATTTCTCGGAAGATATGTCCCGGCAGTTGATGAACATCTTTAAAATCGCGATATGCAGGATCCCCAAAAGGAATAGCGATAATTTTTTCATCTCGATCTCCATCGTCTTCCATGAGTACAACGCCAATGGGATAACAGCGAACTAAAACCAACGGATCTAATTCTTCTGAACACAGGATCAAAGCATCAAGAGGATCATGATCTTCGCCGTATGTGCGAGGGATAAATCCATAGTTAGCCGGATAATGGGTCGAGGTATATAAAATCCGATCCAAAATAATCATTCCGGTGCTTTTATCGAGTTCATATTTCTTTTTGCTGTTTTTTGCAATCTCTACAACCACAATAAAATCTCGGGTTGATACTCGACTAGGATCTAAATCGTGCCAGATATTAGTCATGGTAAGAACTCCTTTCTTCACATTTTAGGAATCTGGAATCAGCGAAACGAACAATTTACTAAGTGATCATTTACGATGCCAATTGCTCCTAAATAAGAATAGATAATGGTGGGTCCCACAAATCGAAATCCTTTCTTTTTAAGATCTTTACTAATTTCTTGCGATAAAGTAGTTTGGGTAGGAATTTCCGCGGGCTCCTTCCACTGAGGATCCATGGTTTTGCCATGAGTAAAAGACCAAATGTAGTGGTCAAAACTCCCCCATTCTCTTTGAACTTGTAAAAAAGCAACGGCATTGGTCTTTGTTGCTTCAATTTTCAAACGATTTCGGATAATCGCGGGGTTTTGCATCAGGGCTTCGATTTTCTCAGGTCCATAATCCTGGATAAGATTCGGGTCAAAAGAATCGAAAGCCGCTTGAAAGGCAGCTCTTTTTTTTAGTATGGTTACCCAACTCAATCCGGCTTGAAATCCTTCTAATATGAGCAGTTCAAAAAGTTCTCGATCATTGTGACAGGGTTTGCCCCACTCTTCGTCGTGATATTGTTGGGAATAAGGGTCAATAGCCCAAGGACAACGCGTTATGTTCATCGGTGGCACACCGTCCTTTCAAAAAGAGAGTTGACGTATTAAAAAATCTCTTGTAAGATATACGAACTACCAACTACTTTAGCATAAGGGGGAAGCAGAATGCAAGGGTTAAAACAATACTTATCCGGAATCTACGGTTCCGATGCGTTAAATCAAGTTCTCATGATCTTGGGAATGATTCTCTTAGCAGTTGCCTCTTTTTATCATGGCCCGATTTTAATAGGGCTTGCCTTTTTACCCATAGTACTAGCCATGTTTCGAACGCTTTCCCACGAGCACACCCGACGTAAAACGGAAAATTTAGCTTTTTTGAAATTTTGGAGACCGCTAGAACGAAGGTTGGTTCTATTTTATACCTTTGTAATCGATCGAGGCCGGTTTCAATACCAACCTTGTCCACACTGTCAGCAGTTGCTGAGATTGCCAAAAACAAAACAAAATTTAAACGTTACATGTCCAAAATGCAAAACGAAATTTCAAATCAAACCTACTAAATCCAAGGAATAAGGAAACACCCTGTCGGTTTTTTAGACCGGCAAGGTGCTTTTTTTAATATCGAATTTTCCAACTGTTCCCGATTTTTTTAACTTCAATGGTGTTTGGTGCAATGGAACCTTTGGTATTGATTGCTGGGGCTGAAAATAAGACTTCAGTTAACCGGAGCATCGTTTTTTCAATACGAAGGGTGAAATCATAGGCATTAAAGGCCGTTAGGAAGGGGTCATTGCTTTCATACCAGCTTGGTTGGTTCAAAGAAACATCATTAAATTTTTTGGCCCAAGTTCGTTGAACTCCTAAAACAAACGCAAACGGAAGAAAATCAAAAAACAAATGGGATTGATTACGAGTACGCAATTGCAATTCCTCCGGGGAACTTTCTGTTAAAAAGCGGCGGAACCCTAAGATTTTTTCAGAGATCTCTTCACCAAATTTGGTTCTCCTATTCGTGTTACCAGCCAGAAAGGCCAAGAAGAAGAACGTCATCAATCCAAGCAGAATGGGAAAGAAAAATTTTCCATTCCATGTGGTAAATAATAAAAAGCCAAAAGCTCCACCAACGGTGAGGAGCATTACCAGGGCTAGTCCCAGTTTGGTTCGATCTCGGGCTACTAAATATAAATTCAAGAAGAAGGCAGACAAATAGACGATAAGAGTCAGTAACGCAGAAATCGAAACGGAAATGACCTGCAATAGCCAGCCTTGCAATTGGAAAATATCTAAAGATAATAAAAGAAGTGCGTAGTAGCCAGAAGCCCATGCCAAAAGCAAGAAGAAGCCTCGCAAATACTTGTTGTATCCTTCATAAACTCCAAAGGGATTGAGAATATTGACCTGCTCCTTGATCCCCTTTTCGCCTTCTTCCGTATGAAGGTAGAAGCGATTTTCAAGGACGCTGTCGGTAACCTTGCCATCTTTCCCAAACCTGCTGAAAAGAATCTCAAACATCGTCTGTTCATAAGGTTTGGCTTGATCAGCAAGATCTCCGGTTTTTTCAAGTGAAAAGAAGGTTGCAGGGTTGATCAACGTCTGCTGTTTTTCTTCTATGATCTTTAGAGCGCCCTGTTGAGCCCAAGTTAAAAACAAACTGGCCGTGTCGGTTTGATCAAGAGAATGATCAAATAGGTAGCCCATTTCTGCAGAAGTCAAGTGGAAAGGAATTTGCGGTATAAGGTCTGTAATGGGACGACGATTTCTTGCCAAGAAGAACCAAAGGGCTAACGACATTGCCAAAGCAAGAGTTAATAGATAAGGTCCGATTGCTGCAGGAGTTTGTCCCGGAATTACCAACGCAGTTGCGTGAGTAAAATACCCTTCTGGAAGAGAGAGGGAAAGATAAATCGATTGACCTGTGTGTAAGGTTGTTTTCGTGACACCACTGATGACGTTTCCTTGTAAAGTGTACTCTAAAACATCGGATACCGTTCCGGCATTCGTTTCAAAGGTTATTTGATTGGCAGTAATCTCGTAAGGTAGGGTGACGATGAAATCTAATTTCTGGGTGGTCGCCTGCCAAAAATCATCTGCAATAAGCAGTTTCAAATCGTCTTTATCGGAATGAAGATCGACGCCAAGGTTATAACCAAGCTTGTGCTCCAACGTAAAGGGAGCCCCCATGCGCTGTTGATAATTCGCAAAATACTCCAGGATAATCCGTTCGCCTTTTTGATGGCGTTTCAGGATGGTTGCATTGTAAGTGTAAACCTCTTCCTCTTCTAATAGAGTCCAGCGACCATCATTCCATTGTATTGGATACCCCAACGTAAATTCAGCAGCATGGTTTTCCATGTGAGCAGCCATGTTTTGTGTTATGCGAACAAAGGAGGCATTGTCGACGTCGATTTCCACCTGGAGTTGATCGATGACAAAAGCACTTTCGGAAGCAAAGACACTTGTTGTTAAAAGGGTTACAAGAAGCAGTGTCCAAAATAGAACCAGTTTTCTTTTCATCGTTGTGTCCTTTCGTTCAGCAAAAAAATCGGTGAATTAAAGATATATTCTTTGTTATTGCAATCAAATCCTTCTTTTAAAGAAAAAAGCTGCAGAGGCTCAAAAGAGCTCTTGCAGCTTAGTGCGGTAAATCAAGGATTGGATCCAAAATCCGTAATGGGGTCAAATCCAAACCAGCCGAGTGCGATTTCAGAAAGCGTACCTTCGGTTTGAAGTTCCCGTAAGGCGGCATTATAACGCTCGACCAAGTCTTCGCGTTGAGGGGAAAAGGCTGTTACTAGTTTTTCTTCATAAAAAGCTACGCTTAAGCGAGATAATTCGTCAGGATATTGTTCAATATAGTCTTCAACACTGTATAGGGGAGCTAACCATGCATCCGTTTGTCCCGATAATAAATCTTCTAGAGCAGCATCTGTATTCTCACTGAATTGGATGATCCAAGTATCGGTGACGTTTTTTTGAAATTCCCATTGTAATAACTGGTCTGCTAAACTATCTTTGAAGATCGTAATGGTTTTGCCTGTAAAATCCAAAGAAGTTTCGTAGGGCTTGTTTTTTTGAGTTAAAAAGACTTGCGAATTATCTAAATAGGATTCGCTGAGCAAAACATCATCCGGAAGATCTTTTTTACTTAAGTAGCCGACAAAAAGGTCGATTTGACCACTTTCAATACTTGAATGTAAATCCTCCCAAGAAACGGAGGTGTATTGAGGTTCTAAACCCATTTTTGCTGCTGCTTGCTCGACTAATTCAATTTCAAATCCTGTACAAAAACCCTCTTCGTTTAAATAAGAAAAGGGAGCTGCATCGGGAATAAAACCGACAATCAAAGCGTTGGATTCTTGTTCCCCTTGACACCCGGTTAAAAGGACTGCAAGAAGAAAGGGAAGCACTAATCTGCGAAGGATCTTCATCGTTTTGCCTCCTGAATGCATTCTCCCTACAGTATATCATGAAAACCATAAATCAAGCAAATGGAGATGCAACAAAACGCTTTTTTTGCCCGTACTGAAAAAGCCCTTTGTGCGATCCTTGAGCAATGACTTGTAAGGCTTTGGAGGACTCCGTTACCACAAACCCAGAACATTCGTGAACGCCAAAGTCGAATAGTGTATTTGTCATAGGGCTCGAAGGACCGGTCAAGACAACAACTGCGTTTCTTGAGAGCTGAAGTAACCGAGGCAGGGTTTTATTGATTAAGGTACAGCCGGTGATAAAAACATAATCTTGTTCGGGTAATAGATACTCACAGGAAGAATCGGGATAATCTCCTTGTTGGGGGTTGCGTTCTAAAACAATAGAGGAAGCGGTGTGTTTTAAGTACTTCTCCAAATGCTGAAAATGTCCAATAAAGGCAATTTTTTTGTCAGTGGTTAACGAATCGTAAGCATCGAAGGCGTTTTCATCTCTTAGAAATACGCCTTTTGCCAGGTTTTGTTGAGAATTCAATTGAGCCGGATGATGGTACCATGCATTGATTGCTGCTAACCCTAAAGAGGCTTCTTGAAAATTCCACGACGTAACTTGTTCAGCTAAATCACGCAAGTCTTCTCCAATCCAATTTAGAGAGTGTTTTCTAATAGAATTTTCCGGGTTAGTAGCAGCTACGCCTACGCGCCCTTCTGCCTCGACAAAAGACCAGGAAGCCCCAAGTATGGCAGTTTGAATTTTTATTCCACGAGGAATCGGGTCCAATAAACGCTGATACAATTGCCACATAGCAAACCACCTTTCTTCATGAGTTCATTATCGGGAGGTAAGCTGTGAGAATTCCTCAGGGGTCAAATCATGCCCGTAAAAGAGGTTGTAATAGATTGAGACCTCTTCAAACAAATCGTACTCTACGGCTTCAGGGTACAGTAAATCTGTTAACCATAGCATTCCTAAGAATATATTGACAGAAGGGGGATTGGTTACCCAATTATAGGGAACTCCAGGCACTTTATAGTAGCGTTGATTTGCAATTGCGTTAAGTTGTAGCCAAGTGGTATTTTCGTCGATTTGATCGTAAATGCTATCGGGAGCAAATAAGAGGACTTCCGGGTTCCACAGAAGCAATTGTTCAAAATCCACCTCGTTTCCGGACCCCTTGAAAGAAGGCTGTTCGATAAGGGCGATATTATTGGAAACGAAGTCCATCACTTCGGCGTGGAAGGAGGTTTTTGCTAAGACATTCAACCCATTATTGCCCAAAAGATAGAGTAATGAGGTTTTTTCGGTTTTGCTCAAAGCAGTGTTGACTTTTTCAAGCGTTCCTTCCACAAAAATAGCCAGCTCTTCTGCCTTTTCTTCTCGATTTAGTAGCTTTCCAAGCGTCCGATACGCTTCAGCGGTTGTTTCTGTTGTCGCTTCAATGTGGATGGTGGGAATATTGACTTGCTCCATAATGGCATCCATATCTTCAACAATCGTTGCCTTGGCTTCCCCAACATCGATAATGACTTGAGGATCTGCTTTGATGACTTCTTCCATATTCATAGTTCCAACACCATAAAATTGTCCCAAAACGGGTAATTGATAGTATTCGGTGTGAATAAACTGCTCTGAAGCGTCAGACCAAGGATTTGCCAGTCCAACTAAGAGGTCCGGACAAATTGCAAAAAGGAACATCTGCGCCAGTTGGCCGGAAGCCGCTATTCGCGTGATTTCCAGTGGGAGTTCAATCGTACGTCCGCTGGAATCAACAAAAACTTGAGTCGTTTTTTCAGGAACAGGAGCGGGAACCGGAGCACTACATGCTCCGAGTATCAGAGAAAGGAGCACAAACAAGACCGTTAGTTTTTTCATTTTAATCATCCTTTCGCGGCAGAGGAATGCATATTCGATGTTGCTCCTCGCCAATGGTTTCAAATCGAACCGAAATTTGATAAAGTTGTTCCAACAGAGCCGGCTGCAAGACAAGATTCGTAGGTCCAAAAGCTGCGACATTGCCTTCATATAGAGCAAGGACTTGAGTGGCATAACTCAGAGCCTGATTTGGATCATGAGTCGAAAACAGAATGGTGAATCCCTCTTTTGCGAGTCGGCGGATTTCTTCCATGACTCGTAAGGAATTGCCATAATCTAAACTAGCGGTGGGCTCGTCTAAAAGCAAAATCTTAGCCCCTTGTGCAATGGCTCTGGCAATCAAGGTTAACTGAGACTCTCCGCCACTCAATTGTTCAAAATCTCGTTCTGCCAAATGACCGATTCCAAAGCGCGCCAAAGCGGCATGCGCTTGTTTCAACTGCGTCTCACCGGGTTGTTGTAATAAACTCAATTGAGCGGTTGTTCCCATGAGAACCATGTCTAATACGCTAAAATGGAAGGTAGACTTCTGCATTTGAGGAATAAACGCGATTTCGTGAGCAAGTTCTTTCGCAGAAAGCGTATTTGCTTCCCGGTCGTTAATCCGAATCGAACCCTGATAACGAGCTTGTAATCCTAAAATGCAGTGGAATAACGTGCTTTTTCCCACCCCATTGGGGCCGAGAAGCGCTAAAACCTCTCCTTTATTTGCTTGAAAATCAATATGGTTTAAAATTACGCGGGTTCCGTAGGAAAAGCCTAAATTTTCAACTACAATACTCAAAAGGGACCCTCCTTTCGAGTCATCAAGAAAAGAAAGAAGGGGGCACCAATCATCGCCGTTAAGATGCCAATCGGAATCTCGACCGTAAATAAGGTGCGCGAGAGGTTATCTACGCCCAATAGGAAAACTGCTCCAAAAAGCATGGATAAGGGAATGACATAGCGATTATTACTCCCCACTAAGCGGCGTGACAGATGAGGAATGACCAAACCGACCCAGCCGATCATACCGCTAATTGAAATTGCAGCAGCGGTAATCAAAGTAGAAGAAAGAATAATCACCATTCTTAGACGTTGAGCGTTGACACCCATTGTGCGCGCTTGTTCATCTCCCAGCGTTAGCAAATTGATGCGCCAGCGGGTCAAAAACAAGACGAGCATACCAAGGGCCATAAAGGGCCAAACAAAGGCTAATTCAGCCCGTTTAACACCGGCTAAGCTACCAATCAACCAATAGGTAATAGCAGGCAATTGATCTTGGGGGTCCGCTACTAATTTTATAAAAGAAGTTCCGGCTGAAAAAAGTGAACCAATCATGATGCCAGATAAGACTAGGCCTAAAACCCTACTTCCCTTTGCGCGCTGGCCGACCAACCAAACCAAAAGCACAGCAAGGATACTGGAGCTAAAAGCCGATAAAACAATTTGAGATTGACTCGCTTCGAGCAAAATGGCGAGTGCAGCTCCAAACGCAGCACCAGCGGTTGCGCCTAAAATATCGGGAGAGGCCATGGGGTTTTGAAACACCCCTTGATATGCGGCTCCTGCAGAAGAAAGGCAAGCCCCAACCAAGCAAGCGGCTAAAACTCGAGGAAAGCGGATGTTCCAAACAACGACTTCGGTAGCGCTCATATCCCCCTTGGGCAGATTCAAAAAAGAAAGCTGGATCCGTGAAAAGAGAATACGGAAAAATTCAGCGGGTGGGACCGGAAATCGCCCGAGTAAAAAGGACAAGACGATCGTCAGAAGAAGCAGTACGGTAAAACCTAAGAGAACATACTTGGGATGAAATTTTGTACTCATAGGCGGCTCTTCTCTTCTGCACGCATCTGAATCAATTCCGCTGCAATCGATACCGCAATTTCGGCGGGAGTTTCGGCCTTAATCGGCAAGCCTATGGGCGTGTGGATTCGTGCTAATTCTTGCTCGGGGACCCCTTCTGTTCGAAGTTGTTGAAAAATCTTCGCCATTTTTGTGCGGCTACCGATAATTCCAATGTAAGTCAGTGGTACGAAATGAAGTTGTCGTTGAACAAATAAGTCAAATGCATGACCACGTGTCATTACAATGGCATAATCTTCAGGGTTTAAGGTAACATACTCATGGATTTTGTGAAAATCCCCTAAAATTCGTTCTATGGCATGAGGAAAAAGCTCCGGTGTAACAAAATCAGGACGATCATCAAAAACGACACAGGAAAAGCCAATGTGATCTAAAAGTGGAATTAGCTCTTGCGCAACATGTCCCCCGCCAAACACGACAACTTTTCCGCTTTGGTGAATAGGCTGCACGTAAATGCCATCCCTTTGCATTGAATGGTTTCGGAATAAGCGTATTTGTTGTTCTTCAGTTAAGGTTAAACCATAGGAGCCAAGGCTTTTGCGATACAGACCGAGTTGGCCGTTTTGTAAATTGATGATAAACCAGCTGTTTTCTTGGAGATCAAACGATTCCAAAACCAAATCCAAAAAAGTAAGCATCGTAGAGTCCCGGGCCTTGAATACCCGGAAGTAGACGTTGACATCTCCTCCGCAAATCATGCCTAGATCTTCTACCTGATTAGGGGTCAATCGAAATTCCTTGAGATGATTTTCTTTGGTTTTTAGAAGGTCCAGAGCCAATAGTTGGGATTTATATTCAACCATTCCTCCACCAATGGTTCCTGCTAAGCGCCCACTCGCAGTAATGACCATGGTAGCGCCTACACCTCGTGGAGTGGAGCCGGAGCCGGCAACAACCGTGACTAAAACCGCATCTTCAGTTTCTAAACAAGTCTTCAATGTCGAAAAGATCGTTTTCATGATATCCTCCATATTGATCTAAGATTTTTTTAGGATCCCAGTGTTCTTCAAGTTGAAAAGAAGCTAATGCACGCAAATTCGTTTGTACGCTTTCCGTGAGGCCATATCGATCTAAACTGGTTTGAAAACGCAGATTAGGATGAACCAGTTGATCCTCCAAACAACATTTGTCGGCTAACCATAAGATGGCAGCATCGGTGTTGTAGAATTCGGGAGATAAGACCATGTGTTGACTTACAATGGATGCGAGATGATCATAACCCTGTTCCAACAAAAGCTGTGCCAGGACTTGAGCATGATTTTTCTGATGGCGTTCCACATCGTGTAGAAGAGACGCTTGAATCAGCATTTCTGGATCTTTAGCTTGAAAGTAATTTGAGAAAGCCTCTGCCATTTTGGTAACGATTAAACTGTGTGCCTGAATGGCCGGAGAGCATTGGTGTAATCGTTCCAAACAAGAAGCCCGACCGGGTAGATCTTTATGGAGGCCATTCGCTTTTAAGAAGCGCAAGAGTAGTTCTTGAGATGGAGGGACTGAAAGGATTGCTGCTTTTGGATGATTCAAGAGAATCGATTCTACTTCTTGATGCAAAGGTAATAAAGCTGACGAAACTTTGCCGTGCTGAATCATATGTAAAAGATTTTCTCTTGATTTCCAAACGGCTAACAATGGGGTGTCGCTTTTTAACAACTCTAGAATCCGCAGGCGAATTTGCGGCAATTGCAACTCGATACCTCCAATCTCATCCAAAACGATGAGATCTCCTTTCTGTGTCAATTGCTGAAAACTTTCTGCAAAACGATCTGGATGAAAGCACAAGCCAGTGTTCCCCATTGTTAAAAAACAATTTGTGGGAGGTTCGGATTGATTGGCCCAAACTTGATCCATATCTTTTGCCGGAACCATAGAATACCCGATCACTTGACCACCGGAGCGGATTCTTTGAACCATAAATCCCCCGATATCACCCTGAATAGAACTCAATACTTGAATCAAACTCGTGGTTTTTCCACTTCCGGAAGGGCCTGTCAGAAAAAGCTTGTTCTTCATGTCATTCTTCTTCCTTTGGAGACTCTTCTTCGAGATAAGCTTGAAACGAATTTCGAAACAACATTTCAGCATATCGCTCTAATGCTTGCTGGTATTCTGTATAAATTTTTAAGAAGTGAGCTCCTTCTGGGGTCAAGCGACTCTGTCCGCCTCTTTTTCCTCCTTGTTGGCTGTCTAGTAAGGCAAAGCCTAATTGGCTCTCTGCCATTTTGATCCATTTCCAACCTTTTGAATAAGAAATCAAATTTAAGGTGCAAGCCTGTCGCAATGAGTGGCTACGTGCAACATCTTGCATCAATTGTGCCACTTGAGCTGAAAAGAAAGGTTCACGCCGTTGAATCAAAGCATCGATCTGAATTTTCAATGGATCTTTTTGAGACATCGTGGCAGCATAACGCTTTAATTGTTGATATTCTTCGGGTTTATCGGCATCCATTGTGGTTCCGGCATCAGGTAGATCCAAGATTTCTTTATGACAATTCAGTTGATCTAAAGCGCCTTTTAACCCGCCATCGCCAGTAAAGAGTAAGAGGTCTTTAATCAGCTTCTGGTCGATCAAGACCGGATGCCCCTCCTGCCCTTTATAAGAAGGTTTAAGCAACTGGCAACCGGCATAGTCCGAGTATCCCATCATCGTTAATAAACTGCGTTTTGAAAAAAGAGGTACATCGGCCGGCAAAAAGAAGAAACGATCACAAAGACGTTCAATATAATGCATCCCTATTTTTGCGGAATGAAACATATCGGTTGTTGCAAAATCTTTGTTATAGATACAATGAACGGCTAAAGGTTGTAAATGACGTTGTAAAGCGTCGGCTTCACGACCGGTGACAACGACAATCGGTGAAACACCTGCGCTTTGTAGCGTTTCAATGGCGGTGCGAATAACGGTTGAACCGCCAAGTTGCAAAAGAGGTTTAAAGGACTTCATACGCGAGGACAAGCCCGCTGCTACGATAACGGCTCCGGTTTTCATGGTGGATCTCCTTTGGCGAACGGTATTTAAAAACATATCCCTTGCCTGATATAACCCGGTAGAAGATTGCTACCGGGTTTTTTTGCTCTCTTAGGATTCGGGATTAGGCTTCGATATAGGTGCAGCAGTAATCAGTGACCTGGTAAACTTTAAGTTCAAAAGAAGAATTGGCCGGTACCGTAAAATGGGTATTTCCTGTGTAAAGTTTGAATTCAGTTTCACCCGCTATGCGGATATCGACTTCTCCGGCTAAGATTTCCATTAATTCCTCTGCTGCGGTGTTGAATTGATATTCACCGGGTAAAAATATGCCTAAAGTCTTTTTTACACCTTCAGCGGTATATAAGGTACGACTGGTAACTTTGCCATCGAAATAGACATTCGCTTTGGCAATGATGGTGGCGTTTTTGAATTCCATAGTTCTTCCTCCCTTTATTCTTCTATGTTGATTTTTCTTTTTCCAGGGTCACAGAATAACGGTTTTATTGTAATTTTCCAAGGGATGGATAGATTCAAATAATCCCTTAATAAATTCTCCAAAGTGGCGGAGGTTTCCTTGCTATCGAGGGTGAGTTCCAGTTCGTTTTTGCGAAGTGTTGCGCTATAGTTGAGAATTTCTCGGTGTGCAAAAATCATTTCATCGAGCTGATGCACCGAAAATTCGTTGGCATATAAGGGCTGATCAATCCTAGATTGCCGAATATCTAAACGTCTCGGGATGAAACCGGGTGAGAACCGTCCCCTATCACCGGTGCGATACCGTAATAAAGGCATGGCAGTTCGTTGCAAGGTGCTCAGAACAATTTCGCCCCATTCCCCTTCCGCGACTTCGTTGCCGGTGTGGGGATCTATAATTTCTAATCGAATAAACGGATGGCAAATTTGTTCAGATCGGCCGTCTTGTCCTCGCACAGCTAAACCAAATCCGCTTTCTGTTAAACCATAATGCGGGTGGGTTCTGCACCCCCACGTTTGTTCGAGCTCAGTCAATAACCAGCTTGGAACCGGGTCTCCAGTCAATAAAATCGATTTGGGCCGCAAATGAGGTGCGAAGCGGCTCAAGACCAATAATTGAGTGGGGTGCCCCAAGAGACAATCGGCCGTTTCGGCTTGGGTAATGGCCTCTCTGGGATCTCGGATAAAACCAAAAGCCTCTGCTTCTCCGCCAAAACGATGAATTGCTCGAATCAATAACTCTCCTACGCTGCCCGGAGTCGCTCCCGGCATAAAAATCGCAGCTTTTTCTCGAGGCTTCATCAGCTCTTGCATCCCAATTTCAAAGTATTCAGCAGTCAGTTCTAAATCTTCTTCGGAAAAATAGATGCGTTTCGGCGTTCCGCTGGTACCGGAGGTTGGCAAGGTGGTGATGCGACTTACTTCTTTGGGTGGGATGCACAGAAAGCGTAACGGGTCTTGCCGTAAGTCCTCAGAAGTAGTGAATCCATGAAGACCTTCACGGTAAAAGCTTGATTTTTTGGCGTGCTCAACTTGTTTTTGATAAGCTTGCTCTTGCCATGCTTCTAATTCTTGGAAAGAACCGAACCCACAACGTTGTAAGATCCAACTTTCAATTCCCGATAACATTAAGACACCTCCCAAACCGATAAGAAATAGCCGGATTTGGCTTGCCTTAACTGATTACGATTGGCACCCAAAATCTTTTCTACACAACCATGGTTCAAAATCAGCTGGCCAAAGGTTTGCAAAACATCATGACTGGCGTCTTGCCAGTGTAAAAGTTGAAATCCGGCATTTTGAAGGCGTTGTTTGATTTCCTCTTCTCTTTCTACTCGTCCCAACAAGCCTTGAAAGTCGGCAGACAGACCTCTAGCATAAAAGTCACTCATAAGCAGTTTCCCTTGCGGTTTTAAGACCCGCTTTGCTTCCGCCAATACCATTTCCGGAGGGAACATTTTTGAAAAACTGCATTCATAGAGTAAGCCATCGATCGTTTGCGTAGCAAAAGGTAAGCATGTTGCATCTCCTTGAAGAAGAGGCGGCTCGGCTATGAGGTCTACACCATGAGCAACATAACCCAAGGATTGTAGATAGCGAACGCTACTACCATTTCCACAACCGATATCGGCTAAAACAGCTCCGAGGGGAAAATTACAGACGTTGATACCCTGTTCCGTTAGAGCAAGACCACCCGGTCTGAGACAATCGAGTGTTGATTCGCGCACGCTCATACGTCCCTCCAAGGAGTGTAGTAATGGGCACAAAAAGGAACCATACGGCCGTGATCATAGACATGGAGGCGACAATGTTTTAAACGCTCCAGATCAAGGTTTCCGGCGTCCTGGAAGGCAATGGCTGTTATGGTAAAGCCATGGCTTTGCACCCGCTTGGCAAAATAGTCTAAATCAAAGAGATCATGGCTTTGGGAAGTATCAAGAACAGAGGGGGAAGTGGGTTTTCTCTGCCAACGTTTGGCCAAAAACTCCCGTTTGTTGACCGCGGATACAAGCCCCTTTCCACATGCACAAGCAGCAGCCGGTCTTGACAAGGCCTGGGGAAGTCCGGAAGCGGTGACTACAAAATCACCATGGAATCCACACAAGGGATGATCGTTTTTGGCAGGGAATAAATTTTTTGCTAAAATCACTCCCATCGTTTGACGCTCGATTTCGGAGGCCAAGACGTCGAGGGTCAATCGCGATGGAAATTCCTTCTGATCCGGGATTCTACCAAAGTAGCTGACCGGTTGAAAATTGACTCCACGTATGGTAGGTGAGTTTTCCCACGCAAACCGCAAGATATCACCTAAATGGTCATCGTTTACACCCTGAACTACGGTTACCACTAGGGTGACTCCCAGGCCGACCGCTTCACAATGATCAATCGCCTTTTTTTTGATTTCTAAGAGGGCACGCCCTCTTAGAGTTTCATAGATTTCTGGGTTGAGGCCATCGAATTGCAGGAAGACAAAAGATAAGCCAGCATCGGCTAAGGTAGCGGCATAGGATGGATCTTCTGCCAGACATAAGCCGTTGGTGTTTAACTGAACATAAGGGAGACCAGCTCTTTTGGCTGCCAGAATGATTTCAGGTAAATCGTTGCGTAGGGTGGGTTCTCCCCCGGATAATTGAACCAAGGTTTTTCCTTGGGTATATAAGTCTTGAAAAGCATGTTCTAAGTCTGTAAAGGGGACATCGCTACCTTCGCCACCGTCTGCAAAACAATACCGACATGCTAAGTTGCAACGCTTGGTAACTTCCAAGACCACACAACAAGTGTCTTGACGATGTTCAGAGCATAGTCCACAAGCGTCCGGACACGGAGGTGCGGTTGCGAGTTCGGGTTCAAGATACCGCCAGGCCTCTCCTGAGATTTTAAAATTCCAGACCGGGACACGAAATAAACCGTGATCAGGGCAGGTTTTTTCTAAATAAAGAACATGATCTCGTTTGATGTAGGCAGCACCAAGTTTTTTTTGGCAAACCGGGCAGAGACTGTAGGTGTGCCGCAAGATCGCGGGCATTTATTTGTCCTCCAATTCCTGCTCAACTTGGGCCATACGGCCTTTTGCTAAAGATTCTGAGATATAAACCAACCCGCATTTCGGACAAGTGGGAATGTCGGTATGGAAACTATGCCCAAGGTATTTGAAAAAGGTTTTTTTGGGTTCCAAAGGGACTTTGCAGCGATGACAGTATAAAGTTTCTTGTTTTGTAGGTTTCTCCATATCGCTATTCTCCAATCTGCATCCGATGGCAATAGGCGTTTTCTAATAAATAACCCTCTTCATGAGGGCGATATTGCACCCAAAAGGTCATTTGGCCAATGACAAGATGTCCGGAAAAGCTGCCGTCATCATGAAGGATCTTGGCATCCGTTGTTTCACAGTGAATGATTACGGCTTCTAGATCTTCGATTAGGATCATAGCCCGGTTCAATTTTTCTTTTAATTCGTCGCTGATAAACAAACGAAGTTGTGCTTGAGGCATCTCCCATTCCTCCTCAAAAAATCTTTGGTAAAGTGCTTTCTTCAACTGACGTCTGTGTAGTCGGCTCATGCTGGCGGTAGGAGCTTTTCGCTCTTCAGGCCGTTGATCTGCTGCTTGATTCAGTCCGAACAAGAGGTCTAAAAGATGATACGCCGGTTTCCCTGAATCCGCAAATACATCGCGACAATTGGCACAATAGGTCACATAGGGGAAGGCACTGTCGGCACTGCGACTTTTTACAACACCGTCATAATATTTTGGGTTGGCAATTGCAACTTGTCCGCCCCAACCACAACAGCGAGGCATATCTAATTCTTGAGCAATGGCAAGACCGCTTTTTTGAACCAGAGAGCGAACTGCTTGTTGCATTTGAGGTTGTCCGGCAGACTGGCAAGGATCAAAAACGCAAACAGGCACCGAGGCATTTTGTGGAGGATTGAAATCATGGGAATCCATCCATTCATAAAGAGAGATTCCTTCTATTTCTGGCAAATGATCCCGATAGATTCGTTGACAAGTACTACAAGCAAAGATTGCCTTTGGTTTGCCAAAAGAAAGCCAGTCCTTGCGAATTTGTTCCAAGGTTTGTTGAAATAAGGGAATATTGCCGGCCCAAAGAGCCGGAGCACCACAACAGCCTTGCAGTAGAGCGGTATCGGGAGCTTCTTGGAGGAGGTACTCATAGCTTTCTAAAACGTATTGGGGATCACTTCCGCCTAAACGACAGCCGGGGATGTACATCCAAGAAGAGGTTTCAACTCCGGGTGGAGCTTTGCGAACAGAAGCTTGATCACTGTTGGAAAATTCCAAATCGCGAAGCCAAAATTCATGGAAAACCCAGGGCATGGCCCCTTTTTCTTCCATGGCTCGGTGACTTTGTAATAAAAAGGCACCGGTATCGATTCCTTGAGGACAAACCAGTTTACAAACATCACAATGGTTACAGGTTGCAATTAGGCGCGTTGCAACCGTACCATCTCCGTCCAAAGTGCCAGGATGAATGGTGATTTCAACTTCTTCTTCAATGCGTTTAGGCGCTTTCCCATAAAATTTCATTAAATCACAATTGCGAAGGCAGGCATCACACTGGCATTTTATACAGCGTTGGGCTTCAGCAACGGCATCTTCTTTGCTGAAGGGAATGCCAAATCTCGAAGCAGTCGGTAGTGGACGAATATAGCGAGGATCCATTTTTAGTTTTGTTGGGTGTTTACTTTCAGGACTACGCATGATACTGGTTTTTAGATACCCTTCAATAACACCGGCCATTTCTAATCCGGAAGCCAAAGCTTCAATAGGATGTCCAACGGCACATAAAAAAACACCAGCACGGGTTGTCGCTCCAGGAACATCACCGAGACCAAATTGATTTCCGGTTTTACCTGTTGCAATCAAAATGGCGTCAGCGGAAATATCATTTAAATCCGTGATTTCAGTGTTGAAATGGATTTCGTACTGCTCATGTACAAACTGAGCTTCAAGATCCGAAATAAATTCTTCAGGAGGTAAAAGGTTCCACAGCTCGCCTCCGATGCGATTGGTTTTTTCATAAAGGGTTACTTCGTATTTTCGCGCTGTTAAGCGCAAAGCAGCGCCTAATCCCCCTAAGCCAGCTCCTATAATTGCGATGCGTTTACCTTTCGCCGGTAAATAATAACGGTTGGGGCGTGTATTAGTGGCATAGGTGACAGCAGCTTGCTCCAGTTTTTGTAATTCAATAAAAGTATCAACTTGTGTCCGGATACAAGCCTCTTGGCAAGGATGCGGACATATTTTTGCTACGATTTCAGGGAAACCAACGGTATTTTGATACAAACGGAAAGCGCTGTTAAAGCTTCCTCTTTGCAATTTCGTAATAAAATCGCGTACATCCAAACCAAAAGGACAAACCGCCGAGCAAAAAGGAGGTTCATCGCGCAAACAGTCTTTCAGAATTTCCTGGAATTCTCGCATGGTGATCTCCTTTCTTTAATTGAAAAGAGATGCTTCACCGAAGTATGGTGAAGCATCTCCTCCCCGTCGGTGGTTGATGTTAGAATGGGTTGAGTTTAGAAGAACTTTTCAGCACCGGTACCTAATGGAACAAAGTAATCTTCGGCACCGACTTTTACTGGATTGGCCTTGATATTTTCTAATTCTTCATAGAGATCCGAACCTAAGAAGTATTTAGGAGGCATGATTTTTCCACCCTTGGCTAATATCTCTAAGCCAGCTTTCACTTTCTCCGGAGTAGCGGGCAATTCATAAATGCGAACACCACAAGCATTATGAATTGCATTCAATACTGCTACGTGTCCGGAAGATTGGAAGGCCTCGGAAGCACCGGAGGAACCAAACGGACCTGCTTCATCGGGGCGCTCATAGTGGATAACCTCAATTTCATCGGGTATATCCATGATGTATGGTACACCGCTGGTCAAAGGATTGGTGTGCTTTTTGACATCATCATAGTTTTCGCTCAAAGCAAATCCGATTGCATGTGAAATTCCACCATAGGCCTGGCCGTTAACGGCATCGATATTACCAATCTTGCCTACATCATCCACCGCGGTGAAGCGTAAAACAGTGGTTTTACCAGTCGCTGTATCGACTTCTACTTCAGCCATATTAAGAATGTAGGTATAAGCAGGTGTAGGATCGCCGATCCCAGTATTGGGGTCTAAACGACATAATCCCGGAATAGAGGTATTGGAGAAGGTGCCTTCGTATTTGGTCGGGATTCCTTCGGCAACCATTTCCTCATAGGTGCGGTAAGACCCATCGGGTTTTCTCATGGCGTCCATGAGCTTTTCGCCGGCAATCTTAGTCGCATTTCCGCTCATGAAGTGAGTACGGCTTGCACCGGACATGCCACTGTCGGGAGTGATTTTTGTGTCGTTTTGAATTAAGCGAATTTGATCCGGTTTAACACCCAAGGGTTTCAGTGCTTCAAGGGTTAACATCAAAGAACCAACATCGCCACCCTGGCCAAGGTTCTGATAGGTGTCGTATTTATAGAACATTCCATTGGGAGCGATTTCAACGGCAACGGTTGCTTTGTCGGTTCCGCCTTCAGTAACGTTGAATCCACCCCAAGAAAGACCTACACCGCGTCGTTTTTCCGGAGTTGTTTTGGCTTTTGCTTCAGCAACAGCACGATCGTAATGCGGTTTCATGATTTCCATGATTTTTTCCATGGGGTATTGACGGAAAGGATAGCTGTTGATATTGGTTTCACCTTCGCGAGCAATGTTTCTCCATCGGAATTCAAAGGGATCGATACCGGCTTTTTCAGCCAATAAGTCCATCATGGCTTCACCCATGGTGTAAGCTTGTGGAGAACCGTAAGCGCGATAAGCAGTACCGTAATTGTGATTGGTATTGGCGATTCGGGATAAACCGGCAACGTTCGGGATGCTATAGGGGAAGAAGGCAAAGCGAGCGGGTTTAGTGATCAAATCATCACCACCCCAAGAGTAAGCACCATGGTCATATCCGAAATCGAATTCCGCAGCAGTAATTTTTCCATTGGCGTCGCAAGCCAAGCGAGCATTAGAATATGAGGGGCAACGTTTGCCACTGTAATGATGATGTTCTTCGTAGGTCATAGAAAGAGCAACTGGCATTTTGGTTACGACGGCAGCAGCTCCGGCCAATACCAAGTCTCCAGCATTGGTAGACCAACCAAAAGAACCACCGGTGGGGTTCATAATAACACGCATTTTGCTCTTGGGAACGCCTAAGGAATCTCCAATTCGACCCAAGGAAGAGTAAACACCCTGAGATTTGCATTGGAAGGTTAGATTATCATCTTCATCAAAATAAGCTTGAATGGTATCGCCCTCTACCGAAAGGTGGGGTTCGCGGGTGGAGTGGAATCCTCCCTCAACACTGAACACCGAAGAATCGATAACGTCGGCAACCTTATTGGCATCTTCCAAGCCAACCCCTTTTAAGGTGGGTTGAATACAGAAAATGTTGGGAGTGTCTTCGTGAATACGCATAGCATCGGGCATGACCGCCTCTAAATAGCTTAAGTATTCCGGTAACTGCTCAAATTCTACTTTTACTTTATTGGCAGCTGCTCGAGCATGATCTTTGGTGTCGGCAACAACAACCGCAACTGCGTCACCATAACGATAAATTCGATCTTCACATAAAACCTTACGGCTAGGAACCATAACCGTGGTTCGTTCGTGGAATTGACCCTCGGCCATTACATTGGTGCCGCCTGCTTCTTTGAGTTCTTTATGTGTAACGATTTTGACAACGCCGGGCATTTTTGATGCTTCTTCGGTATCAATTTTTAAGATTTTAGCATGATGAGCAACGCGAGGTTGCACCATGACTGCATGAAGAGATTCTGCCGGCATTTTAAGTTCTTGATCATCCCCATAATCGGCAGTTCCGGTGACTTTGGCTAATGCGTTGGGGCGAACTAAAGGTTTACCATAGTATTCATTATCCTTGGGTAACTGATAAGTGATATCTTCGAGGCTCGCTTCACCACGCAGTACTTTTGCTGCAGCCATGACGGCATCAACAATTTGCTTGTAACCGGTGCAACGACAAATGTTACGATGCTTTTGGAACCATTGACGGACTTCGTTTCGGGTAGGGTTGTTGTTTTTCTGTAATAATGCATAAGCCGCAACAATGAAACCAGGGGAACAGAATCCGCATTGAACCGCACCACAATTCATGAAAGCAACCTGTAAAGGATGCAGATGGGTGGGTGTGCCAATCCCTTCAATGGTGATGACCTTGCTGTATTCTTTCACAGCTTTAATTTTACGCACACAAGAACGGATGACTTCGCCGTCTAAAATCATGGAACAGGAACCGCAAACACCGGTTCCACATCCAATTTTGGTGCCGGTCAATCCCATTCGTCGCAAGACATCGGCCAAAGAATCTTGTTCTGGGTTGCAGATAAACATACGATTGACGCCATTGATGTTGAGCCACATTTTCCGTAACTTCATGTTTCTACCTCCAATTTTAAATTTAACGCTAAAGCTACCCTATCATTTTAATTCTATGAAATTTCAGATCAAGTTTCCACTTCAAAAATCGTGTCGGACTTTGCAGAAAATCGGGTTCTTTATTTTTGTTGGTCAAAAGCATTGAGATTATCTTCGATCACTAATCCCAAAAAGCGAGAGAGTTCCACTGCTTGCATTGAAGTAACAATGGCTCCGTTGAGTTCGGGTCCGGCAAGCCGTAGGCCCTCTAAACGACAGTTTCGAAGATCGATTCCTTTTAAAGAAGTATGCAGAAACTCGCATGAAGTGAAGCCACACTCCTCCAGGGTTACCTGCTTTAAGCGACAGTCGCTGAATGAGCTATTGGGGAAATCGCATTTTTCAAACCGGGCTGAATTGAAATCCCCCGAGGAAAAGCTGCAGTATTCCCCAGATACTTCCGAAAAAAACACGTGGCGCCACAAGACATCGCTAAAGTCACTGCCTAAAAATTTACATTGGCGAAACTCCACTCTTTCCAAACGGCATTCCAGCCAAGAGGCGTTGGAAAAATCACAAGATTCAAAAATCACATGTTGAAAAGAAGCCTTGCGTAATTTTGTCTTCTTGAAATCACATTTTTTAAAGTGACAAGATTGTACGTGAAGGGAGTAAAAAAGGGTTTTTGGCCAATTTTCTTGAATAAACAAGCCATCTTGAAGGGGCTCTTCATCACGATGACAGTGCTCCAAGGCCTCATCTAAAGGTAGGAGCATACTTAGTTCAGTGGGAAACAAGGGTTTTAACAAAGGCAAAAGCACCACTCCTTTTTATACGGCGTTTAATCCAGCTTTTCTGTGCATTACAGTTATTATACCATAAAAGGATCGAGAAGCGAAGGAAAGCAGAGATAACATCGAATCATGTTGATCAATACACTTCTGGATACTCTGTACAGAGCAGACGATAAGCAGGCTCGTCCTCTTCAATCACCGGAAAGCGCCCAATCGGTTGCAAAAATCGATTATCATTCTGATCATCATTGCATTGAGAGACTTCGCCAATGAGAACGGGTCCATGGCCTGCTTTTGCCCAAAAGGCATGGTACATGCGCGGGGGAAGTGTAATGCTTTCACCCGGAGAAAGTTCAAGAATCGTCCCTGCTTTTACCCAATAACGGCGACCATCCTGTTGAACCTCCACCAGTTCATCCGATAAACCATCGTCAGCATTCGCTTGATACAGTTGCATCATTAAGATGCCGCCATTCCGGTTAATAATGTCCTCTTTTTTATACCAATGAAAATGCATCGGACAAACCTGATTTTCTTCGCTGATCAGAATTTTCTCTGCATAGGGTTTGTCGTAGGCTGCGTGTCCACGCTTTCCATTGCGAAGAGTGATCAAGGTCAGGCCAAGACTGTCGAAACGACCCAGCCCATAATCGGTGATATCCCAACCCAACATACAAGTCCGTATTTCATCATAGTCCTTACCTTTCTCCAACCAAGCGTGGGGTTCAACCTGGGCAAAGGGAGGTAAAACAATGGAATAGGACCGGCACAATAGAATTGCTTTTTGAATGGAGCGATTGATTTCAGAACGTTTCATTTTTTATAACCTTTCCGGACACAAGATCCATCATTGTTTCTAAGAGCGGGTTCGTTGAGCGATGAACACGAGGGAGATTCTCTTTGCAATATTGGATTTCTTCAGCGTTCGGCATCGCGGGCATTGCACCAAAACGACTACAACAGAGGGCACCGGCAGCATTGGCGGAGTCTAAGACCTCGATTAGAAATTCAGCAGTAAGCAGTTTCCATTGAGCTTCATTTTTTAAAAAGCAATTTAAAGCGCAGCCAAAAAAGGCATCTCCGGCACCGGTTGTGTCGAGAACAGGAGTGTCATAGGTTGGACGATACAGAAGGAGGTCTTTGGTCGAAGCAAAACTGCCGTCGGAGCCAAAGGTGAGAAAAACCAGAGCAGGCCCAAGCCGATGAAGTTCCAAGAGGGCATTTAGAGGAGATATCGATGGGAACAGCCATAGCAGCTCCTCCAAGCTCAATTTCATGATGTCTGCCTGCGTAGCTCCCCAAAGTAAGCGCTGCCGAACTTCTGTTTCCGGCAAGTGTTGCCAAAGAAGAGGGCGATAATTGGGATCATAGGAAACCGGTATGCCAAGGGCTTTGACCCGGATAAGAGCCGCTTCGGTAGCTGCTTTTGCTGGGGCATGGGTCAGCGATAAAGAACCAAAATGAAACAAACGGCATGAAGATAACAGGAAGTCGGATAATTCTTCCGAGGCCAATTGTGTATCGGCGCCAGGGCTTCGGTAAAATTGAAAGGATCGCTCGCCTTGCTCGTTCAATTGGACAAAGGCTAAGGTGGTTGGTGTTTGGCAGCTTTGCACTAAACCGCAGCTGTCGATACCAAAGTGTTCTAAATTCGTCTTAAGATATTCTCCAAAGTAATCGGAACCAACTTTACCAATAAATCCCACCTTGTTTCCTAATCGGGAAGCCATGCTCAAAAGATTAACCGGGGCCCCTCCGGGATTTGCTTGGAAACAATAATTCGGTAACGGAGTGAAATCAATTAAATATTCGCCTAGAGCAACGATATCGTACATAGAAAACTCCCCCCCCTTGTGGGGTTTGATTCGTCTTTGAAGCAGAACTTTCCTTTTTGTAAATCTTTGTGGAGAAAGATAAAGAGAAAGTTCTCTTTTCTTAACATTATGACTTAAATCAATCAAGGTCACGAAAGTGAGGTAATTATCAGAATCATAAGCAAGGAGAACAAGGGAAATTTCGCGAATATAATAAAGGATTTATTCTTCAAAATTGGCTTTACCGTTCCATTTGAACAAGAAAGGAATCTCTATGAGCGATTACGGAAGATTATTTAAAGCGGTTCGGGGTGTTTTTCGCTGGTTTACGCCGCAGTATCGAATCCGACAAGACCATGAACTTCCTTCGCCGAGTGTGTTGCTGTGCCGTCACAACAATTTGATCGGGCCAAGAATCGTTATGACTTGGTTACCCAACTTTGTACGTACCTGGGTTTTCCATGTTTTTATGGACCGAGTAACCTGTTTTGGCCACTATGTTGGGTATACATTTACGCAGCGCTTTGGTTATTCAAAATGGAAAGCGAAACTGGCAGCGAACATACTGACTCCTTTTGTAGTACATGTATTGGAGTCGATGCGGGCAATTCCCGTTTTCAGAGATTCTGTACAATCCTTTAAGACCATCAAAGAGTCGATTCGAGCGCTGCTCGCCGGGGAAAGCGTATTGATTTTTCCGGATATCAACTATACTTCGACCGATAAAGAAGTTCGAAGTATTTATGAAGGTTTTCTATACCTAGAGCGCTATTATCATAATAAAACCGGTAAACATTTGCCGTTTGTTCCAATTTATCTAGATCATGAACACAAAGAGATCGTTCTTGGTGATGCCATTTGCTTTGCAGACGGAGTAGATTTTTACGAACAAAAAGAGAGTATACTGGATTTGATTACACATCGAATTAACGCTCCCACAGACTAAATGAATGCATAAACGAAATGAATGAATCGATAAAAACGCCGCCTCCTAACAAGGAAACGGCGTTTTTTTCTTATTGATTGAGTTTGCCCCAGTCTTTAAGATATTGTTCTTTGGTGAGAGGAGCTTTGAATTCAGAACGGATTTTTAAAGCGGTTTCAGCGTCATTTGCTAAGAGATCGACTACGGTCATCGCCATCATTTTGGCAGCAACAATGTACGATAACTGTGGATTTGCTACTTCATAATTGGAACTATGGGCAACTCCGCTGATACCGCCTACTGTGGCATGAACCGTTGGAACCAAATTGGAGACATCGTTGGCGTCGGTCGTAAAGCCATGTCCGGGGGCAATGTTTTCCTCGCCAACCAACTCAACAAAATTCTGATGAACTACGTTTTTAAGAGTTGGCTGTTCAAAGGCAAACATATAACCGGGAATGTCATAAATCTGCACTTCAGCGCCTAAGGCATCGGCACCGGCTTTGAGCGCGCGATTGACTTTGAAACTGGCATCTTCAATAGCAGGTAAATTGCGTCCACGAACAAATGTTTCAATACGCACATCTGCGGGTACAACATTGACTAAATTGCCGCCTTTGGTGATAATGGGATGAACACGGATTCCATCTTCATCTTTGAACGTGTCACGCACAGCATCAACCGCAACTAAACCGATTTTGGCAGCATTTAAGGCATTAATCCCCTGAGAAGGACTGGCTGCATGGGATTCTTGGCCTTTATAATGGATGATTTTCGCTACAAAACCCATTCCGCCGGAACCCCCGGCCGTAACCTTGTCTCCCCCAGTCGAATGTTGCATCACCATTGCATCAACATCATCAAAGTGACCCAGCCGAATGAATTCTTGTTTTCCGCCTAAAAAGGCGATTTTTCCATCTTTGATCAATTGGTTTCGGAACTCTAACTCCACAGGTTCTTCGGAGGGAACGGCCATGAACGCAACGTCTCCTGCGAGTTCTTTCATGACGCCAGAGCGAACCAAGCCAATAGCAGCACCTAAAAGAGAAGCGGTTTGCACATGATGTCCACAGGAGTGCGCCGCTCCTGTTGTGGGATCTGCACAACGATGCCCCGGAGCAACAACAGCATCCAATTCACCCATGAGGGCGACTTTTGCTTTTCGTTCTTTTCCTTTTGCAGTAGCTATGACGCCGGTGATTGCGACTTCGCTTTGATACGTTAATCCTAAATCCTCAAAAACCTTTTTTACTTTGGCGGCGGTCTTAAATTCTTTATAACCCAATTCGGGTTCGGCAAAAATAGACTCCCCTAGGCCAATGATCTGTTCTGCGTTTTGGTCAATGGTAGCACATACTTTTTCTTTTAATTGTTTGATATCCATCGCAAAGCATCCTTTCAATTTGTTTTTGTACTCGTAATGATAGTATAGCATGAATCTAGTTCTTTGCCAATAAAAAGACTCCCAAACGTTGTTCGTTTGAGAGTCTTTTGTACTGAATTTTTAATGTTGTATATACGCCGAGTACCCTTCCGCAGAAATCTCATACGTTTCAGAACTTCCAACCAAATAGGCTTTTAATTCAAAAACTCGATCTTTCAAGGCTGCATAGGTTTCAGTGATCAGCAGTTGCTCAAAAACTAAGGTTTCCTGGGGAGCTAAAACGGATTGTGTCAGTGCCATGGTAAACGATTTGTCGGCAGACCAGGTATAAAGAATCTCTCCGTCACGATCTAACAGCTTAAAATCAAATTTTTTACCACTGGTATGCTGTAAAACAATTTCCTGTTCGGTGTTGTTCTGAAGGATCAAGCGCATGACTAAGCCATCTGCGTCTTCCTTCATCTCTGCATGAATCTGAAAGTCTTGCTGTAAGCTCTGCAAAAGGTTGATTAATCTGGAGATCATGGTGACTCCTTCCCCTCTGGTAGCAGCTGCTTTTGGGAACAAAAAGTTGTCACCACGACCCTTTACCAAGTTCAGTAATTGGGCTTTCATGATATCGTTTGTGTAAGTCTCATCGATTTCTGCATGGTCGGCAAAGGGAGCTGGCATCATCATAATCAAGGCATACTGTCCACCGGTTCGAAAATCAAGGGCTTTGATGATAAGATGCACCAGTTCTTCACGACTCAATGCCTCTTCCGGATTAAATGGGCCTGCTGGCTCAATGATTCCGGAAATGACTAAATCGTATAATTGCGAAGCACCCGGTGTTTCATTGTCGACATCTTCGAAAAACTCATGGATATCGATTGCCGCAAAGTAATTGATATTGATGTCCAACGCTTCATGCAGTGCTCGTGCGAACTCCATTCGTGTCAGAGCCAAGTCTCCTTGAAAGGTTGCATCCGTGGCAAAAATGGCTGGGTATCCGAAAAGAGCGGCATCTTGTTCATACCATTGGCCGACAAGATCTCTGTAATAGGGTTTAGGCATGGCTTTGGTAATCGTTCCTCCCACCTCAGCCATTGCACTGAAAGGCAACATGCTAAGTAATAAACTTAAAATGAGAAGAGGGATGAAGGTTTTCTTTTTCATAATTTTTGAAGCTCCTTTATAGGTTGTTGTATCCCTATAGACGGAGCTTCGTTGATTTAAGTTCCCTATTCTATTCTAATGCAGCGCGAGCTCGTTTGAGGTCAGCAATGATTGATAAATGCTGTGGACAGGCGATTTCGCAGGCACCACATTCCACACAGTGACTGGCATCGGCATTTTTCTCGATTAGCTCTTTATAGAGGCGACGTGCTTTCTGCACGGAGCCGGGGGTAGCAGAAGCATGTAGGTTCCAAGCGGCAAAGACCCCGGGAATATCAACTCCGGAAGGGCAAGGCATACAGTAACGGCAAGCGGTACAACCGATGTTGATTCGAGAATGCCAGTAATCGGAAACTTCTTGTAATAGTTGCTTCTCTTCTGCGGTCATGCAGCCGATTTTCATGTCTTCTTGGGAGCAGATTCTCAGGTTATCGGTCACATGCTCCATGAGACTCATACCAGATAAAACGGTAGAAACTTCTTTGCGATCGGCCAAGAAGCGTAAGGCCCATTCCACGGGAGTCCGTTGCACAGGGGCTTTATCCAACATGGCACGAATATCTTCGGGTAAGTTGGCTAATCTTCCCCCTTGCAAAGGTTCCATAATAATGACGCCTAATCCCTTAGCAGCGGCAGCTTCTAATCCTTTTAAACCGGCTTGGTGTTTGGTGTCCAAGTAGTTGAGTTGTATTTGGCAGAAGTCCCAGTCGTAGCTGTTGAGGATTTCTTCGAAAACCTCATAATCATCGTGGAAGCTGAAGCCATAATATTTGATTTTCCCGGCTTTTTTAGCAGCTTCAGCACGTTCCCAGAGTTTATTGTCTTTGACGACTTTCCACAGATCTTTATCTAACGTGTGTTGTAAATAAAAATCGATATGATCTACTTGCAATTTGTTGAGCTGTTCATCCAATAATTCATCCCAATGATCGGCCGACTTGACTAAATAGGTTGGGTTTTTGGTAGCTAACATGACTTTTTCACGATACCCATCTTTTAGAGCTTTGCCGGTGACGAATTCCGATTGCCCTCCATGATATCCATGGGCGGTATCCACATAGTTGACCCCTTGATCAATGGCGTGGCGAATCATTCGAATGGCTTCCGGTTCGTTGATTTGTTTGTTATCTCCGTTTAAAATGGGCAGACGCATCGTGCCGAAACCAAGCAAGGAGGGTTTGAAGTCGATTTTTCCGAAATGACGGTATTGCATTAAGAGTCACTTCCTTTCTTTGATTACTATGTATATTCGCCAAAAGCAGAAAAATAACCTTCGTACACAAAAAAGTGCTCGCCTTTTGTAAGAGCGAGCACTTCAATTAATTGGTATATTTATTATAGCACAGATAAAATTTTAAGACAAGACTTTCTCTTGCGCCAATCTGGTGTATAATATAAGGTGCAGTTTCTATAGTGTGAAAAATTCTTAAAAAGTTACCAATAAAGCACCGGGAGCGGCATAGGTTCCAATGACCGGACCAATTTGTGAGAAGATAATCTCAATGGGGTTCAGCTCTTCTCGGACCATTTGTAAAAAGGCTTGCATCCGTTCTTCGCTATCCCCATGCGCAATACCAATGCGCAAAGGTCGGGTGCTTCCGTATTTTTCTTTCATTGCGTTGACCATGTAGCGAAGGGCACGACTTTCGCTGCGGGCTTTCTCAATCACTTTGACATAGCCGTCGTAATCCACATGGACAATGGGTTTAATGGAAAGCATATTGGCAGCGATGTAGGACAAACGAGAGACTCGGCCCCCTTTGACAGCATATTCTAAAGTTTCTAAGGCCACCATGACCTTCAATTGTTGACGTGCGTTTTGAAGTTCCAGCAAAATTTCGGGTACACCAAAACCTTTTTTAATTAGTTCGGCTGCTTGCATCACAAGTAAAGAGATACCAAGCGAGCCCGATAACGTGTCATAAAGGGTGACCCGGTCCTCAAAACCCTCAGAAGCGAGTCGGAAGGCTTGAAAAGTACCGGAAAGCGAGGAAGAAATCGTCATACAAAGGACATGGTCATAATGCTCCAGACTCTCGCGAATTAGCTTTTCACAAACTCCAACCGAGGGTTGAGCGGTCTTGGGTAATTCGGTGTGAGTTCTGCACCAACGATAAAATTCGTCGATGCTGAGATCAACGCCATCTTGATAACTTTCTTTGCCTAATTGAACGAACAGCGGCGCTACCCCGATATCCCATTTTTGAATAAACTCTTGGGGCATGTCGCAAGTGCTGTCGACTAAGATACGGATCTTCATGAAGAACCCCCTCCTTCTTACCTATGTACTTTCATTATAAACAATTTATCAGTTTTTGCAAAGTGAATTTTACGAATGATGTTGAAAGGGTTGAATCCATGCGTCGACTATTATTGACCATTTTGTTTCCAGCTAGTGTGAGTCCCCATTTAGGGCAGGCTTTGACCATCGCCCAAGCTCAAAAAACATTCACCGAGAATAACGGTCCCGAAGGATTACGCTACTCGGTTACCTTTGCCGCGCCCGAGGAATTGGAACCGTACCGTTTACTTTGGGCTATGGTGCGAAACTGGAAAGGCAGTCAACATCTTCTCGATGGAGTCGAGATTCCCTTTGATTCCGTTCAAGAAACGCTGGACTGTTTTAGTGAGGGACAACGTTTGGGAAATAAAGATTGGTGCTTTGGTGACACGGCAGGTTCGGTCGGCTTTGCTCCTCTCTTTCCGTGTCGATTCATCCCCATTTCTGAGGCCAATCATTTGGGTTGGTTTCAGTATGGCAGCATGAATCGGGAGAAAGTCTTTATTGTTGATAAAATCAAACTAAGACAGAGAATTAATTATTATCTTGAAAAAAGCAATGCGCGCTTTTGCCCACTCCTCGATGGTGCGGCCATCGATGAAATCGTGCGTCAACTTCCCAGCCGGATCGATCCTCAAAAGGACGATGAATGGACCTACAAACAAGGATGGGTCAAGGGGCGTTTTCAAGTAATCGGTGTGGAAAAAAAACAATCCGGAACGCGGAGTCTGCCTTCTGCGAAGCCTGAAAAAAAGGAAACATCGGATAAAACAGTGAAGATTGAAATCAATCAAACTGCCGAGCGAGATATTCCCTTGGTGCGCTATCATCAAATCGGCGGGCTGGACTCGGTAATCTCACAAGTGAGAGAAAGTGTGGAATTACCGATGAAAATGCCGCATTTATTTACACACATGGGAATAACCCCCCATCGAGGAATTTTACTCTATGGACCTCCCGGTACCGGCAAAACCCTGATTGCGAAAGCATTAGCGAATGAATGCCAAGCACATTTTATTTTTGTCAACGGGCCAGAATTGATTTCTAAATGGCATGGTGAAACCGAATCAAATTTAAGGAAGATCTTTGAAGAAGCGAAGGCAAAAGCACCATCGGTCATCCTGTTTGATGAGGTGGATGCACTAACTCCGAATCGAGATCAAGTGACCTTGAATTATGAAGCCGTAGCCGTTTCTCAGTTGCTTTCTCTCATGGATGGCTTGGTGGAACGCGGTAATGTGGTCGTGATTGGAACCACGAATCGCCCCCAAAGCGTAGATGCTGCACTAAAACGGCCGGGCAGATTGGATCTACATTTAGAGGTTGGATATCCCGATTTAGCGGGTAGACGAGATATTTTGCGCATTCATACAGCAGCAATGCCTTTGGCAGACGATGTGGATTTGCTTCGCTTAGCGGAATTGACCCCAGATTCCAGCGGGGCTGACTTGGCCTCACTCTGTCGTGAAGCGGGCTTACTGTGCATTCGAGAAAAAATAACGATTTCAATGACCGAGGGCGTCCCCGATATAACCCCTGAGGAAATCTCGGAGTTGACAGTACGACAAGAGCATTTTTTACAAGCTTTGAACAATCGCAAGGAGTAATGAACTTGTAAAACGAACGAATTTTTGCTATACTGAAACACGTATATCAAATTACAAAGATGGGGAGTCTTAATTTTATGCTGACATGGAAGAAGCCGAGTCTCTCTGACAAAGCCTTATTCGAATCGTTTTTATGTTTTGACGAACGCGAAAGCTATGAAACCTCTTTTGCGACCCAATACATCTGGAGAAATTATACCGATTTAGAATTCTTAGTACATGACAATATGTTGATCATGCATAACCATAAAAATGGGCGGGGAACCTATTATCAAATTCCTTGTGGCTATAAAAAGGAAAACATACCACAAATCATCGATTTTCTACAAAAAACGCGACCGACCGATTATTTATTTGGAGAAGTCGATGAATATTTTGCCCTTGAAGTTCAAGAAACAATGGGGGATCAGGTTGAGTTGTTGACCGATCGAGCCGATGATGAATATATCTATTCGGTTCAAGAACTAATTCAGCTCAGTGGCAGACGTTTTCACAGCAAGCGAAATCACTGGAACGCGTTTCAACGTTTATACCAATTCCGAACACAGTCGATCGATACACCGGAAGTTCGCGATGAGTGTTTGGCATTATTGCGTGACTGGTTCTGCAACAAAGGTCTTTGTGACGAAGAGCTAGAAGCAGAGCAAGCCGCTATTGGTGAAACCTTAAACAACTTGAAAGCGCTACGATTGGAAAGTATGGCATTATATGTTGATGACAAAGTAGTGGGTTTTACAATTGGGGAACGCTTGACCCCTAAAGTAGCGATCATTCATTTTGAAAAAGCAGACGCATCAATTCGAGGGGCCTATAATTATTTAAACCAACATTTCTTAGAGACACATTTTTCCGATGTTGATTTTGTAAATCGGCAGGAGGACGCTGGAGACTTGGGGTTACGCAAAGCGAAGACCGATTATAACCCAATACGCATGTTGAAAAAATACTATATCCGCCGCAAACAATAGAACGGAGGAATACCCATGATGGGAGAAGGACCGGTTTACCTACGCTCGCTGGCTACAAAAGATTTTCCAGCGATTTCAACCTGGTTACAGGATGTAGAGTTCCTTTCAACCTATGATTATGTACCACCCAAACCCATGTCCTTATTGGATGTTGTCTCTCTTTGGATGCGCTATTTAAGTAGCGAAGAAGTCGTTGTTTTTGCGCTTTGTGAAAAGGAATCCAATAAACTCATTGGCTGGCTCGGGTTTGATGAATGGGATAAAGAGAATGGTGTTGCGACTTTATTTATTGGTATTGGCGATCGCAACATGCGAGGCAAGGGTTATGGCAAAGCAGCGGTATTAGAGTTGCTTCGATACGGATTTTCAGAGATGCAATTACACAAAATACAGCTTATGGTTTTGCCATTCAATAAAGCTGGCGTCGCTCTTTATGAAAAAGTAGGTTTTCTACGAGAAGGCCTTTTGCGACAAATGGTTCTTCGGGACGGGCAACGTCATGATTTATTCAGTTATGGGCTACTCCGAGAGGAATGGCTTGCGCGTCAAAACCACTGAGTACATATAAAAAAACAGCTTGGAGCAGTTGCTTCAAGCTGTTTTTGATAAAAAATTTATTTGGCTTCTTCTTTGACACTCCATACCTTCCAGACATTACCAACCAAGTCGGGGCTGGGGCTTAAAACGGTTTTTCCAGGTTTCCAGCCGGAAGGAGTTGCCTTGGTGCCCTTGGATTCGCGAACCAATTGATACGCTTGAACTTGACGTACTGTTTCAGAAACATTGCGTCCAACAGGCGGGGTTAAGACTTCATAGCCTTGGATAATGCCATCGGGATCAATAATAAAACGGCCGCGATTTTCTACACCGGCATCGGAATCATAGACATTGTAGAGGGTACCGACTTTGCCGCCGGCATCGGACAGCATGGGGAACGGAATTCCGCCTTCGACCATTTTGGAAAGCTCGTTATCGTTCCACATTTTGTGGACATAGACACTGTCGACGCTACAAGATAGAACTTCTACACCCAATTCTTGGAATTTTGGATAATTGTCTGCAACTGCAGACACTTCAGTTGCTCAGACAAAAGTGAAATCACCGGGGTAAAAGCATAAAACAACCCATTTACCCTTGAATTCTGATAAACGGAAATTTTTGAATCCGCCTTTAAAATAAGCTGCTAATTCAAAATCTGGGGCGGGAGCACCAACTTTGATCATGGGAACAACCTCCTTTGTTTTGGTAACCTCTTCAACTTGAGTCACTTCAGATACGGGTATCGAAGATTTTGGCCGAACACAACCAGGTTTGAAATCAGTCGGCATAGAAAAACCACCTCCTAAATTCTTGTAATGTTATACTTCTCTAACATTATGTAAGAATCCTTCTCAATTAAAATAAATTGAGAAGGATTCTTATTAATCTGAAATTTTAAACAGATGGTTGTCTACAGAGAATTGTCGAGTGCTGTATAACACCAGTACTTCATCGATTTGTTGTTCCAGAAGATATTCATCGACGCTACGATTATAATAGCGTAGATCAAGAAGATGAACTTCTGCATAATGATAGGCCAAAAAGGGAGCCAAGACGTGGGAAAAAGAATCCTTGATGACCAGAAGTCGTTTCCCTTGTGGAAGCTCTTGGTTGCGCATGAGGGTCAAGGCGTGATTACCATCTAAGTAGTAGGTGTATTTATCTTTTTCGAGCAATCGTTCCGGGAAAAAGAAAGAATTTCCTTCGTGATTACTGTCCGGTATGAGTACTTCAAAGGAAGGATTCGTAGTTGGGTCAACAAGTTGCCAGCGTTCGATTTGATCGGCTTGAGCGTATCCACCCCCTGCTTTGGCGTCGAGCGTTCCGTAAAACTCGTCATTGACGACCTCGCGTTGAAAAGAGTTTTCGGAGTAGGGTTCGTAACCTAAGAAAGGCATAAGGGTCTGGTAAAATCGAAACGCACCTAGAGCGGTCCAGTGATGATCAGTATTAAAATAGAGGGCTTCTTCAGCATTCTCATAGAGACCTTGCCAAATCTCACTCCCGTAGTAGCTTGAAGACCCTGCTGCTCCTTGAATCAATGTTTGAACATAGGCTGCTTGGTCTACAGGAGAAGCGAAACTGGGTAGCTTATGCTTCTGAATCTCGGTTGCAGTTGGAATCCAGGCGATGTGTACCGGTAAAGAGATTCGTTCCGCAAATTCGGCGATAAAGGAAAGGTTTTTTTGACTTTTAGAAAGATCGGGCTGATCAAAACGTTCGATTAAGCTATGATCTTTGGCGAAGTAGACCCCATTGTTTTCCTTTTTTTGGAGATAGCGTTCTGTATCGGATTTAACCGAAACCCAAAATTCTCGCAATGGAAATTGATCGGTCAAAAAGGTTTCGAAATCACCTGTAAATTCACCACTGATCAAGGACTCCCAACTGAACACAGGCATTTTTGCCAAAAAACGATTCTCCGAAGCTGAAAATTCTTGATACGGCCATACGAGGTTGAGCAGCGATCCGCCAAGAAAGAAGGCTACAAATAAGAAGGTTGCCGCTTTTGACAAAGCTGAAGTCGATGAAGTTTGCAAGACGATACCCTCCTAAAAGCGGAAATATAAAAAGGGGTTGTAGGTTGAATCAACCAAATAGGCAGTGCTGTAGAAAAAAGCTAAAGTTAAAACAAGAGCCGTTGCCGGTGTTAACCACTTGGGATTTTCTAGTTTAAGGCGTTGGTGCATCTTGGCAAAAATCGGTGTTGAAGCCAACGCACATAAAAGAAAGAGAGGGAGGTAGGCTGTGAGCAGGAAAACACCTTCACCGGAGACAACAGGAATTTGTCCTAAACCGAACAGTCTGCCAAAATAAACAGAAATGGCCGAAACATCTTCAATTGCAAAAATCACCCAGCCCATAACGGCAAAAAAGAAGGTAATAGCAACGGAAAGCAGGGCAGGTAAGCGTTGCAGGAGTTTGCTCAAGAAATATTTTTCCGCGATGAGCAAAACAAAATAGTAGAGTCCCCATAGGACATAATTCCAACTGGCTCCGTGCCAAAGACCGGTTAAAGACCAAATTGCAAAAATATTAAAGATATGACGAGCAGGGTGCACCCGGTTCCCCCCCAAAGGTATATAAACATATTCACGGAACCACGTACCTAGGGAGATATGCCAGCGCCGCCAGAATTCTGTAACTGAACGGCTTATATAGGGAAAGTTAAAGTTTTCGGGGAATTCAAAACCTAACATTTTCCCTAATCCAATGGCCATATCGGAATAACCGGAAAAGTCAAAATAGATTTGAAAGGTAAATGCCAAAATCCCAATCCAGGAGGCTAATACCGATTGCTCTGAAGCAGGTAAACCTTTGACTTTATCCCACAGCAGGCCAATATTGTTAGCCAGTAGGACTTTTTTTACCAATCCAACCGTAAAGCGCTCTACCCCTTGTGCAAAGAGATTGAGTGTTTCTACGCGATGATTCAAGGCTTCGGCAATATCTTTGTATCGCACAATGGGTCCGGCAATCAGTTGCGGGAAGAGTGCTACATAGGCGCCAAACGATAAAATATTGCGTTGGATCGGCGCTTCTTTGCGATACACATCGATACTATAGGACATAGTTTGGAACGTATAAAAAGAGACCCCGATTGGTAAAGGGATGTTCAATAAAGGTAGATTCCAATGCAGTAACGTATTCGTATTCATGATCACGAAATCGGCATATTTGAAGAAACCTAAGATTGCTAAGTTGCCGACCACAGCCAAGGCAACTACGGCCTGCTGCTTTTTTTGATTGCCCTCAAAACGGCCTAATAATAATCCGTTACAATAATCAAAAACAGTGGAGACTAACATAATTACGATATAAAGAGGTTCTCCCCAGGCATAAAAAAACAAGCTCGAAAAAAACAGGAACCCATTACGCAAGGAGCGAGGTAACAGGTAGTAGATCGTTAAAACCACAGGCAAAAAGCAAAATAAGAATAGTAAACTGGAAAAGACCATCTCGCTTTTCACCTCGCTTGCAGATTCAAATGGAATGTGTTCTAATCGGGCTGATATACCTGTTCAATATGAGCTGTTATATCCTCGATATACGGATTTTCTGTGATCACAAAGAGCATGTCTCTGTTACTTTTGAAGAAGATCGCATTACCGATTTTCTCGCCTTCTTTGGGAAGATAATCATCGAAACTCTTCTTTTGAGAAGCGAATCGGGCTTCCACCTTTTTTTGAATGTCTTCTACGTCCTCGAGGCTTTTTGCGCGCAACAAAACGATTTCATCACTGATAATTGCCTCGGCACATACATAGACGGCGAAAGATTCTAATTGTTCCGCATCGAGATCATAAAATTTAGGCAATCGATTTTCGCTAATGATGAGCATTTCAGGGAATTTACCGAGTTCGAGGATTTCTTCTGCTAAAACAGCTAAATCTGGTTCAACAAAGCTTTCCTCGGGTTCACTGGGAGTCGGAGAGCTGGGTTGACAGCCGCTCACGCTCATGATGAGCAGCAAGAAAAGGCATAAAAGTAAAATTCGATTCTTCATTCTAGTTGCCACCCTTCCCTTTTATACTCCTATGTACTCCTCTAGAATCCAATATGAACTCCGTAGATTAGGAATACTCTACCGCATATTGTAATTGAGCTAACCAAGCTCCGTAATGACGATAAAAAAGATGTAAACCATCGCTACTCATGTCGGGATTCAAGCTACCGTCTTCCAGACAAAACGGTTCACAGATATTGACAAACAGGAGATCTTCCTGCTCGCAAAAGGCCTCGAGTGCTTGATTGAACTGAGAAATCGTCTCGTTGGTGATGCGGGGATGATCGTATACATGCGTGACAGGCAAGATGGATTGAATTACGAGCAGTGTGTCCGGAAAACGTTCTCGTAAAGCTGTAATGAGCTCATCATAGAGGGATATATAGGTTTCGGTATCCATATAATAGTAGGTCATATCGTTGATGCCCAATAGTATAAATAAGGTTTCAATGCTTTCCGTCTGCCAATCCTCCAAGTTGTTTTTGGCCTTGGTCAAGGTCAATCCGAGATTTGCCATGATGGGAATAGAGTCAAAACCTTCCAGCAGGGTGAGACCTTGCGTGATAGAATCCCCAATGAATGCTGTCGTCTGAAAGAAAGGGTCTTCGCTGATGATCTTGGTGTCGACTTCGAGAAAATCAAGGGCGGTTCGTTCGGGTTTTTGCTTTAAAGAGAGGGCAGGACGCGCCGGGAGATTTGATGAAAAGTCCTTTTTTTGTAAGGAGGATGCTTTCGCTTCGGCGATGAAGCTAAAGCAGGAAAGAAACAAGCAAAAACTTAAAAAAGCCCATAGTTTTTTTTGCATTTGTTGAGACATCCTTTCATCATAACCCGGTTTTGCCCAAATACAATTTTCAAAGCCAAGTATACCACAGAATAATCAATTATGGAAAGTCCAACAAAGGTAAAGTTAAGAAAAAAATAATTTGCCTTGACAGAGTTCGTTTTTTTGGATATATTATAGCTTGTCCAAAAGATAAGCCAGTGTGGCGCAATGGCAGCGCAACTGATTTGTAATCAGTAGGTTGTAGGTTCGAATCCTATCACTGGCTCCAAATCATGCGGAAGTAGTTCAACGGTAGAGCGTCAGCTTCCCAAGCTGAATGTTGCGGGTTCGAATCCCGTCTTCCGCTCCAAAGGAACCCTTGACAGAGTCATCAACACGGTATGAAAGTATCGGTTGACAGACTCTGTTTTTGTTTATGGTGTCAAACTACCAGATAAGGGACTTGTAAATAACATTATACACAATATATAGTTAATTATAGAGGGCAGAGGACCTTTTTTGGGCCGTAATCGTGATAAAAATCAATAAAACGCAAATATTACAGAAATATGACGCTGTTGTAATGAAATTTTCAATTTTGTAAAAGGCTGATTCGAAGCGCCATGTTGTGTTAAATACAAAAAACGACAAAATAAAGCGTACCGATGGATTTTGTAGGCAAAATCAAATCTCGCGATTTAATGGCATAAACCAATAAAATTTGTAACAACACTAACGAAAATATTGGGTAAAAGTTCGGTTTTTTAGAGAAAATCTTCAAATCGATGCTTTTTAACAAGCTTATATCAAGCAAATTTTATCGGGTCTACAGGGCGGAGCAACAACAATAAAATACTTGATTTTTTATTACAATCAGGTTACAATCAGTGCATAGTTCAAAACTCGTCGCAGGGTTAAGCGAATTCTTTGCCAAAGGAGGTCTTTCCTTTTGATCTATAACTTCCTGAAAGAGGGATTCAGGCAATTAAGAAGATCTTTTGATCATCTTTTATCGCCGGAATTAGCCATTATGGAAAGAAAACTCGAAAAGAAAAGAATTGCAACCCCGGTTTGGAATCAGCAAAAATTAGCATGGCAAAAAATGCGCTATTCCTACTATGCAAGACAAAGCAGAGTCACAAAAACCGTCGTTGCTGTATTATTAACATCTGTTCTTATGGTCGGTGCCGCCTTCCCCAGAATGGTTTATCAGGTTATGGTAAATGATCAATGTATTGGCACCGTGCGTTCCACTGAAACCGTTCAAAAAATTGTGGATGCCTACTTAGCTGAAAAGGGAGAAAATCTCCCTTATGCTTTAGTTGTCGATCCTGCCGTCAGTTACTTTCCGGTTCGACAAACCGAAAGCTTGACCAGCGTTCAGCAATTGCAAACAGATTTACTCCATGCGGTAACCGTAAAAGCACAGGCATCTGTCATTCATATTGCCGACAAAGCAACGGTGGCGCTTGCGGGATCTGCTGAAGTGAACCAAGTCTTAGATAACGTTAAGTTGTTTTATACAGGGAACCAACCGGGATTAGAAACATTACAAGCACAATTTTCAGAAGAGCTGGTCGTTCGCCGTGAAGTTGTTGACTTAGAGGAAATCAAAACAATTGATGAAGCGACGGCGATTATGGTTTCCGGTTCGGAACGTAGAGAAGTTGTCACGATTGAAGCCGGAGATACGCTGTGGGACATCGCCATGTCACAGTCCATCAGTTTGGATGAGCTTTTGGAGAAGAACCCCAATGCGTCTAGCTTGCAACCAGGAGATCAATTGGTTATTACCCAAGCCGAGCCCTTGGTGGGAGTCGTAACCAATGAAACAACTCGCGAGGAAATTGTGATTCCTTATGAAACTGAAACTCGTTATTCAGATACGATGTATGTTACAGAAGTTGAAGAATTGGTAGCTGGTCAAAACGGCTTCAAAATTGAAGAATTCGCAATCACTCGTCAGAACGGCGAGGAAGTCAGCAGAGCCTCTTTAGGGATCTCGCTTATACAAGAGCCGGTCACACGTGTAATCCTAAAAGGAACTCAACTTCCTTATGGAGTGGGAACCGGAACCTTTATCTGGCCAATGTACGGCAATGTAACTGCCTGGTGGGGATGGTATGAATATGGATATCATCGTGGTATTGATATTGCTTCCGGATACGGACGTGGGACGGTTATGGCAGCAGACTCCGGTGTTGTAGTTGGGATTGGCTATGATTACTTTGGACTCGGAAACTACATTACAATTGATCATAACAACGGATATGTAACAAAGTATGCCCATTTGAGCTCCTTCTTGGTTTCGTACGGACAAGCAGTGCGTCAAGGGGATGCAATTGGTATCGAAGGGAACACGGGCTATAGTTTTGGAAACCATTTGCATTTTGAAGTTCATGTCAATGGCACACGTGTAAATCCGTATTATTATCTACCGTAGCACATTAATTAGATCCGGCAATTCCGTTTCGGAGTTGCCGGATTTTTATCGTACCTCTTCAATCTCGCAAGAAGAAGGGAAGAAGTCTGTCCATCTCGAAATATAACCTTTGCAGTTCAAGGAGGTGTAGCCGTTATGGCCGAACGGATCCTGGTCGTGGAAGATGAAAAACCCATTGCCGAAATTATCAAATATAATTTAGAAAAAGATGGATACCAGGTTGAAATCGCTTTCGATGGCGAAGAAGCTCTAAGTATGGCTTCTGTTTTTCAACCGGAATTGATTTTGCTAGACATTATGTTACCAAAGTTAGATGGAGTAAGCGTGTGCAAACAGTTGAGAAAAGACCTTACCATTCCAATCATTATGTTGACTGCCAAAGACAATGAATTGGACTTGATCAATGGTCTCAACGCCGGTGCCGATGATTACATCACAAAACCGTTTAGCGTACGTGAGCTAACGGCCCGTATCAAAGCCTTTTTGCGTCGTAGCAAAGGCTTCGGTATGCCGAACACCATTTCAACCGAAGACAACTCAACAAACTGCTTGGAATTTCATGAATTGGTGATTGATTTTGATTTGGTAGAAGCACGCCGCGGAGGAAAGAGATTAGACTTGACACTTCGCGAATTTGAATTGCTTAAATTTTTAGCTCAAAATAGCGGACGAGTCTTCTCTCGAGATGAATTGCTTCAAAAAGTCTGGGGATTTGAATTCTTTGGCGATGGTCGCACCGTAGATGTTACGGTACGACGCTTGCGTGAAAAGGTGGAGATTGATCCGTCTTCTCCCCAATACATCGAAACACGCCGTGGGGTAGGCTACTTATTTAACCCGAAAGGATAACTCAGACCGAGGTGAAGGGGCGTCGATCCATGCGTTGGTTTAAATCGATTCGAAGCCGCATGATTGTCATTATGTTGTTCTTAATGATGGCAGCGATGTTGTTTATTGGGCTGTACCTTTGGGTAAGCCTGGAAACATTTTATAACGAAACACATACCCGGACCATGGAGCAGGCGACGTTTCCTCTGCAATTTTCGGCCCGGGAATTTTTGCTGCGCGATCAGACCCTAAAGGAGTTAGATCAACAAATTTTGGAGTTACAGCAACAAGAAGACAAAGATGAAACAACGTTGTTGAATCTGCAAAAGCAACGAGACGATTTAGCAGCAGCGATGATCGATTTACAAGAAAACCTTAGCATCTTAGTGCGGGCCTCTGCCCCACTGGAACGCGACAATCAAGGTGACAGCTTTCAACTGGCCGTATTGGACTCGGCACTGAAGCCGGTAGCGAAGACCGTGGGCATCAATGTTTTAGAATTTGTCGATTATTCGCTTTTGAATCAAACCCTTTTGTTTGGACAATCAAAAGAGACGCGGATGCAATATGTAAAACCCGATGGTGCGACTCAGGATATGAAGGTACTAACGTTCCCCGTCAAGGAGGGCGAGCGTGTCTTAGGGATGATTTATGTGGAAAGCGGCATTAGCAGCATTGCAACCAACTTAGGTCATGTGCGGTCCTTGGTCGTAGCAGCCACTTTTGGCTCGATGCTTATTATTGCCTTGGTTGCTTCTGGGCTAGCCGGTACCATTACCGGACCGGTTCGAGTCTTAAATGCTCGTGCCAAAGAGATGGCAGCCGGAGATTTCAACAGCCAAATCAACATTCAATCGGAAGACGAAGTTGGTGAATTGGGGAAAACCTTCAATAGCTTAACCCTTCGCTTACGCGATACCTTAGAAGAGATTGCCGATGAAAAAAGCAAAATGGAAGCAATGCTGAACTTCATGACAGAAGGAGTTATTGCTATTGATTCGGCGGGACAGATCATTCATATGAACCCTGCAGCCGGAAATATGTTTCACATTCGAGTACAAACCGCCGATCAACTTTTAGACGATTTATTGCCCCCCGACACCTACGACTTTGCTTGGAGACAAGCCTTGTCCCTGAACGAAACCGTAACCAAAGAGGTCAAAGTGCAGCAATTAGAGGGGGCGGAATTAGTTCTGCGTTCGCATGCGGCACCGTTTTCGACTCGGAGCAATGAGTGCTCCGGGGTTGTTATCGTATTATTGGATATGACCGAGGAAAATAAATTGGAAGAGATGCGCAGAGATTTCGTAGCCAATGTTTCCCACGAATTGCGCACACCATTAACGACCGTACGAACCTATGTCGAAACCCTCATGGACGGAGCTTTGAGTGAACCGGAGTTGGCGCAGCGGTTTTTGGGAGTGGTCATCAACGAAACCGACCGGATGACCCGTTTGGTTAATGATTTGCTTTACCTGACCAAGCTCGACAGTATTTCTAAAAGAGAACCTTATTTTGTGCAAGATCTCAAGGAGATTGTCAGAAACGTGGCCGATGTCATGTCGCCTCAGTTTAGCAGTAAAGAGCAGGACTTCAGTATCCTTTTACCGGAGAACGAAGTCAAGGTTTACGCGGTTCAAGATAAGATTCAACAGGTTCTGATCAACATTTTAGCGAATGCTCATTTGTATACTCCTGCAAAAGGGCGAATTATCCTAAGTCTGGTCGCTTTAGAGAATGGCAGCGAAATCACCGTTGAAGATACCGGTATTGGAATCCCGCGAGATGCCATGGATCGCCTCTTTGAACGATTTTATCGGGTTGACAAAGCAAGAACGAGAGAACGCGGCGGCAATGGATTGGGTTTATCGATTGCCCGCCAAATTGTTGACAGCCATGGAGGACGCATCAATCTCGAAAGCGAGTATGGAGTTGGAACGATCGTGAAAGTTTGGCTACCCAAACCGGAGCATTTTGGGGCGGAGATATCGTCATGAAACGCCAATTGATCCGTTTGCAAACCCCGGTTCTGATTCTGCTCGTAGTGATTAGTCTGTGGCAGTTCATCTTGTTGATGAATCGTGGCCAAGAGACTTATTTGAAGGTTCAAGCGCCTGTTGAGCCGGCTTCTCAAGCCAGTATCAGCCAAGACCCCAGCCGGTTAATCGCGCCTCCTCGAATGATTGCGCATTTACCCAACGGGGAGTTCGCATTACTGCGAGCGAGCTCGGCATATTATCAGACGCTGTGGAGCACCGTCTTAAAAGGAAGCCTCAAGACTATGACTACACTGGACCCGAACGATTTAGAAGTTGTAAATTTGGAGGAGTATTCTGCCGATAAAGTAGGGCTTGACCTAATTCTGCCAGCACCGATTTCGTTAGAACATTTCTGTGAGGCCCTACAAATTGAATTGCTCAACGCCGATCTTCCCGATTTACCGATTGTGAATCGGCTGTATATCAGTGGCTCAAGAGATGATTATCTGGTGTTAGAGAGCGGAGAAGATCAAACGCTCTACCGTTTGCCGGTTACCAGCCAGGCCGATGTGATTTACAATCTTTTGGAAGTTACGCAAAACAGCGTCTATTATGCTTTAAAAACAGTCGACTTGACCCCGTATGACTTTGTTTCGACCAATCCAATTTATACCTATCGTCAAAACCCTTATGTTGCGGCGAGAGATCGTGGCAACCCAATCCCCTTAGAATTAGATGTTTTAGCCGGGCGCTTTTTTGATGATACTGCAATGGTGCGTAGCTTTACGGATTTGAATGGCGCAATCATCTATTACGATGGCGTGAGAACCATGCTTTTGTTAGAAAATCAAAAGGCATTCCCCTTACTTGAGTTAAAGCAAAGTGTGGAAGGATCAACCGAAGCACACGTTCCTCTGCAAGCGATGACCCAAGAGCTCAACGAGATGCAAATATGGCCTCAAGTATCGGAATATTTGTTTGATGGGGTAGATATCAGGGAAGAACGTAGTGTCTCCTTTTATACGTTAGTCAATAACGGCAGACCCATCTATATTCTGAATGGGAATGAGCTGGTCAGCGGAAGTTTACGAGTTGAAAGCAAAGGAGAAACCGTCAGCGCGATATCCATTACAGAGCCGGTCTTGGGCTCAACTCAAAAACAATTCTTATCCTTGAGTGTCAGTTACGTACTATGGAGGGTCTGGAGTCAATGGGATACCCTTTTCCCAGAACAGCTTCCTGAACAAATGCCATTACGAGATATTTACGAGGGCTTTTTGCTGAATGAAGAGCAAAGCCAAGCAGAAGCCGTGTGGATCATTGAATTTTACAACGGCTGTAAATTATTCTATAATATGGCGAACGGAGATTATCTAGGCCTACAAGCAGCACTAAAAGACCGATGATCTCAACCACTTTATGAAGGAGGGGATGCCATGAATTGGTCCAGAGCGCAAACCGTATTGATCGTCATTTTTTTACTGCTCAATGCGGTGTTAGGCTATTATAATTTTTGGCGTCCTCTGCATATTATGGAAGCGAGCGTTGGTGGAGATGAAGCGATTGCAGCGGTCAGAGATCGCTTGCTCCAAGAGAAGATCACTCTTTTGCAGTCGATCCCTCGCAAAATTCCCAAAGTTGCTCCGCTTCAGCTGAAAGCAGACACCCAAATGGCAGATTTTGTGAATCGTGTATTTGCTGATCAAAGCCCTGAAGTTATCGAACAGATCGATTCTTATGGAAATCGATTCTATATCGTTCGTGGCGAAACCGAAGAGATGGTGTTGAGCACAAGTGGATTAGCGACCTATACGAATGAGGCGGTACTACTAGATGAGGAGTCCCCTTTGATCTCCTATGATTTTGCTCGTTCCGCAGCGGAGCAATTTTTGCGAGAACGTTTAGAAGTGAGCACTTTTGGTTACCAGCTGCAAAGTCAATGGAATCAAGGTGTTTTAGCTCCCAGCCAGACGGTGATTTGGTGTCGGAGTTTTGATAATTCTCCAGTCTTTGATTTAACGATTGAAGTCACTGTGGTCGGAGACAAGGTCCAGCGTTGCACGCTTAATCCGCTGCGAATCGTTGGTGAAACCGGCAGTGAAGAGTGGTGCACGCCGGCATCAAATATTCTGCTTCGACTAGTGGAAGATGATTATATTTTGGCGTTGCGAGATCGAAAATTGGCACAAGGTGAAAATTGGCTGGTGATTAAAGAGATTCAATTTGGCTATTTCAGTTTTTTTGATGCAGATCAAACTGCTGAAGCGAAACCGGTATGGCGCGTTTTATTCCAAGATAATCATGCAGTTTATTATGATGCGTTGACAGCAAAGCGATTATTTCACGGTTAATTCAACCCAAGAATTTTTAATAAGATAGGAAGTGAATTCTTTCATGGAAAGAATTGTAATAGAAGGCGGAATCCCCCTTCGAGGTTGCTTACGAGTGAACGGAGCAAAAAACTCAGCCGTTGCCCTTTTAGCAGCAGCTGCTTTGACCGACGAGGAAGTCATCCTCGATAATTTACCTGAAATTGCCGATGTGTTTGTCATGATCGAAATTTTGCAAGCAATCGGCATGAAGGTTACTCGCCGGGGAGCCTATGAATGGCATATTGCCAAAGGGGAGCACCTTTCTCATCAGACCCCTTCTGAGGTGGCTGTAAAGCTGCGCGCTTCTTATTATTTCTTGGGATCTTTGTTAGCCAAAAAGGGTAAAGTCAATGTTGCCTTGCCGGGCGGGTGCCAAATCGGAGCACGCCCGATTGACCAGCATCTCAAAGGGTTTCAGGCTATGAATGCGAAGTATTTTATGGAAGACGGGCAGATTAAATTACATACTGAGCATCTAAAAGGAGGACATGTCTTCTTTGATATGTCGACCGTAGGTGCAACGATTAACGTGATGTTGGCTGCATCCATGGCCGATGGCGTCACGATTATGGAAAATGCTGCCTTGGAACCGGAAGTGATTGATGTTGCGAACTTTATCAATGCCATGGGCGGCAGTGTTCGTGGCGCCGGTACCGAAACCATTCGTGTGACCGGAGTCCAACGATTTGGTGGATGTGTCTACAGTTGTATCCCCGACCGCATTGAGGCGGGAACCTTCTTGTTTGCTGCAGCAGCCAGTGGTGGTGATGTAACGTTATCAAATGTCATACCGGAGCATTTGGATGCAGTAATCGCAAAATTGCGTGAAACGGGGTTGGAAGTTCGTTCCACGTTAGATACCGTTCGAGTCATTGGCAAGGACAGAGGCAAAGCCGTCAATATTAAGACGCTACCTCACCCGGGGTTTCCAACGGATCTTCAGGCTCCGGCTATGGCTTTTATGGGGTTGGCAGAAGGGACCAGTATTTTTAATGAGACGATTTTCGAAGCCCGTTTTGGTCATGCCGAAGAGCTGAATTCTATGGGAGCAAACATCAAAGTCGACGGTCAAACTGCCATGGTTCAAGGGGTTCAGAAGTATAAGGGAGCTCCTGTTCATGCCACTAATTTGCGTGCCGGAGCGTGCTTGGTGATTGCGGGATTAGCAGCACATGGAACCACCTATGTCTCGGGTGTTGAGCATATTGACCGTGGCTACGACCGAATTGTTGAGCGGCTGCATAGCTTGGGAGCGAAGATTCGGCGCGAGACCGTTTGAGCTCAATATCGAAGAGAAAGGTAGGGGTCTCATGACAGGATCACTCTGGAAAACCCTCATCGACGAGTTAACCGTTGTCCTGATTGCGGCACTGCCTCTGATTGAACTCAAAGGTGCAATACCCATTGGTATGGCTCGCGGATTGTCTCTTCCGGTTTCCTTTTGGCTTTCCTATTTTGGTTCGTGCTTACCTGCAATTCCCATTTTGTTGATTCTGCGTCCAGTTTTACATTATTTGAGTCATACCCCCACTCTAATGCCCATTGCAGGGTGGCTGGAGCGAAAATTGCTGAAGCATCGTCGCCAAATTGACCGATTAGGAATCTTTGGATTATTTTTGTTTGTGGCGATTCCCCTACCCGGCACCGGTGTTTGGACAGGTTCAGGATTGTCGGCAATTTTGAAAATGAAATTTTGGCCTTCAGTCATTGCAATTTTTGCAGGTAATTTGGTAGCGGGATTTATAATAGCCGCTTTGAGTTGGGGAATCAGTTTAGTTTAGGTCGATTCAATCAATCCGTAGTGAAAGGAAGGCGAACCATGGAAATCTTCCCTTTGGCATCCGGAAGCACCGGAAATGCTTGTTTGGTACGGGAAAACCACACCGCCATCCTTATCGATGCCGGCATCGGTCCGCGCTTATTAAATCAACGTATGCGTCCTCATGGCGTCTGCTTGGCGGACCTGCAAGCGTGCTTTTTTACCCATGAACATTCCGACCACGTGCGAGCGCTTTCTACGGTCACCTTTCCCAAAACATTGACCATGATCAGCAATCGCGAGACCTGGTCAGCAATCCACCGTCAAATTCCCTTGGCCGGGGCCTACCCGTTCCAGAATTTAGATATTGGAGAGATGATGACGATTGGAGATTTAGCCATTCAGTCTCTGCCGGTATCACACGACGGAGTCTCTCCGGTGGGCTATTTGATCCATAGTAAACAGGGGGAATGTTTATTATATGCGACCGATATGGGAGTTCCGGCCCCTTGGTTACCTCAAGCCATTGCCATGGCCGATTATGTGGTCTTGGAATCAAACCACGATGTGCAGATGTTGCAACACGGACCGTATCCATGGTATTTAAAGCAGCGTGTGGCAAGCAATCAAGGCCATTTATCCAATGTTCAAGCCGGTTCTCTGCTCGCTGAATATTTGACCCCCAAAACCAAACAACTGTATTTGGCACATTTGAGTAAGACCAACAACACACCAACCATCGCCTTGGAGACCGTTTGCAACTGTCTGAGTAAAAATGGGATCGATATGAATCGACTCCAAATCATGGCGGCTGCCCCCTAAATGACCAAAAACGGAGAAAAACATGCAAACCATTCGAATCATTGCTGTTGGGAAAGTAAAAGATTCCTGGTTAAAAAAAGGAATCGATGAATATATAAAACGCATTCAACCCATGGCAAAAGTCCAAATCATTGAATGCAATGAAGAAAAAGCCCCGGAAAGTTTATCTAAAAAAGAAGAAGAGATGGTGAAGGACCGCGAAGGTGAACGTCTGTTGCAACATCTTGGCAAAAGCGACTACAGCATCGCCTTGCATTTGGAGGGAAAATCCTATACTTCTCCGCAATTGGCAGAGACCTTGCAGCGCTTAGGGGTAGATGGCTATTCCACGGTCAACTTCCTGATTGGAGGTTCCCTGGGGTTAAGTGATAAGATATTGGTGCAGGTTCAGGGGCGGTGGTGTTTATCTCAGCTGACCTTTCCCCATCAGTTGTGTAGGTTGATTCTCTGCGAGCAATTATACCGAGCGTTTAGTATTCAAAATAGGTTACCATATCACAAATAATAAATGGAGGTGTTCTTATGGAAATCAAACAACAGGTTCAAGAGAAAGTGAGAGCGTACCAAGAAGATATCATTCGAGATATCTTTGAATTGGTGAGTGTCGACAGTGTCAAGACCGAAGCCCAAGAGGGAAAGCCTTTTGGCGAGGGTCCGGCCGAAGCTTTAGTCAAAGCCGAAGCCGTTGCTAAACGGTTGGGGTTTAAGACGACCAATCTCGACAACTACGTGGTCTACACCCATTCCGGTGAAGGCAAAGAACGAATCGGGGTCTTAGGTCATGTAGATATCGTCCCCTTGGGTGAAGGTTGGAGCAAAAACCCCTTGGGTGGTGACCGAGATGAAAAATTTATCTACGGCCGTGGTGTTTCCGATAACAAAGGTCCCTGTGTCATGAGTTTATATGCCTTGAAAATCGTTCAAGAGTTGGGTATTCCCTTGACCAAAGAAGTTCGTATTATCATGGGTGCAAATGAAGAGTCCGGCATGCAATGTGTCAAGTATTACCGCGAAAAAGAAGGCGGCTTTGACTATGCGTTCTCTCCTGATGCTTCTTTCCCGGTCACTTTCGGTGAAAAAGGCAGTTACCGTGCCACGTTCTCTGCTTCCAAACAGGGTAAAGGCACCGTAAAACTCATCTCGGCCAAAGGCGGAAATGCTCCGAACGTGGTCTGCCCTGCCTGCATGGTGGTATTAGAAGCCGGTGCTGAGGCGAACAACGTGAAAGAAGCATTCCTGGCGTATCTTGCCGCACATGATCTGCATGGGAAAGCGGAAGAAAAGGGAGCCGAACTACATTTGCGTTTAGAAGGGGTCGCCGCTCATGCTTCCCGTCCGGAATTGGGCATCAACTCCATTTCTCATATGATGGCCTTTTTGGGCACCGTCTTAGAAGAAGTTCCCTTTGTTAGCGGGTATAATCAATGCGTTGGTATGGCTTACAACGGCGAAAACTGTGGGGTTGATGTTTCCGATGAATATGGACGTCTGACCTTTAACATTGGGATGATCAGTACCGAGGCCGATACCATCACTGCGACGATTGATATTCGGTATCCGGTCACAATCCAGGATTTTACTCCACATGCGGAGACCATTGCTCATAGTTTTGCTGCCTGCGGTTTAGAAATCAAAGGTGCGCGCAGTGGTAAACCCTTGTTTGTCGCTCCAGACAGCCCTCTGGTTAAAATCTTGAGTGACGTTTATGTTGACATTACCGGTGATACGGTGAACCAACCTGCTACCATGGGTGGCGGCACATATGCCAAGAACTTCGACAACTGCGTTGCTTTCGGAGCGGAATTCGTCGGTGATGAGAACAACATCCATAATGTCGATGAACGGTTAGAAGTTGAGAAAATGCTCAAAGCCACCGAAATCATTACACATGCACTGATTCGTTTGATTACACACTAAACGGATACACAACATCATCGTTTCTAAGATCCCTTCCAAATCGGAGGGGATCTTTTTTAGAGAATGCTTCGCTTGCAAAAACAAATTCGAGAAGAGGAGAAGGAAATCGGCTTTTAAAACGGGAACTAAAGAAAGAGATGCTTACATCAAAATAATTAGTAGGAGGTACTAGAAGTATGGCAGAAAAACGCGTAATGAAAGTTGAAGATCTTCTGAACATCAAATGGGCTGGAGATCCTCAAATTTCACCCGACGGCAAGAAAATCATCTATGTCGGCACTTCCATTGACCCGGAAACCAAAGCCTATGAATCCAAATTGTGGCAAGTTCCAACCTGTGGTAAAGGCAAACCGGCTCCGTTCACCAATGGCAAAAACGATTCCTTCCCTCGTTGGTCTCCTTGTGGCGAAAGTGTAGCTTTTGTTTCCAATCGTTCCGGCGAACCCCAAATCTGGGTTTTGAAAAATGGCGGCGGCGAAGCTCAACAACTCACCACCATGCGTTACGGTGCAAATAATCCGGTTTGGTCTCCCGATGGCAAAAAAATTGCTTTCGTAGCCAGAATGGATGTCAAGGACACCGACGATGTGATGTGCACCCCATTACCCAAAAAAGACAAAGAAGCCTTAGCAGCGCAATACAAAGATAAAGCCAGAGTTATTGAGCGTATGCGTTATAAAATGAATGGTATGGGATTCTTAGATAATGACAAATATGCTCATATCTGGGTGATTGATGTTTGTGGTGGCACCCCCAAACGTGTTACCGAAGGCAACTTCAACAATGGCGGCATGGCATGGTCTCCGGACAGCACGAAAATCGCTTTTACCAGCAATCGCTCTGAAGACCCCGATATGGACGGCTGGAAGAACGATGTTTATGTGACCTCTATTGAAGGCGGCGAACCGGTAGCCATTACCCATGGCGAAGGCTCCTTCATGGGCCCTGTATTTGGACCATGCGGTACACATCTGATCTTTGGTGGCAGTGATCGTAAATTTGCCGGGGCAACCCATGCAAAGATTTATCATGCTCCCATTGATGGCAGCAAAGCAGCCGTTAACATTCTTCCCGAGGGCTTTGATGTTCCCATTGGCGATACCGGTGCCAGCGATATGCGGTTAGGCAACAGCGGCAATGGTTTTGTCTTTGCCAAAGGCAAAATGGGCATTTATTTCCAAGCTCATTATCATGGAGCTACCCATATCTATTATTTAGATTTGGATACTCAGAAAATCACACAAGTCACCGAAGGCAAACGTCAAATCTTTGCCTATGACTTCAGTGAAGATCGTACCATGATTGCTTTGGGTTGGGGCGACACCCCCAATATTACCGAAATTTCTGTATTCAATGTGGAAACCAAGGAAGAAATTCAATTGACCCAGATGAACCAACACATTACCGACGAAATCGAAATCGTGGTACCGGAAGAATTCTGGTACAAAGCCGAAGACGGTTGGGATGTCCAAGGCTGGTTGATGAAACCCGCCGGCTGGAAAGAAGGCCAAAAGTATCCCTTGGTATTAGAAATTCACGGCGGTCCTCATACCATGTATGGCTACGGATTCTTCCATGAATTCCAAGTTTTAGCTGCGCAAGGGTATGCTGTGCTTTATGTGAATCCCCGCGGTTCCCATGGCTACAGCCAAGAATTCGTTCATGCCTGTATTGGTAACTACGGTCGCAAAGATTATACCGATATCATGACCGGTGTCGATGTGGCTTTAGCGAAATGGGATTGGATCGATGCTGACCGCCTGGCAGTGACCGGTGGATCGTATGGTGGATTCATGACCAACTGGATTGTGGGTCAAACCAATCGCTTCAAAGTGGCTGCAACTCAACGTTCCATTACCAACTGGATGAGCTTCTTTGGTTGCTCCGACATTGGCTACACCTTTACCGAAAACGAACTCAATGTTTCGCCGTTCGGTGGTGTGGAAGCCCTTTGGGACTTCAGCCCCTTGAAATATGTGGAAAACATCAAGACTCCGTTGTTGATCATCCACAGTGAGCAAGATTATCGTTGCCCCATGGAACAAGCCGAGCAAATCTTCATTCAACTCAAGAAATTGGGCCGTGAAGTTCGTTTCTGCCGTTTCGATGGTGCCACCCATGACTTGTCTCGCAATGGTAAGCCGACCTTGCGTATGGATCGTTTGAATCACATCGTCAATTGGTTCAACGAGCATATCGATGTCACACCAATCGCCAAATAAGATTTGTAGCCTGTGTAAGCCCTCCTCTGCCCTCCCGGGTACGGGAGGGCTTTTTCACGAAATTGTCGCAGATTTGTCATTTGACAGCCTTAAGCGAGTGTGTCAGAATAAGGACATTGCAACGAATAAGAAAGCAGGTGATTCCCATGAAATCCTTTTTTCGTCTTCGACCCCAATGGATTAACTTGCTGGTCGTGCTCTCGGTTCTGGTTGTGACGGTGATTCCGCAGCAAAGTCAAGCGTCGGGTTTGAGTGAAAACAGCATTCGTTTGGGCTTTATGTTCAATGTTTCTGACCCCTTAGGAGAGATCGATGCTGCCGACGGTGCCTTGAACTATGTTTCGCCAGACTGGTTTGGTCTCGACTGGAACGGCCGCTTGGTGGTCTACCCAGATGCCGATGTTGAAATGGTGCGGCAATATCATCTAAGAGGAATCAAAGTGGTGCCGTTTTTGTCCAACGGATATAATTACGAGTTGGGCGAAATCGCTTTGAACAACCGCGAACAATTAGCAGATGATATTGTAGCTGCTGTAGAAAAATACAACTTGGACGGGGTCAACTACGACATTGAAAACGTTGGACCCGCTCAAAAAGATCTGCAGACCGATTTTGTTCGTTTGCTTAACGAAAAAATGCCCCAAAAGCATATCAGTGTTTCGTTGGTTGCAAACCCCCATAATTGGTCGGGTGGCTGGCATGGTAGTTACGATTATGTCAATTTAGCGAAGTATTCCGATCACATCGTGTTGATGTCGTATGAACTCATGTTTTATAGTCGATACAATGGCAATACCGATTCTCTCTATGGCGCTCCGGTTGCGGGGGAAGACGCGGTGATTGAACAAGTTGAAGATTTATTGGAACGCGGGATTCCCGCAAACAAAATTTTGATGGGAATTCCTTTTTATGCTCGAATTTGGTGTGAAGGAACCCTTGACAAAGAAACGCCAATGACCGATTTGCAAAACCGCATGACCAGTTCCATGGGAATTGCTCTAGGACATTTGCAAGTGAAACGTATCACCACGCACGAGGACCTCAATGAATTAAAACATGTCGTGGACCTGCGAACCAAGACCGATGTCACAACGTTTCGCGTCGATGAACCCATCCTTTTACCATTTTTAAGATTGGATCCCGGGTATTATTCCATCTACCATGAAAGTGTGGAATCCTATACCTACAAAATGGCCATTGTGCAGCAATATCAATTGGCCGGTTACGCTGCTTGGGCAGTAGGTCAAGAGGACCCGGTGTTTTGGCAAGCGTTAGGTGGAGGGGCTGAAGCCGGAGGGACGTATTTTATTGAACGCGATTTTGCCGACATTCGTGGGCATTGGGCGGAAGATGAGATCCTCTACGGTGCGGTACGAAGCTGGTTATCGTGGACCAAGAGCACACGCTTTTATCCCAACCAAGCTGTGAATCGTGCAGAAGCTGCTGCAACCTTGCGCAGGACCTTGAATTTGAATTTGGCTACCAATGTAGAGATTCGAGACTTTATTGATGTTCCTGAAACCCATTGGGCACATACTGATATCCAGACGTTGGTCTACTATAACCTGATGAACGGAATGACCAGCCAAGAACCGTATCGGTTTGGTGTTTATGACGAATTGACCCGAGCTCAAATCGCAACAATTTTGGATCGTATCTTCTTGGATGACGGTACAGGGACCTATGATCCCAGTATGTTGGATCGTTTCGAGGATATGCAAGATCAATACAGAAATCATTGGGCAGTTCCCAGTTTGGCAAGAGCGGTAGAAGCTGGATTGCTCAACGGGTTTAGTTCGGTGATTGACGGTATGGAACACAATACCTTACAACCGGATGCACCGTTAACCCGTGCACAACTAATGGCAGTGCTAGCTCGCGTCGATAAACTGCTAATACAATAGGGCTTAAACTTTTTTCAACCGAGGGACAGTCCCCACCTTGAAATATTACGTTAAAGGGCGATTCTCAAATTTTGAGAATCGCCCTTTTTAGTTTTCTGCTGGTTTTACAGGAACGTAAGCATCAGCAAAAAGCTTCCCATAAGGAGCCTCTGACTGCAGGTCGGGAGCGACTGAAGGGAACTTTTTGTGATGCCTTAACACAGCTGCTAAAATCTATCTTTCTTCGCGGGTGGCTTCTAGGCGGTCTTTGTGATTCATTTCAGCCAGTTTTTTGACTTCATCCATGCACAAGTCTAGCGCCTTTGCTAAGCGCTCCCCATATTCAGCATCTGCTTTGTAGCAGTGAGCTGCATGACGATATTTGATATTTTTGGTAACGGAAGCAATGTCGCGCGCGGTGTTCTCAATGAGTAACGCTTTCTTGTCTTCGGTCATTAAGCGATACAAATCACCGGGTTGGTAGAAGCAGTCGTCGGTGGGGTCGGCATAGGGATCGTGGCGATCCATATCACCCTCTAAACGAAGAGGGGGCTCATTCAAAGCTTTGTCATCTTCCCAGAGACCGTAGCTGTTGGGTACATAGCCTTTGGTGCCTCCATAGTTGCCATCGACCCGCATCATGCCGTCGCGATGGAACGCATTGTAAGGAACTTTCGGTGAATTGACCGGAATTTGATGATGATTGACTCCTAAACGATACCTTTGGGCATCGCCGTAGGAGAAAAGGCGACCTTGCAACATTTTGTCGGGTGAAAAACCGATACCCGGAACAATGCTGGCAGGGTTAAAGGCCGCTTGTTCTACATCGGCAAAATAGTTTTCCGGATTACGATTCAACTCTAAGACTCCAACCGGAATCAACGGATAATCCTTATGACTCCAGACTTTGGTCAAATCAAAAGGATTGTCTTTGTGGTTACGTGCTTGATCTTCGGTCATAATTTGAATCGATAAATCCCATTTTGGGAATTCGCCTTTTTCTATGGAATCGAAAAGGTCGCGCTGATGACTTTCACGGTCTTTCGCAACAATCGCTGCGGCTTCGGCATCGCTTAAATTGTGAATTCCTTGTTGGGTGCGCAAATGGAACTTCACCCAGAAACGTTGATTGTCTTGGTTGATTAAGCTAAAGGTATGGCTGCCAAATCCATGCATATGACGATACGTGGATGGAATGCCGCGATCGCTCATGACAATGGTGACTTGATGCAGAGCTTCCGGCAACGAACTCCAGAAATCCCAGTTCGTTTGAGCGGAACGCAAATTGGTTTTGGGATCACGCTTGACAGCATGGTTTAAATCGGGGAATCGCATTGGATCGCGCAAGAAAAAGACTGGCGTATTGTTTCCCACCAAATCCCAGTTGCCCTCTTCGGTATAAAACTTCATGGCAAAACCACGAATATCGCGCTCGGCATCGGCGGCACCCCGCTCACCGGCTACGGTTGAGAAGCGAACAAAGACTTCGGTCTGTTTTCCAACTTCTGAAAAGAGTTTGGCTTTGGTGTATTGGGTAATGTCGTGGGTTACGGTGAATGTACCAAAAGCACCACTGCCTTTGGCATGCATTCTGCGTTCGGGAATCACTTCGCGATCAAAGTGAGCCAGTTTCTCCAAATACCAGACATCTTGTAACATCATGGGGCCACGGGGTCCGGCGGTTAGGGAGTTGATATTATCTCCCACCGGTGCCCCGGCTGCCGTTGTTAGTTTTTTTTGTTCTTTGTCCATAAGGTCCCTCGCTTTCTTTTTCAATAATCCAGTTGCGTTCTTCCGTATTTATACATAGTTCTACCGCGCGCAACACCACGGACAACTCTTTCTTTAAATTCTCTCTAAGTAGTAAGAATTCCTGCTTTTTAAATAGAGTTGGGGACGGTTCTCTCCCCTCCAAATCTTCCAATTGCTTGGAAAAAATGAGAGGGAGAGAACCGTCCCCAAGAAAAACCCCCAGAAAAATCCCCAGATGCTATTTGGCGGCTGCTTTTATGAATGAGACAAACAGCGGGTGTGGGCGGCTGGGACGAGATAAGAACTCAGGATGATACTGCACTCCAACAAACCAAGGATGTTGACTTTGCGGCAATTCGGTCACTTCAACCAGGTGGTGATCCGGTGAGGTCCCGGCAATCACTAACCCCGCTTTTTGCAAAGCTTCCCGATATTGATTGTTGAATTCATAACGGTGCCTGTGACGTTCGCGGATATCGGCTTGGCCATAGGCAGCGCGACTAATTGTGCCTTCAACGAGATGGCAGGGGTACGCCCCTAAACGCATGGTGCCACCTTTCTGGGTCAATTGCTTTTGCTCGGGCATGAGGTCGATTACCGGGTAGGGTGTTGGTTGGGAACTCTCCTCGTCAAATTCCGAAGAATTGGCATTCCAGCCTAAAACATGACGTGCAAAGCCGATCACCGCTACCTGCATCCCTAAGCACAAACCAAAATAGGGCACTTTTGTCTTCATAGCATAAATGGCGGCACGAATTTTCCCTTCTACCGCGCGATAACCAAAACCACCGGGCACTAAAATCCCGGCTACGCCTGCTAATTCTTCAGCAATATTCTCATCGGTCAACTCTTCGGCATTGATCCAACGAATTTTCAATGCTACCCCACAAGCTAAAGCTGCATGACCCAAGGATTCCACAACAGAGAGGTAGGCATCGTGCAAAGAAACATATTTTCCTACCAGGGCAATTTCTACACACTTCTCTTTTGGGGCTTTGATTTTCTCGTTCAGCGCATCCCATGCTTCTAGTTGCAGTGGTGCTCCGGTCAAGCGCAAACGTTCCATAACAAAGCTGTCCATCCCCTGTTCTGCCAGATGACGGGGGATCTGATAAATACTGTCCATATCTTTGCAGGTGATGACCGCACGTTTTTCGACATCGCAAAATAAGGCCAGTTTGTCTCGCATATCGCGGGAGATTTCATAGGCGGTTCGGCACACTAGAACATCGGGCTGGATGCCAATGCTGCGTAATTCTTTAACACTATGTTGGGTGGGTTTGGTCTTCAACTCTCCGGCTTTGCCCAAGTAGGGTAAGAGTGTGACATGGATATAAACCACTTCATCGCGGCCTAAGTCGCTGCGCATTTGACGAATGGCTTCTAAAAAGGGCAAGCTTTCAATATCGCCGACCGTTCCACCAATTTCGGTGATCACGACATCGGCCTGGTTTTTGTCTGCAGCGGCCATGATCCTGCACTTGATTTCATTGGTAATGTGCGGAATCACTTGTACCGTGCCTCCCAGGTAATCGCCACGCCGTTCTTTCTCAATGACGGCATGATAAATCTTACCGGTCGTAATGTTATTGGCCTTGCTCAGCGTCTCATCGGTAAAACGCTCGTAATGACCTAAGTCTAAATCGGTCTCAGCCCCGTCATCGGTGACAAAGACTTCGCCATGTTGATGCGGGCTCATGGTGCCGGGATCAATGTTAATATACGGATCAAATTTTTGAATTGTGACCCGAATTCCCCGGTTTTTCAACAATGCACCCAAAGAAGCAGCTGTTATACCTTTTCCCAAACTCGAAACTACACCGCCCGTTACGAAAATAAATTTTGCCATGCTGTCATCCCCTTTATATCGATAAGAAGTAGGGTTTTAAACAATAAAAAAGACCGCGCCTTGCTGGAAGGCCGGTCTTTTTGCACATTTTTAGAGTGCCCTTACTATAATATAATTTCTGAAGGGCGATGTCAATAATGTAATTTAGTAATTTCTGTAAAATTATGCTTCCGGAGGTTCAATAATTTCTTGCTCTTCTTCTTTTTCTTCATCTTCGTCTTCGGCTTCGTCATCCCAAATGTAATCTTCTGCTTTCGGCTGATAATGCTTTTCAGAAGGTAGCAAATCGGGCTCGTTTTTGCGAGGCATTTCACCCTTCCAGTCGCGCAGTCCCCATTGGCCATTTCCTTTAAAAGAAAAGCGGGTATCTTGCGTGAGCGAAGTATATATTCTGGCCATGGCGCGAGCGGTGTCGGTGGTAGAGATGCCTTTTACTTCAATAATTTGTTGCACCAATTCCTTAATGCTCATCGTTCGGTTTCCTTGGAGTAATATAAAAGCGATTTCGGTTTCTTTCATATTCTTATGAAGCGGTTTGTCTGACATTAGCAACACCTCGGTGTTTATTATCGAAACAATACTTTGATTCGACTACACAAATATACAAGATTTACAGCTGTAGTGCAATAGTTCTTTTTAGTCTAATTGTGAATTTTTTGTGTCGTTTTTAAGATAAAAAGTGCCAATTGCGAAGAGCAGGTAAAACGGCTCATGCAATTGGCACAATATAGGAACTTAGATTCCTTTTTTCTTGAGTTGGGTCAGCATATCGGTGGTCATGGCAGCCAAGTCATATTTTGGATTCCATCCCCATTCGGCTCTGGCGACGCTGTCATCTAAGCTGTTCGGCCAGGAGTCGGCAATGGCTTGACGAACCGGGTCAACATCGTAATCCATTTTGAATTCGGGAATGTGTTTGCGGATTTCAGCAGCCAACATTTCCGGCTCAAAAGCCATGGCAGTGATGTTGAAGGCATTGCGATGCACCAGTTTCGAAGCATCGGCTTCCATGAGGTTCATAATGGCATCGAGTGCATCGGGCATATACATCATATCCATATAGGTGCCGGCTGCAATGTAGCTGGTATAAGCAGCTTTACGTAATGCTTCATAATAGATATGCACAGCGTAGTCGGTGGTTCCGCCACCCGGCAATACCGCGTGAGAAATCAGACCAGGGAAACGAACGCCGCGGGTATCGACACCATATTTCTTGAAATAATAATCGCACAACAATTCGCCAGCCACTTTGGTCACGCCATACATGGTGGTGGGGCGTTGAATCGTGTCTTGCGGGGTGTTATCGGGCGGAGTTCCAGGACCGAAGGCAGCAATAGAACTGGGGGTAAAGACCCCACAACCGGTTTCGCGTGCCAGTTCTAAAACATTGAACAATCCCCCTAAGTTCACCTGATACGCCAAAACAGGTTTGGCCTCTGCCACGGCAGATAACAGAGCAGCTAAGTGAACGATTTGGTTGACAGAATACTTCTTTACCACATCGGCCATTCTTTGCGGATTCATGACATCTACTTTTTCATAAGGACCGTCTGCCAAAACGGCCGGACAGGTGTCGTGCAAATCGCTGGCGATAACATTTTGTGTGCCATAACGGTTGCGCATTGCCAAAACCAATTCTGTGCCGATTTGGCCTAATGAGCCGGTGACAAGAATTTTCTTTTCCATGAGTATTGATCCCCTTTCTATTTGAACCGCCTTTAGGACGGTCATGGTAGCATTACATACGAGTCGGTGCCGGAATGCCCAACAAGTTCAATGATTCTTTGAGTTCTCTACGATAACAATCGACTAATCCCAAACGGAAGCCGCGCAAGGTTTCGTTTTCGGCATTCATCACCGGGGTAGTTTCATAGAAGCTCATAAATGCGGAAGCCAACTGATAAACATACTCGGTCATAACCGATGGAGCTAGGCCTTCTGCTGCTCGTTCCACTGCTTCCGGAAGCTCATAAAGCAAACGAATTAGCTGCTTTTCAGGAGTGGTTAAGCAATACCCTTGCGGAACTTCATACACCGGGAAAGCCCCATTGCTCTTGGCTCGTTCTAAAATATTATTTGCTCGCGCATGGGCATATTGCAGATAAGGGCCGGTATTGCCTTGCATATTCAAAGCTTCGGCAAAATCAAAGACAATCAGGGAGTTCATATTGTAGCGGATCATGTAATAGCGAATCGCTGCAATGGCGATTTGCTCACCCAAGGCGGCATTTTCTTCGGGGGTATTTTCAGCATGACGTTTGGCGACCTCTTCGGTTGCCTTGGCGATGACGCGGTCTACCAGATCATCGGCTTTCACACCAATGCCTTTGCGTCCGGCCATGGCGTAGATGCCCTTTTCATCGGCTTCGTCAACAGTGACGCCTAATTCCTTAGCAGCGGCGGCGGAAAGCGCCACCACTTCGTAGCCAAAATGAACCGAGTTATTGGCTTCTTTGACGAACCCCAATTTATTCAAGGAAACCCGCAAGACATCCTGCAAATATTTCTGGCGGATATCGATAACATTGATTACTTTATCGGCTCTGCCGTAGCAGTTGCGTTCTTCTCCGCAATAGGTATCGCTGGTTTCCAACAGTTCTCCGTTTTGTTGCATCATGAAGGGTCGATATTGGAAGTCTAAACCCAAGACGCCGAATTTCCACATCTGGTAGGCAATGTCTTTGGCTACATAGGTAGCAGTACCGTTGGAGCGAACCAAGACCTTGTCCGGATTTTCCATGTTGCTAAAGCCTTCAACATCGTCTAATTTAACAACCCAGCAGCCGGCATTGGGCCCGCTGGTTTCTAAAACCAGGCCATCGTTGTTTTTCAGATGAGCAAAGGCATGCTTCCAGAAGCCAAGGTGCAGAATATCGCTTTCCCACGTCAGCAGCTGATAAAATACACCAAAGCGAGCCATGGTGCGCAAATGGCAATCTACAATTTGGGTAGAAATTTCTTTGGCCTTGACAGCAACCGGATTGTTTCCGGTTTCAATGTCGTGCAAGACCTTGCGTTGCAGCTCTTTTAGCTCGGGCTCGTGGGCATAACGTTCATTAATAGCGGTGTAAAGATCCCAACAGAAATAATCGAAAGTTTCTTTGTTTTCGTCCCAAGCAAGGTTGAGCACTTCCATGCCGACCACAATATCTGCCACGGCGGTGCCGGTGTCATCGATGTAATTCTGCACTTCCACTTCATAGCCAACCGCACGCAATAAACGAGCTAAGGTGTCTCCTAGGCAAGAATTACGCAGATGGCCGATATGAGCGGCTTTGTTGGGGTTGATGTTGGTGTGCTCAATGACCACTTTACCTTTGTTGGGCGTGGGAGTAGCCTGTTCCGTCTGCTGTTTTAAGAGCTGCGAAGCCAAAAAGGTGTAATCATATTGCAGATTGACATAACCGGGTGGAGTCACCGAAAGGGTGTCGACCGCCTTGGGTAATAAAGGTTGCAGAGCAGTGGCCAGATCCTGAGCGATGTCTAAGGGTTTACGGCGCAAAACCTTGGCTAATTTCAAGCAAACTGGCGTAGATAGGTCGCCAAAGCTTGGGTTCGGCGGGGCATCCCAAGGGATTTCCTCGGGGCTCATTTCTACTTGCAAACCCTGCAATAACGCTTGCGAAGTCCATTCTTTTAATTGATTCATATTCATCGTATCACTTCCCATGTTCAGAGAGTTGTTATTTTTAACTTCATTATTATAGCATGGAGTCCTGAGGTTGTCCATATTGTGAGAGCCGCCCCTGCTTTCTCTGTTCGAATGTTACAGAAAGATTTCTTGAACCCTAAATCCCCTGCCTTGTTTTACACTTCCGTTACACTTGCCCTAAACCCCTTGTAAAACAAATTTGCCTTTGTTATACTGACCACAGACATCGGAGAAGGGGGCTTTGTACACTGGACGAATGCAGACCCAGGCTCGAGAAGCCGGCAGAGGTGCATTCAAAGGTCGAGTTCAGGTCAACGCATATCCCTTCCGATAAATAATTCTCGTAATTGCGAGAATACACTTTTAAGAAAACTATTGAAGGAGGAAAAAACCTTGAAAAAGTTTTTATCCGTATTATTGACCATGGCCATGGTTATGTCCCTGTTTACCGGGACCGTATTGGCTGCTAGCACAGATCTTGCTAACAAAACCATTACTGCAGGCACAGCAAGTTATGAATTGACCATTCCTACAACTTTTGCAGCTAGTGATGCTAAAGTAAGTTATCAAATTTACAATGCAAGAACTTTAGGCGCCGGTGGCGTAGCTCCTCATACATATGCAGTTGCCGATCAAGTTAAGGCTGAAACAAACATTACAGTTGGTACTGATGGCACTATCACCATTAATACTAGCACCTTAACAACAGCTGCTCCCGAAACTGAATACTATGTTGTTGCTAAAAACGCTGGTGGCGATACTCTTGAAGGAATTATTAAAGTTCAATACACTTTAACCATCAATGGTAGCACCGATGCTCCAAAGGTTAATCTTAACGAAGCAACCGTTCTTAATGGTTTATTAACCAATAATGGTGCTGTTGTTAAAAATGAAGTAGTTTCTTTCAAAGCCGGCGGAACAGTCTTAGGATTGACAACCACTGCTGTTGACGGAACCTTCTCTATGACCGTGACTGTATCTACTGCTGCAGCATACACAGTAAGTGTTGGTGCAATTGGAACAGAAGTTGTTTATAAATCTGTTGCTTTCAATGTAGTAGACAGCATTAATGTAGCAGTTAACACCAAACCGGCCACCTTGCGTTCCGGAACTACTGCTGCAACATTCACTTTTACCAACAAAACCGGTACAACCGCTTTAACTGGCGATCCGGCAAACCATAACTTAGTAAATATTACCGCACCTGATGGTAATGTACATGTTGGAGTAATGACTTATACTGCTGCTCCTACCTATACATTTGCAATTGCTGACTTAAGTACAGGCACTCCGTTGACGTTAAAAGCTGGTACTTACACCGTTCAAGTTATGGTGTATTTAAATGATGTTTCCGCTCTTGCCAGCAAAAAAATCGCTGATGCAACAGATTATAAGCCGTATGCTTCCGGAACCACCACCTTCACCATTGTTGACAATACCAATGAACTTTATACAACCGCTTCGGTTGCTAGTTTAACTTCTAACGTTCCTGTTTCCGGTACAGCTGTTGCTGAAGCTTTGAGTTGGACCGCTCCTGGAACAAAGTTGATTAAATCTGTTGTTTACACTGTTTCTGGTCCTTTAAAAGCCAGTGCAACTCAAACTATCACCCCTGCTGCTGCAAAAGCAACCGTTGTTGTTCCGACCGATGCAGCTGCTAAAACAGTTATCGTTACCGGCGAAGGTGTCATCACCATTTCTGGTACCGTGACTTACTCTGATAACACCACCGAAGCTTTCAGCAAAACAATCTCTGTGAAGGGTTACAACGCTGTATATACTCCTGCTGAAATCGGCAGTGTTGGCAGCGAAGTTGAAGTTTCTGTGACCGTTACTAACGAAGCAGGTGCACCTGTTAACAATGCTATCGTCACCTGGTCCGCACATGCTTATAATGCTCCTTTAACTGCAGTAAATGCATTTAAAGTTTGGGATGCTTCTCTAGCCACACCTGCTTATGGTGCTGCAGTTAGTACCCACTCTGTAGATGGAACGAATAAAGTTATTCAAAACGGTGTTTATTCTGCTAAGTTAAAATTAGAAGCTCCTGCTGAAATTTATATTACCGTAATCGGTAATGAAAGCGGCGCTTTCTTAGCGAACTATACAACTCAAAGAGTAACTGGTTCACCGGTTTACACCGTAGCTACCGTTCCTCAATTAGTTGCTGCCAAAACTGGCCAAACCTTAAACTTACAAATGACCGATGCTAATGGCGCTATTGTTCAACCCACTTATGCATACATTGAAGATCTCAACGGTTTAGTTGGTGGGAATGCTGAATACACACCCACTACCACTGCTGTTCCTTATGACACAACAAAAAAAGCAACTAATTTTACTCTCAATACAGTTGCCAAAACTGGAACCTTCACCGTATATCTGGGAACCGATTTAGGTAACAAAATGGTTGCTGTTCCAGTATCTGTTGTTGCTCCTACCGTTACCGTTAAAGTTAATGGTGTAGAAAGTAATGTTGTAACTGCTGGTAAAAACGACAAAATTGAATTGACCTTTGCTGATAAGAATGTTGCCATTTTGGTATATGTTCCTGGTCACATTGATCCTGCTACTGCTGCTGCTAACCCAGCAAAGTACACTGACATGGTTCAAACTGCTGCTCCTGTCTTTGTGCAACCTGTAGCTGGTGTTGGAGTAGGTTCTGTAACTATTAGTACTCAATTAGTTGGAACTAAAACCGAAGGTAAGTTCACCATTGAAGCTACCTTTGCTGGCGGACCTCCCATTACAGTAGCTACTATTGCTGTTAAGAATCCTATTATGGATCTGGGCGGCGTAAAAGAACTGGAAATCAGCAATGTTGTTGATCTTCCGATTACCTTAACCGATGCCAATGGCGTTGCGATTAAGAACCAAGTCATCACCCCGAGCGGCGCCGTTTTAGTCGGCACTACCGTTACCACTGATGATGCGGGTAAAGCTATTCTTACCCTTTCCCCGAACACCGTTGGCAAGTTAACCTTAACCGCAACTGGTTTGGTTTCCTCCAACACTCCCGCTGACTTTGCAGTAACCATCCCTGTCGTTCGTGACACCAAGGGCCCGGTTGTTGCTTTGGAAGAAGTATATACCGTTACCTCCTCCTCCGCTACCATTTCCTTCAACGTAACCGATGGCAGCAGAGTTACCGAAGTTTGGGTCGGTTTTGACAAAGCTATGGTTCGTCCAGATGGCTCCACCGTCTTCACAGCCTCCAACCTCAATGTTGGCGTCAACGAATTCGATGTTCTTGCTTATGACGAATATGGCAATTCTACCGAAGCTACCTTAGTTATCGAATACCTCAAACCCGCTACCGTTCTTCTGACCATTGGATCTACCGATGCTACCAAAGATGGCGCTGCCATGACTGGTATGGATCAAGCTCCTGTGATCGTTAACGGCCGCACCTTCCTGCCTGTCCGCTTCGTATTAGTGAACCTGCTTGGTGGCACCATTGAATGGGATGCCAACACCCAGACCATTACTTCCGTTGTGAACGGCAACACCATTAAAATGGTTATCGGATCCAATACCGCCTATGTCAACGGCAACGCAGTTGCTCTGTTGGAAGCTCCTTACATTGAAGCAACCACCGGCCGCACCTTAGTTCCGATGCGTGAAATCATGGAAGCCATTGGCGTTTCTCTTGATTGGAACGGCGCTACCCAAACCGTAACCATTACCATTCCCCAATAAATTCAAGGTTTTTCCTTCAGAAACCCGGGCACTCGTAAAGAGTGCCCGGGTTTTTTTGTAATATGGACAACACTCAAGTGACGTGATATAATAAACAAAACTAGGAGCGGAGGTGGTTCTATGGCAATTGCAGTCATCTTAGGAGCGGGATCCGGTACTCGTATGGGTGGAGCGATGCCAAAGCAGTTTTGGCCGCTTGAGGGAAAGACTATTTTGGAGCATAGTGCAGAAGCGTTCCTTCGTCACCCGGGAATCTCAGAAGTTGCTTTGGTTGTGCCGAAAGCCCATATGATTTGGGTAAAAAACTTGTTTGCTGGGGAACCCAAGGTGCAAAAGATTATTTGTGGGGGTGCCAATAGGAGCCAGTCCAGTTGGGCTGCTGTGCAGGCCTATGCAAATCAACCGAATGCCTGGCTGATTTTCCACGATGCTGCACGTCCGCTGGTTTCTTCTGAAAGTATTAGTGCTGCCATTGATGCAGCTGCAGATTACGAAGCCGCCACGGCAGCGATTCCCAGTTCTGATACAATTTTGATCAGTAGCGATAACGGTAATGAAGTTTCCCAGATTCCCAACCGTAGCCTGATGTGGCGGTGCCAAACTCCACAAGCATTTCGACAACGCACCATATCGGCAGCGTATGAAATGGCCATGAAAGACTCTGAGTTTCAAGCCAGTGACGATTGCGGTGTAATCAAGCGCTACCTACCGCACATCAAAATCGGGATTTTCATGGGCAGCGATGAGAATATTAAACTCACCTATGCCCGCGATATGGCTTTCGTTGCAGAACAATTAAAGAAACATTAAAAGAATCGACCTCTCGTACAGTACGAAAGGTCGATTTGGTTTATTATACCATTAGTTTGAGATGAGCTTATTTCGCTTGATTAGATTTGCCTCCACATTTCCACAGAGCCATTGGATGCTCCTTAATTCGAGCAAGAATATCTTCTTCATCAAACAAATACTCTGGGTTATACTCGCCGTTCCGGAATGCTTCCCAAAACAGTAACTCGCGTTCCGTAGGTTGTAACAATGAAGACAGATATTCAACCGACTCTGTTTGCGCTGTTTTCACGTCGAAATATTCACCTCTTCGGAGTACTGGTAGTAAATTTGTTCTAATTTGGTATTGTGAGAGCTGCGTTATTCGGGAGAGGTTGAATTCAACCGGAACATGTTCTGAACCAATTGCACTGTAAAACATCGTACACTTACGCAGGGTTGGTTTTTCGGATTCAGTGAACAAGTTATAATTCATCAGATTGTGAACATCGTACAAATCTCTTGGTGCAGTACGATTTAGAAGTGCCACGATTTTCGATGCAAAGATTTCAATGGGTGCAACACTCAATACCATCAGTTTTGATTCTAACCATGGAAGATTGATCGTTCTCTTGGAAAGGTTCAAAGCATGTGAGCGCAGCATGTAGTTGATTTCGATTTTTAAATTATCTTTCATACCGCCAGCGTTCTTGTATTCATATACAAAGGAATCCAGTGCATGGTAATCTTTTGATTTTATGCTTAGGGTGTAGCCGGATGCTTTCATATATTTTCCAATACTCTCTGTGATAACTCTTCGTTGCTCTATCATTTCCTCACGGGGTAGGTTTAAGGTGAAATCCAGATCGATATCCACTGAAAGGCGAGGGAGGTCGAAGATGGTTAGGTTAATAGCAGTGCCACCCTTCAATGCCAACGTTTTAGAAAGAAATGTATCACTTTCCAAAAAGGAGAGAATATCTACGAGGCGACAGACTTTCTCAAAAGTATCCCTGACAAATCCAAGCTCTTTTGCTTGACGTCCAAGGCTGTTACGATCAAACTGCGTCATGATTTTTTACTCCCTTATCTGTCAGCATGTTCAAATTTTCTGGTGCGAATAGTTTCCATTTATCATGAAGTTTGAAGGCTGTGCGGTCATTTGATAGATACATTTTACTGTTTGAACTATGTTGCTGACACTGTTCAAAGAAGCTATGCGGCAATCGCAAATCATCGTTTAACGACTCGAGAATATAACCGGTTTTTTGATAAAGAAATCCGCTGTCATAGATTGCAAGAATTGAAAGCAACTTAGCCGGATTAAGTGAGGGGATGAGTTGTATACAGCGTAATGTTTCTTCTAATCCTCCGATTTTTTCAAAGTCCGAGATGCTATCTACGACTGCACGCTCCACGCTTGTAACACGTACACCATTGATTTGCTTGACATCGTAGTTTCCACTACGGGAAGAAATCCGCTTATACGCCACCCCGTCGTATTCAAAGTTGCGAAAACGACGATTGGTTGCGACATATATTTCATAAAAAACTTGGTTCGCAAATCCATAAAACTCGAAAGCACTATGATGAGATATACAGGCATCCTCAGCCAGATGCGAAGCGATTTGATAGCGTGTTGGGATTGGTTGTCCTGTCTCCATGCTGATAACAGCATAAAGATCGCGCCGAATTCGTTCGATGTATCCTTTTTGCATATAGGAAGACGCGAGCGAGTTTGCAGATGCATGAGAACCAACAATCTGGACAAGGTCACTATGTGTGAAGCATCCCAATAATGCAAGTTCTTTGTAATATTTCAAGATAATCCCTCCTCTCATCCATTTATATTTTAACACAAAACAATAGAATTGACAACAGTAATGTGTAAATTCAAAAACGATGATTTGTAAAAACGCACAAAGATATAGTAATATAGATAGTTTTGTGTACATTTAATAATTTTCAGTGCCGCTAACCAAAACAGAGGGTACTAAATAGCTCCTTCGGGTCTGCTCTAAAAAAGAATTCCTATTTCACTGCAAACTTTATCAAAATAATACTTCAGTATGTGAAAAAAGCGTGCAAGCTTCATTCAGACGTGGTAAAATAGGCTTAAAATACAATCTACACACGTTGTTGGAGGTATAATAAAACATGAATCTCATAGAACTCTTAAAATCGGCGTTATTGGGACTGGTTCAGGGAATCACCGAATGGTTGCCAATCAGCAGCACCGGTCATATGTTATTGCTAGATGAAGTGATGAAGCTCGATGTCAGCCCGGACTTTATGAGTATGTTCATTGTCGTGATTCAACTAGGCTCGATTTTAGCCTTACTGGTCTTGTATTTCAATAAATTGAACCCCTTTGCTCCCTCTAAAAGTCGCAGACAAAAGCGTGAGACCTTAGAGCTTTGGTTTAAAGTAGCCGTTGCATCCGTTCCCGCAGCGGTGATTGGCCTTCTTTTTGATGACAAAATCGAAGCGTTGTTCAGTGGCTACGTCTCTATTGCCATAATGCTCATCGTCTATGGCGTCTTGTTTATCCTCTTGGAACAACGCAATAAGCGTGTCAAACCACAAATCAGCGAGATTACCGAAATGGGATACGGCACCGCGGCCATGATGGGCGTCTTTCAAGTCTTAGCCCTCGTTCCTGGCACTTCACGCTCCGGTTCAACTATCTTGGGTGGCATTTTACTGGGCTGTTCACGAACCGTTGCAGCAGAGTTTTCGTTTTTTATGGCGATTCCGGTCATGTTTGGGGCTAGTTTATTGCGAATCATCAAATTCGGCTTGGTCTTCAGTTCTGCAGAATGGATGATTTTAGGGGTGGGCACCACGGTTGCCTTTGTGGCCTCGATTCTTGCCATCCGCTTCTTGATGCAATACATTCGCCGCAATGATTTTAGTGTTTTTGGTTGGTATCGCATTCTGTTGGGTGGGGCTGTTTTAGCCTATTTCTTTTTAGTACGAGCGTAAGAGGGGGCTGTGATTATGAAATTAACCGGCAAAGGACGAGCAGGAACCTTAGAATCGGGAGATATTCTCATTGAGGTGGAACCGGCAGCGGGCGAAACCGATATTTTTCTACGCAGCAGTGTGATGCGGTTATACGGTCAACAAATTCGAGCGATTCTACTGCAAACCTTAGAAGAGCTCGATCTGCAAGGAGTTCAACTCACAGCACAAGACAAGGGTGCTTTGGATTGCACGATTAAAGCTCGCTTGCAGACTGCCGTTGCCAGAGCGGGAGGACCGGTATCGCCTTGGCAGGGGGAGGAACAAGTATGAAAAGCCGCCTACGCCGCAGTATGATGTTTATTCCCGGAAATAGCCCTGCTATGCTCAAAGATGCTTTCATCTATGGGGCCGATGCTCTGATGTTTGATTTAGAAGACTCGGTATCGCCTCTGGAAAAAGATGCCGCACGGCAGTTGGTTTACATGGCGTTGAAGACCATCGATTATTCCCCCTGTGAACGTGTGGTTCGAATCAACGCGCTCTCTTCGGCTCATGGTCATGCCGATGTAGAGGCGATGGTGGCAGCCGGGGTGGATGTGATCCGTATGCCCAAAACCGAAACTGCTCAAGATGTGCTGGATTGCGAAGCGGCCATTGTGGCAGCAGAGCTGAAATACAACCGTGCTCCGGGGAGCGTTGGCGTTTTAGCGGCTATAGAAAGTGCTCAAGGGGTGTTGAATGCCATTGAAATTGCCAAGTGTTCGAAACGCTTAGTGGGAATTGCCTTAGGGGCAGAAGATTTCTGTGCCGATCTAGGCGTGCGCCGCAGTGCCGAGGGAAGCGAACTTCAACTGGCGCGGCAAACCATTGTTTTAGCAGCCAAAGCTGCAGGTATCGATGCTTTTGATACCGTGTTCAGCAACGTGGCCGATGAAGAAGGCTTAATCGCAGAAACGATGAAAATCAAAGCCTTAGGCTTTACCGGAAAATCGGTGATCCACCCTAGGCAGATCGAGCCGGTCCACCGGGTCTTTGCTCCTACCGAAGAGGAGATTCGGCAAGCACAACGCCTCATTGTAGCATTGCAGGAGGCGGAGCGACGAGGAAGTGGCGTAGTTGCGGTTGACGGCAAGATGATCGACCGGCCTGTCGTGCTCCGGGCTCAACGAACCTTACAACTGGCAAAAGCTATGGGTGTAGTACAGAATAAGGAGGGATGGTCATGAAACAACCGATGCCTTTTTCTGAGCGAGAAACCCGTTCCCCTAAACTCGTGTCTTCCTTAGAAGAGGCGATTCGTCGAAGTGGCTTACAAGACGGCATGACAATCTCGTTTCATCATCATTTTCGCGAGGGGGATCAGGTTTTAAACCAGGTTATGGATGTGATTGCCCACATGGGATTTCGTAATCTGAAAGTCGCCTCCTCTTCTTTGAGCGATGTTCACGCGCCCTTGCTAAAGCACATTCAAAATGGTGTGGTCACAGCGTTGGAGAGCTCCGGTTGCCGGGGAGTGCTTGCCGAAGCGATATCCGCCGGTGTATTACCGACCCCCATGCTTTTTCGTAGCCATGGTGGGCGGGCAGCTGCGATTGCCAGGGGGCAGTTGAAGATTGACGTTGCTTTCTTAGGGGCTTCGGTCGCCGATGCCTTTGGCAATGCTGCAGGAACCTATGCCGGACCATTACCGGATGGCGTTACTCCTTCACTTTGTGGAAGTCTGGGGTATGCCAAGGTCGACGCACGGTATGCCAAGCAGACCATCATCATCACCAATTGCCTGCTACCTTACCCTTGCGTGGGTCAAGGAATCAGCGAAAGCGATGTAGACTGGGTAGTCTTAGTAGATTCCATTGGTGATTCCAAGAAGATTTCGGCAGGAGCCACTCGTTACAGCCAAGATCCCCGAGATTTATTGATTGCGCGCAAAGCAGCTCAAGTGATTCTGCATTCGGGCTTCTTTTACAACGACTTTTCTCTGCAGACCGGAACCGGCGGGGCTTCGCTAGCCGTCACTCGTTATTTGCGTGAAGTGATGGTCGCGGGAGACATCCGAGCCCGTTATGCGCTAGGAGGGATTACTGCGGCGATGGTGCAGTTGCATGAAGAGGGCTACATCGAAAAGCTGATGGACGTGCAGGACTTTGATTTGGAAGCGGCGCGTTCGTTGGCAAGAAATCCACATCATTATGAAGTCGATGGCAATCAATACGCCAACCCCTATGATGCGGGTTCGTTAATCCACCAATTAGATGTGGTGGTTTTGTCTGCGTTAGAAGTGGATGAGGATTTCAACGTAAACGTGCTCACCGGTTCCGATGGCGTGATTCGTGGCGCAGTCGGTGGACACCCGGATACCGCTTCTGGGGCAGCTCTGACCGTGGTAGTAACCCCTTTGTTGCGGGGGAGAATTCCCTGCGTGGTGGAGAAGGTAACGACGCTCTGCACCCTGGGAGAACATGTAGATGTTTTGGTGACTGACCGAGGAGTTGCCGTGAACCCAAGCCGACCTGAAGTGGCGGCTCGTTTAGAGCGTGCCGGTATAATTTTGACCGGAGCACATCAACTGAGAGCCTTAGCGGAGGCCATTGCCGGGAAACCGGAACCGCTTCCCTTTGGTTCAAAGGTCAGAGCTCATGTTTTGGCACCCGATGGCACCTTGCTGGATACAATACGGGAGATCGGTCATGAAAAATCCGCCTCGGGAGATTAGTCTGGCTGAACTGCTTCAGGCACGAGAACGGCGTCAGCAGTACCGAGAACAATTGTTAGAACGTTTTGGCAAGCCGGTAGTCTGCCTAATGGTGAACCAACCGGGAGCTCAAAAAGTGACGGATGCGGCGGTGCTTGTTTTTCGCGAGGGTCAGCGGCAAATGCGGAAGCTGAAGGTTATCGGGTTGTATGAAGAAGAACGACGGCTCAATACCGGATGGGAAGGCTTTTGGGTTTTTCATGCAGAGGCCTTGACTTTGAAAGAGCAGTTGATAGCTTTGGAAGAGAAACACCCGTTGGGGCGATTGTGGGATTTTGATGTTTGGGATCCTCGTCAAGGTCCGCTTAGTCGAGAGGAAATGGGATGGCCTGCGCGTCGGTGCTTGCTATGTTCCGCCTCGGGTGCAGAGTGTGCGCGGAGCAAACGACATACACTGGAGGAATTAGACAAGGAGATTCAGCGGATTACGGAAGCTTGGTTGCAAAGAAAGGATGACGAAAATGCCGGAATTGAAAGCGTGGGAAACGGGAAATGCTGCTGAGTTGCGTAGCTTGCCTTTGTCCTTACCGGAAATACGTCATCGGGTTGAAGTGTTTGTAAGGGGGCAAGGGTTAACCTTAGCTCCCTTAGATTATTGTGCAGGGTTGTTTTTTGGCGATGAATTGGTTGCGGTGGGGGGTTACCGCGCTAATACCATGATGAACTTCGCTGTTTTACAAGATGCGCAAGGCTATGGTTGGATGAATCGGCTGGTGGATCACTTGAGAGAACAGTTGTTCTTGCAAGGGGTCGAGCACTTGTTCGTCTTTACCAAGCCGGAACATCGTTTGGTTATGGAAGGGTTCGGGTTTTATGCACTCATGGAAACCGAGTCGGTTTTGTTTTGTGAGAATAAACCGTTTGGGATGGTGCGCTTTTGCGAGCGGCTGAAGTCCTATGCTTTGTTAGATGGGGTTTCCGGGGCCATTGTCATGAATGCGAATCCCTTTACCTTGGGTCATTTGTATTTGGTGGAGACGGCAAAGAAACAATGTGATCGGCTGCATGTTTTTGTGGTAGAGACCGAGGCCTCTGAATTTGGGTTCGCCGACCGCTTGGCTATGGTTTCACAGGGTGTGGCTCATTTGAAGGAAGTTTATGTGCACGCCGGAGGGCCGTATCTGATTTCGGCAGGGGTATTTCCGGATTACTTCCTGAAAAATCCCGGAGAAGCTGCAGCTGTGCAAGCCGAGTTGGATGTGCGATTATTTGGTCAATATTTAGCTCCGGCTTTGCGAAGTAGCATACGTTTTGCAGGCGAGGAGCCCTTAGACCCGTTGACGGCGCAATATGTAGAGGCGATGAAGAGCGTACTACCCGCATATGGCATGGAAGTGCGGATTATCCCACGGATTAACCATGGAGGGGAGCCGATTTCTGCGAGTCGGGTTCGCCGCTACTTGAAGAATGAACAGTGGAACGAACTTAAAGAACTGGTGCCAATCAGCACGTACCAGTATTTGCAACGATACAAGGGGTTGTCCAGGCAAGACTTCGGGCATGGAGGGAACGCGCATGCAACATAGTTCTTTGCAACGGAGTCCTGCAGAAATTGGAGCCTTGGCGTTGAAGGCGTTACGAACGGAAGCGCTGTTGACACCAAAGCCTGGGTTGGTGGACAGGAATAATAATGGGGCACATGCCGATATGGATTTAGCATTGCTATTACACAGTGCCGAGGTCTTGCATCCGTTTTTTGTGGAATTGGCGGAAGTTGGGTGCACGCACAGATTGGAGTTCCCCCACAAGATATTTGCCGCCTCACGGGGCATTGGCATACGAGCGGAAGCAGAAATGCTCCAGGCGACCAGGGGAATCAATACCCATAAGGGAGCCTTGTTTGGTTTAGGACTGCTCTGCTCTGCTGCCGGTGTTTTAGGGGAAGAAACCGAGGTTGAATCGCTCTGTGCTTATGTAGCAGAAATGACCAAAGGGATTACGGCGCGCGAAGGGGTAGAAAAGCAGTGGACGCGGCTGCCGGAAAGTGTGCGGTTGCAAATGAGTGGAGCGCGTGGGGAGGCAGAAAGTGGCTTTTATCACGCCAGAAAAATTGGAATACCGGTCTATTTCAAAGCACTCCAGTGGGGTCTGTCTCAAGAAGAGGCAGCTCTGCGGGCACTTTTACAGCTGATGTCCTGCCTTATGGATACCAATCTTATGAGGCGAGGGGGACAAGCCGCCGTCCTCTATGTGCAGCGTAGAGCCGAAGAAGTCTTGCATCATTTTTCAATCTCAGAGGTGGAGAATTTTGATCGGGAAATGATTCAGGCCAATTTGAGTCCCGGTGGCAGTGCCGATTGCCTTGCCATAACCTTGTTCCTTTCTGCCTTTGTTCGGGGACGGTTCTCTCCCAAAATAAGCTTCACTGAGACATTGAGAAGCTCCAAGTTTTAATTTGGTAGGTACGTATTATTTGCAGAAAGTAGGTGGAGCCATGCAGCCTTACGCTATCCTTTTGATTCATGGTTTTGGAGGAGGCCTTTGGGAGCTCGCTCCTTTGGAGGCGGAATTCGGTAAATTAGGGATACCTTGTTGCAGTTTTACGCTACCTGGACATGATGATAAGGGTAAGATTCACGGGATTCGCTCAGAAGAACCTTTTGGAACGGAGGTGCTCAAAGAATATGATGGGCTCCGGTTGCAAGGGCTACCGGTGGTCGTGATTGGCTTTTCCATGGGGGCGCTGCTGGCGGGTTGGTTGGCTTCGGTGCGTAGTCCCAAGGCGTTGGTATTAATCAATACACCGGTGGATGTTGGTCAACCCGAAGCGGTGTTGCATTGGATGAAAGCGGATTTGGTCAACAAGAACACGCGGTATACTCAAATGATGCTGCAAAATGCTCTGCGGCAAAGGCCCGATGTGAATCTGCTGTTTTTGAAAGTGCGCAAGCGGTATTTGCCGGCTCTCAAGAGAGTGGCTGTGCCGGTCTTTCTGGCGCAATCACAATGGGATGAAACGGTGCAACCACAGAGTGTTCAGAAGGTAGCTGCGATGATCAAAGGCGAACAAGTGAAGTTGAAGATATACCCGAACAGCCGGCATCATTTGTGTAACGGCCCCGATTTTCCAGATTTTTTGCAAGATCTAAAGATTTGGCTTAATGACTTGGGGACGGTTCTCTCCCCTCTGGTTTTACCACAAAATTGACAAAGCATGGCTTAACTGTTTGTATTACAAGTATAATAAGGATTTCAAGTATCACAAGTATGATAAGTAGGATGTAGGATAAAAGATAAGCAGGAAAATAATTTTTCAAACCCCTTCAGGGGGTTTTTTTGTTGAGAAATTTCACAGAGGGGTCAGACCCCAGTGCGAAATTTTCTTCTGCGAAATTTTAAAGCAGTTTCGTAACGGTGCAAATACCAAATAACAGGAAATTATTTAAGGGAGAGAACCGTCCCCAAGATTACCTTTTGTTGAGCCACTTAAGCCACTATGCATTTCCTACAGGAAGCAGCGGGTTGTGTCTCTTGACTTTGTGAAGAATTTCGCTTATGATGATGGTGAAAAAAGTAACGATTGTATTTTTTGGAACAGATACGAGGTGAACCGCGATGCTCGCTCTCGACGAAACAGCCCTTTCGGTCTTGCTGAAGACGGCTTTGTTCAAGAACCTCAGCTCAGAGCAGTTACAAACCCTCTTGAACCATCGCGGGAGCGTACGCGAGTTTGTTTCCGGTGAGATTGTATACGACCCACAACACTTTCAGCGCGCCATTGGCATTGTTCTAAAAGGGCGGCTCAAGGTCAGCACAGAAAGCGAAGTTGTGTTAAATCAGCTCAATGTTGGATCCATGTTTGGAGTTGCCGGGTTGTTCTTGGATCGTGAAGAGTATGTTACCCTGATTCGTGCATTGAGTCCATCTCAAGTCTTCTTTTTAACAGTAGAAGATTTGGAGAGTCTCTTCAAAGAAGAACACCTCATCTGCAAAAACTATCTTCGCTTTTTAAGCCAAAGAATCGTCTTTTTAAATCAACGAATCAGCAGTTTTGTTGCTCCCAACCCTGCAGAAGCCCTTTACGCGTTTCTGACTCGCTTGTCCATTGCAGCAGAATCGGAGACATTTCATCTACCTTTATCGAAACAGGAAATCTGTCGTCAGCTGAACATTAGTCGAACCACACTGTATCGTGCTTGGGATCAGCTGAAGCAAGAAGGCTATCTGCTTGAACATTCCGATAGTTCTTTAGAAATCGCAGTCAAATGAAACTTTAGGAGGATATCCCTTTGAAACATTCACTTACTAAAACAACGCTGTTCTTGATCGCCATGCTTCTCTTACTTTCCGCATGTAATCCGGTCACTCCCACTCCGGTTGAGAAAATCAATATTCGCGTCGGGGCTCTAAAGGGTCCTACCGCTTTGGGTATGGTTCAGCTCATCGAGAATGCTGCCGCTAAAACTACAAAAAATGATTATACCTTCACTTTGGTCGGAGCTCCCGATGAAATCAGTGGCAAGCTTATTTCCGGTGAACTGGATATGGCGGCAATTCCTGCCAATTTAGCAGCAGTGTTGCACAATAAAACAGAGGGCAAAATTCAAATGGCCGCTGTCAATACCTTAGGCGTCTTGTATTTGCTCGATACCGGTGAAACGATTCAAAGTATGCAAGATTTAGCTGGCAAGACCCTATATGCCACCGGTCAAGGTTCTACCCCTGAATTCGCCATCAACTATTTGTTGCGTGCCAATGGCTTAGAACCGGGCACCGATGTAGAAGTGATATATAAAAGCGAACATGCTGAAGTCGCAGCTCTCATGGAGGCAGGCACTGTAGAGTACGCCTTGCTTCCGCAACCGTTTGTAACCTCGGTCGTAAACAAAGGGACTGCGCGGGTCGCCTTAGACTTTACCGAAGAGTGGCAAAAAGTTGGAGAAGAAGGCAGCCAATTGGTCATGGGAGGATTTGCTGTGCGAAAAGAGTTTTACGAGCAGAATCCACAAGCGGTACAGGATTTCTTAACGGAATATGAAACCTCCGTCGCTTTTACCAATGAAAATGTAGCAGAAGCGGCCGCCTTGAGCGGAAAATATGAGATTATCGCAGAAGCAGTCGCTAAAACCGCGATTCCTGAATGCAATATCGTGTTTTTTGAAGGTGAGGAAATGCAGACCATGACCGATGCTTTTTTGAAGGTCTTGTTTGAAGCAGATCCCAAGTCTGTCGGCGGTACACTTCCATCGGCGGAATTCTATATTAAATAATCTTTGTGGGAGGGCGTTGCATGAGAGGCTTCGGAAAAAAACCTCAGCCATTGAAACCCTTGCATGCCTCCCTCCTATTTGGGGCTGCAGTAGGGTTTTGGTTGTTGGTTTGGCATATGATTGCAAGGCGCGTCCAACTTTCTCTCCTGTTGCCTACTCCCCTGGAAACCTTTCAAACGCTTGGGAAGATCCTAAGGCAAGCAAGCTTTTGGCAGGTTACCTTCACCAGTTTGTTGCGCATTTTTGCAGGCTTCTTCTTAGCCGTAGTGATGGGCACCCTTTTAGGCAGCTTGACTGCCTTTCTACCAGCTGTAAGAGCTTTTGTGGCGTTACCGATGAATATTGTGAAAGCGACACCGGTTGCCTCTTTTGTAATCCTGGCCTTAGTGTGGTTGCCGTCGCAGCAACTATCCCTTTTCATCTGCTTTCTGATGGTGCTTCCCTTGGTTTGGAGCAATGTAGAAACAGGGTTGCTGCAAGTGGATGAGTCCCTTTTAGAGATGGCGAGGACGTATCAATTAGCACCGGGAACGATCTTGAAAACGATTTATGTGCCTGCGCTCCGACCTTTTTTTGTGAATGCCTTGCTCTTGGGGTTTGGGTATGCCTGGAAATCGGGCGTAGCCGCAGAAGTCTTGGGGTTGCCGGTTTGGGGAATCGGCACGAAGCTTTATCAGGCAAAAATCTACTTGGAAACACCGGAGCTCTTCGCCTGGACCTTGGTTGTAATCGGTATCAGCTTGCTGGCTGAGTTTATGATGGCCTTTTGGCTGAAAAGAGAAAGAAGGAAATGAAACCTATGAATCTGCAATCTGTCAGCTTTACCTATGAGAAAAAGCAAGTGTTGCGTGATTTTTCGTTGGATTTACCCGCAAAAGGGATTGTTGTCGTCATGGGTCACTCCGGATGCGGCAAAACTACCTTACTGCGTTTAATCGCCGGGCTGGAATCTCCACGAGCTGGGCAGATTTTACATGCGGCAAAACGTCCGGCCTTTCTTTTTCAAGAGGATCGTTTGTTACCGCAACTCACGGTTTGGCAAAACATTATGCTAATTCAACCCAAGGGTGGTGCGGCTGAGGTGGAACGTCGGCTACAGCAGTTGGGATTGACCGAGGAAGCCCATGCGTATCCCGATCAACTGTCTGGCGGTATGAAAAGAAGAGTCGCATTAGCTCGTGCTTTGTGTTATGATGGTGATGTATTGATTTTGGATGAACCTCTGAAAGGCTTAAGCCCGGAACATCGCCGCCAATTATGGCCGGTTCTTATGGCGGAAGGAGCAGCGCGGTTGGTGTTATGGGTTAGTCACGATGATGAAGAAGCGGCAGGAGTGGCCGACCGAGTAATTCACTTGTCGGGTTTACCCCTCAGAGTGACCTATGATTTGAACCGTGCAGAACTGAAAAAGCCAATGGTTCAAGGTCACTCCCTGCGTGTGGCCGAGGATTAGAGCGTTCACCCCTAAACAAGGAGTGAGGATTTGTTAAAGGATTACTTTTATAAGCGCACATTGAAAGTCGATGGGCGTCAGGTGGGACCTGGGAATTTGATCAAACCTTCGGCCCTGATTTGGATTTTCATGGAGACCAGCGAAGCGCATATGAGTGCAATGGGTTGGAATCATAGGCGACTTGCGGAGTCTGGGCTTGCTTTTTTGATTATTCACAATAAAACAGAGTTGACGCGTCTGCCCGAGTTTGGTGAAGAGCTCCTAGTGGATACAGCGCCTATTGGATGCCACGGTGCTCAGTTTTACCGAGGGTTTCGATTGATGGCAAAAGAGGGAGAAATCGGGCGGATGACGCAAACCAGTGTGCTCGTCCACGCTGAAACGCATCAGCTGATGCGACCGAAAGAGTTTTATAAGCTGGGCATCTTCCCGGAAGCGAAAGTGGATAAAAGATGGATTGTTACTGCACCCGAGCAACCAGAACATTTGATGCAACTGGGTCAGCGGACGATTTATTATTCCGATTTGGATTACAACAATCATCTCAATAACACGATTTATGCAGACATTATCATGGACTTTTTGCCCGAGTTCACAGCAGAACGGAGATTCAGCCATTTGCACATACAGTACTTGAGCGAAGCATTATTGGGAGATACATTGCTTATGGAAGGTGCACGTCTCGCAAATGGAAGCTATTATCTGCAAGGCAGTCACGCTCGAGGTCTCTGCTTTAAGTCCTTGATTGTTTAGGTTGTTGAGGTTGGGGACGGTTCTCTCCCCTCTTAAATTACCATTTATTTAACATTTGCTTCGAGTCACAGCATTGACAATCTAAAAATAGAATTACACTAGAAGAATAAGTAAAAAAAAGCACGATTCGCCTCTTTGCAGAGGACGAATCGTGTTTCTTTATTGAGTGATATTGAACACGTGTTAAATGCTAAAATATGTTTCACTACATGTCTGAAAGTATCAATCTATACCCCTGCATATGCATATGGTTGCTGACGCAGGGCTATTTGGGTGAAGTATTAAATCAAAGCGACTGGTAATAAAGTGGAAAAAATCAAAGGGAGAGAACCGTCCCCTAGATGATCAAGGTTTCTTCGATTTTGGTTTGCATTTGCGATTGAGCGTTGCGTTCTAATTGCATCATGGTGTCCAACTGTGACAACACACCATCTACTTGTGCAATGACATTGTCAACATTCTCGCGGGCCTTGTTGATTTTGGTTTGCATGAAGAAATCCATGAAAAAGCCATCGAAGAAGAAGTCGGCAAATTTGCTAAAGCCGTCGATTTGAATCTGTGTCGGTCCGGTGATGCGAATATCCAGCAATTCGGTTTGGAAGCGGCGTAATTCACTTTCGGCTCGGGCGACTTGGCGTTTGGCTTCGTCGATATGAGAATGTTTGATCATGGTGCTGATAATCCCACCGCCAACCATGTCAAAAATCCCCCAGCCAGCGGCAGAGTTTAGGCTACCGGCGATACTTTGCAATGCTTGCAGTGCGGTGATTCCTGCTGCTTGAGCTTCTTCAATTTCTCTTTGGTTACGTCGGCTAATCTCCAATTGCTCCTGCAGCAACCGCAAGGTCTCGGCGGTTTTACCGGGCTGCTGGGCAGCTTCTCGTTGCCGTTCGGCAAACCGCCGTTTGTATTCAAGCTCAGAAGCCTTACAATCTTTTTCCTCTTGCTTTAATTGATCAATCTGGTAGCGCACATCGTCTACCCGGTCAAGCGCCTGCTGATACGCTATGGCCGCTTCAACCGCTTCTTGCTCTTCTTTGTCTAAGCGATCATAGTAGTTCCCGGTAACTCCGGCCAAAAAACGACTGAAGCCCATGTTCTTAAGGCGTTCCACGTCGGCTTCTTCACGATCTAAAGCCAACCCCAAACGGTCCACCTCATCTTCTAAGTCTAGTAACTGCTCTTCTAACTCTAGAATCATCCGCTGCACTTTCTTAGCCCGGTCAACTCTCTCTTTTAAATCCCGCAATGAAGGTGCAGGTGCTTTTTTTTGTGGTTCCATGGTTATTCTTCCCTCTTTTATGCTAAATGTGATTTGAACCAGGCCAAGGTTCTCTGCCAACGGTCCACAATATAGGACGGTTTGACGAACCCATGATACTGATCCGGATACTTGACATAAACGGTTTCTTTGCCTAAACGCTTCAGCGCATAATAGAATTGCTCACTTTGGTCTTGGGGGCAACGAACATCACTACTGCCATGTAAGATCAAGGTGGGCGTTTCGACCTGACGAACAAACGTAATCGGACTGCGCGACATGACGGTAGGAATATCGTCAACAACAAATCCGCCATGCAAGCCTTCGCCATAGACTTGAGCGTCGCTGACCAAGGCTAAGGTCAACCAGTTCGAAATGATAGCACCGGCAACGGCGGCTTTAAAGCGTTTGGTCTGGGTCACAACCCAAGAGGTCATGAAACCACCATAACTCCAGCCGGTAACCATTAAGCGATTCGCATCGGCGACACCCATTTGAATCACATGGTCAACGCCTTTCATAATATCTTCGTAATCTTTTCCACCCAAATCTTGTACGCATCCCATGGCAAAATCGGCACCGTAGGTCACGCTACCACGGGGATTGGTAAAGACCACCGCAAATCCATGGTTGGCAAAGAGCTGGAAGGGGAATTGATAACTGTCGGTATAAACCCCGGTGGGACCGCCGTGAATGCTCAAGACGGTGGGAACCGGTTGCCCTGGGCTATAGTCGAGTGGTCGAACTAAGAAGCCGTCAATCGGCCAGCCATCTGCCCCTTCATAGGTGAAACGTTCCACCGGCAAAGGAGGATATTTTTCTAAAAAGGCTTTATGAACGTGAGTCAGTACACGAGCTTTCCCATCTTTGGCCACAAACAGCTCTGCTGGGTGGGTGAAGTCTTCACTTAGGAAAACCATAGTGCCATCTTGTGCGATTTCCATGCTGCTGACCATGGCGAGAGCCCCTTCGACTGCCGGATGTTCATCGTCAATTTCTCCGTTGGCGTAAGGAACCACGCTAATGGCATTGCTACCCTTCCAGGCACGTACATGCATTATTTGGCCACTCTTGGGGTTGAAACGCAGATTGCTGCGCATCCCGTCATCCAAAGGAGTCAAACAGGTTACGTGTTCCGAAGCGAGCGGTAGGGATTGATTTAAAGGAGCATACCATAAACGACTAGGGCTGACTCCGCTGGGGTAAGAGTTATCGCTACCCAACCAAAGCAGGCCTTTCCCATCATCGACCACCACCATTTGACTGAGAGTGCCGTCAAAATCCAGTACCTTCTGGTTCAAACCACTTGCCAGCGGCAATAGTCGCACCTCTGTAAGGTTTACGACTCTGTTACTGTCGTATTTGGTGACGCTGTAATAAAGAGCACTGCCGTCTTGATTCCAAACCATTTGGCCAATACGTTCTTTGCCTTGGGTGTGTGGTAAACAGGTATGGTCTGGATTTTGCCATTCAAGAATGTAAATCTGGGGATATGTATGGTGAATGTATCCTTTGCCATCGGCACGGTATGCCATTTCTTCAATGACCAAAGGCGCATCTTTCTTTTCTTCTTTGCCCCCTCTGTCATACAGCTCTTTCGGTTCGCCGGGGTATCTCGGCCCTTCCGGGACGGGTTGGTTGGAAATAAATGCGACCTTACTTCCATCGGGACTGAACAAAGCAGCACCACTGGGGCTAACTTCGGTGCCGATGAGAGCCGCCTCGCCTCCTTGTATGGAAATGGTATAGAATTGAGATTTCCCCTTCTCACCGCGAGAGGAAGTGAATAGGATAGTTTGGTCGTCCGGCGCAAAGCGGGGGTTGCTATCTTTTCCACTTTGGGTGAGCTGCTTTGGTGGAGTGGAGCCATCGGTAGGAACAAGCCAAAGATTGGTCAGTTTTTTGTCCTCTTTCAGAACAGTCTCACTCACCACGTAAACGACCCACTTGCCGTTCGAGGAAATTTGAGGATCACTGATCGTTTTCATTTCAAAGAGATGAGCAGCGTGTAAAATGGATTTCATAAAGCGCACTCCTTTCAGATTGGGTGTTTCGAGTCATGATTTCTAGATTCGATTCCGAGCCAAGTTCCCCTTCTTTCCATAGAAGATGTGCAGAAAAAAAACGCCGCTCTGTCAATGTGACAGAGCGGCCATTTAAATGGAAAAACAGAACAAAGCATATAAAAAAGAGAGGAGGAAATATGAGAACCATGAAATAAAAAAGGAAGACCACCGATGAAAGATCGGAGACCTTCCGCAGAGCCTTTTATTCTCACGGTGTACGTTTTACAAGTGTAAAACGCGGTTTCGCTTGGACCAAACCAGCTTCAAGAAGCTGTTGGAACCCTAGAAACCCTCTCACATTGTGCGCGAATCAAGCGCAACTTCAATATACCATAGCTTTCTGGGTTTGTCCAGTAAAATGACAGAAAAACTCAAAAGCCTTAGAAAAATTGAAGCCATAATCGGAGGATGAAAAAGGATTTCAGTGTTTTATATTCCAAATGCAGTAAATAGGAACATATATACAGGAAGAAACATGAGCCCGATCAAGGTCGAGAGAGAGACTGCGGTGGCAGCAAACTCGGTATCGGAGCCATACATCGCAGCAACAATGGGAGCTTGTGCCATGGCGGGCATCGCAGATTGGATGATTGTGACTCTGGCAATAATGCCTTCGATATGAAAGAGTTTCATTAACGCTACTGTGATTAGCGGGGAGATGATGAAACGTCCAATGCATACGATGATGAGATTACGGGAGACCTTAAGATTCTTAATGCCTAAACCTGCTAAGATATGACCGATATAGATCAAGGCCAAGGGCGTGCTCATGCTACCAATATAGCGGGTGGTATCCATAATGACTTTTGGCATTTGAACGCGGAACAAGATGAGAATAAAACACGATACAAGAGTGATTAGAGCAGGGCTGAGAATTTTCTTGACGGTTTCCTTCCAATTAACATTTTCCCCCGGATTTGCATCCCGACGAATGTAGGGAGCGGCAATCCCCCAAAATAAAATACTATTGGCGGCGAAGGTCAATAATGCATAAGGGGCGGCTTCATTACCGAAAAGGGCAATGCAAACCGGTAAACCAACAAAAATGGTATTGGAAAATCCAAAGAGGGCCGAAAAAACACCACGTTGACCTTTTGGAATCTTCAAAAGAATGGCAATAGGAAACGAAATCGCGAAGGTTGCAGATATTGAAAGAAACGGTGCCAACAAAGCAGGACCTGCAGTTTTGAGGCCTTCCAATGTAAAATAACCCATCATATTGTTGATTAGGGTGGCAGGCACCACATATGTTACCACCAAGGTGGCAATAAACTTAGCGATTTTCTCATCGATCAGTTTGGTTTTGGTTAAGTAGAAGCCAAAAGCGATCATAGCAAAGATAGTGAGAACGATGTTCATGGTATTGAGCATGGGGGCCTCCTTGATCACGAATAGTTTGCGTACTGAGCTATTATACGCTTTATTGCTGGCAATGGCAAGCCACTCGATGCCCCTTTGCTAAAACTTGAATCGGAGGACGTTGAGTGCGGCAGAGATTACTGGATTTAGGGCAGACTTCTGCATAGGGACAACATTCAGCAGAAGCGACTCCCCAGCCAATCACCTCTTGAGGAGGAGACCCTTCGATTAAATTTGCTGCCGCCAACAGCGATTGTGTATAAGGATGGATGGGGTTGCGCAGAAGCTCTTCAGTGGGTGCTTCTTCCATGAGACTGCCCCGATACATCACTAAAATCCGGTCAGCCAGCCAGGAGACCACATGCAGATCATGCGAAATAAAGAGCATTGAAAGCTGATATTTTTGCCGTAATTCCTGAAGAAGATTTAAAATTTGAGCCTGAATCGATAAATCCAGTGCCGAAACCACTTCATCGGCAATGAGTAAAGCCGGTTCTACCAACAACGCGCTCAAAATGGCAACACGCTGCCGTTGGCCACCGGAAAGTTGGTGGGAATAACGGGTTAAGTAACTGTCGTCTAAGCCCACGTCCACGAGTTGCTGACGAATATAGTCCCGACGTTGCTGTGCAGTTCCGTAAAGGTTGAATCCAATCAGAGGCTCCCTGAGGATTTGCTCAATTGTGAGAGAAGGGTTTAGAACCTGCTGGGGGTCTTGGAAGATCATTTGGATCTGACGCCGAAAAGGCTTAAAATCATAATCATCTAAAGGCAGAAAATCGGTGCCGTTGAGCAAGATTTTCCCGGAGTCCGGCGTCAACAAGCGAGCAATCATCCGTGCGGTCGTAGTTTTCCCACATCCGGACTCGCCAATAAGACCCAAAACCTCTCCTTTTTCCAGCTGGAAATCAAGATGGTTGACGGCGATGAAACGATTGGGTGCAGAGAACAAAGAAGTTTTCGAAACAGGATAGGTTTTCAGAAGATCCTGAACCTGCAATAGTGGAGGTTGACTGGGAGGCACGGTTTCACCGCCTTTCAAGACCGAGGGTAGTTGCACAAAACCCAATGGTCGCCTTGCTCGTGTTTTTGAACGGCAAGATCACATTGGGGGGTATGAAACGGGCACCTCGGAGCAAAATTACAGGGAATCGATCGTTGTTCCAGCGGGGGTACAATGCCTTCGACAATCTCCAATGGCTGTCCTTTGCGGTGAAAACTGGGTTTCGATTCCAACAATGCTAAGGTATAAGGATGCAAGGGCTTTTGTAGCACTAAATCGGTAGGTCCACTTTCCACAATTTCACCGGCGTAGAGGACCATAGTTCGTTCACATAATGAATGTACAACTTGGATATTATGGGAAATCATCAATAACGTCAGATGATGTTTTTGTTGTAGATTGCGGATGACATTAAGAATTTGCTGTTGTGTGGTCAAATCCAGAGCGGTGGTAGGCTCATCTGCCAAAAGCAAACGAGGTTTCGGCAACATCACCATAGCCAACATCACCCGCTGTCGTTGTCCACCGGACATTTGATGCGGGTATTTTTTCATGACTTCTTTCGGATTGTCTAAATCAACCTCTTCTAAACTTTCGAGAATCCGTTGTTCTTGGGCTTTCGGGTCTTGAATGTCACGGCAATGCAACTTGACAACTTCTCTGAGTTGGTAGCCAATGGTCAAAAGTGGATTCAGCGAAGTAGCAGAGTCTTGAAAGACCATCGTTATATCAAAACCGCGGTAGGAGCGCAACGCTTCTTCACTGATCTGCGTCAAATCCACACCATCAAAATAAATATGTCCTTGGCTTCTTTGAACTTGTTCAGGAAGGAGTCCTGCAATCGCTTGAGCGGTCAAACTTTTACCACTACCGGATTCACCAATTAAACCCACGCTGTCACCCACGGCAAGAGAAAACGATAGATCCTGAACTGCCGGGTAATACTGACCTAAGTGAGGAACCGATACACTGAGATGCTCGACTCTTAATAACTCCTTTTTCGTTTCCATCTTTAAGAGTCCTTTCTGCGGCGGTCGCCTAAATCACGTAAGCCGTCACCCAGCAAATTGAATCCCAAAACCAAGAGGGTGATCGATAAACCGGAGCCAATCGCTAGCCAAGGGGCGTTAAACAAATAATTCTGTGCTTCCGAAAGCATTTTTCCCCAGCTGGGGTCCGGTGGTTGCACCCCTAACCCCAAATAGGATAAGCCGGCTTCGGTTAGAACGGCATTGGCGAACCCCAGCGAAGCCGTTACCAAGACAGAGGACCGCAGATTGGGTAAGAGATGTAAAAACAGAATTCGCGCACTGCCGATCCCAATCAGTTGCGTCCATTGCATGTAATCCATGTTCTTCAATTGCATGGCACTGCTTCGAGCCATACGGGCATATAAAGGGATTGCTAAAAGCGATATTGCAAAAACAGTCACGGCCATACCGGATCCAAATACGGAAATCAACATCAAGGCTAAAAGAAGGCTCGGAATCGCTTTCATGGCATCGAGAATCCGTACGACGACGATATCGAACCAACCGCCATAATAACCGCAGGTCAACCCTAAAGGCACCCCAATTAAAAGCCCCGCGGCTACAGAGGCACTCCCCACCAAGAAAGCAGTTCGAGAGGCCAACATCAGCCGGCTGAGCACATCTCTGCCTAAGTGATCTGTGCCAAGCCAATGGAGCATTGAGGGGCTCTGTAGCTTGGCGATGGCACTGGGCGCATTGGGCGGATATGGAGTCCAAAAGAAGCTAACGATCATGAGGCCCAAAAGAAAACTGATCATTGCAAAACCAATGGCATAGGAGGGACTGCGTCTTAGATTTCGAAACAAGGTTTTCATGACTCTTCCCCCTTGTCGCGTATACGTGGATCGATTTTGGCGCTGAGTAGATCGACCAAGAGGAAGCCTAACGTTACAACCACAGAAATATAAAGGGTGATTCCTTGCACCAAGGGCAAATCGCGATTTCGAATCGCGGTCTGTAGTAGCTGACCAACACCCGGTATGGAAAAGGTGGATTCTATAACGATTGATCCGGTCAGAATATTGACCAAAATCACCCCTAAAATGGTCAGCACCGGTAAGAATGCATTGCGCAGTACATGACGAAACAAGATAACGTTTTCGCTTAAGCCCTTATTTCGGGCAGTGCGAACGTAATCTTGTAGCATTTGATCCAGCAAAGAGGCTCTTAAATAGCGCACGACAATGGCAATGGAAGAGAAGCTGATTGCAATTCCCGGCAATAACATGGAACGCATAAAGCCCAAAGGACTGACATTCCAAGGCACATAACCGTTGATCGGTAACCATCCTAGTTTGACACCGAAAATCAACATTAGCATGATCGCGAGCCAAAAGGAGGGAATGGCGATTCCCAATTGTGTGATGCCGTTGACCAAAAGGCCTCCAGTGCTTCGGCTATGCCTTGCTAACCAGATTCCCAGAGGTATGGAAATAACCACGATTAAGATAAAAGACCAAATGGCCAACGCCAGCGTATTCGGCAGGCGTTGACCAATCAATTCTTGTACAGGAAGTCTGAAACGGATGCTGGTTCCCAAATCTCCTCGCGACAAAGCTACCACCCAATTGAGATAACGGCGCATCGGTGGTTGATCTAAACCCAATTCTTCTCGCAGTAAAGCTTCTAAAGCAGGGTCAGCTTCCTGACCCAAACGAGACAAAACCGGATCGCCTGGTATCACCTGAAAGACGTAGAAAATCATAATGCTGACCAAAAACAACGTCATTAGGCTGGATAATAAACGAGTCCACAACGAACGAGGAATGGGGATCAACTCCTTTAGGAAAGGCAATTATTTAACGGTGACCGTCTTCATATCAATAAAGCCGATCGGGTAGGTGAGCAACCCGCTGAGTCGATTGTTGACAGCGCGATACAAGGTAGGATCCATAATGAAGACCGCAACGGCATCATCGGTCAAAATTTGTTGAGCTTGGTTATATAATTCTCTGCGGGCGTCCATATCGCCGGTTTGGCGAGCTTCTTTGATAATGGCATCATATTCGGGGTTGTTGTATTTGTAGAAGTTGCGGCGGAAGGTGGATTCAAAACGTCCTAAGACGGCATCGGGATCCAATTTTCCGGTAAGCCCAACAATTGACGCTTCGTAAAGGGCCGATCCGTAGACTTCACTTAACCAGGTATTCCATTCAATAGGAACAATGTTCATGGTCACACCAATTTCTTGCAGGTGGGATTGCATGAGCAAGGCCGTATCCATATGAAATTGGTATTCTACCGGAACTTTAATGGAGAAGGTCAAGTCACTTTCGCCGGCATCTGCCAATAGTTGTTTCGCTTTTTCAGGGTTATAGGCATATTGATTTTCGGTTTCAGTGTTATAGAAAAACCCCATGATTGGGCTGAAGTTGGTGTCTAATCTGGGAGAACCCGGTGCTAACATTTCAATGATTTCATCTTTATTGATGGCATAATTTAAAGCTTGACGGACTTCTTTTTTGGCAAAGGCCGGGAATTCTAAATTTAAGGTCATTAATTGAACCATGTTTTGCGGAGTGGTTAAGATCGATACCTTAGTTGTATCAATACTCTTGGTTTGATCCAAGGTGATGTTCATGATATCGACTTCGCCGGTTTGCAAAGCGAGAAAACCGGTATTGGCATCGGTATAAATCTTAAATTCCACCTGGTCGAGTTGAGGTAAGGTCCCGTAATAATCCTCATTACGCTCCATGGTGATGCCGACGCCTGGGGTATAGCCGGTGTATTTGAAAGGTCCGGCTCCTACCGGGGTTTGAGCTTGAGATGAGCCGCTGTCTTCCGGAATAATCGCTATCATCAATTTGGAGAGGAAGCTGACGTCAACATTGGCTAAATGAAAGACGACCGTTTGTGCGTCAGGAGCTTCGATGGATTCAATGACGGCGAAATTAGAAGTCAAGGGTTCCTTTTGATCTTCGGTTTTGCCGTTGAGTCGGTCAAAGGTATAAACCACATCGGCAGAACTCAAGGTTTCTCCATTGTGAAACTTCACATTTTCCTTCAAGACAACCGTATAGCTGAGCAAATCCTCGGAAGGGGTAATGCTTTCTGCTAAATCCATGACAATCTCACCGTCAGGGGTAATGGAGATCAAGCCGGTAAAGATGTTAAACATCACTTCTTGAGTGCCGGTTGCTGCGGAAAGATGGGGATCTAAAGAATCAAAATCCTGGGGAATCCCGACCACTGCTTTTTTTAGAACAGGTTCCGGAGTGGGTGCCGGCGTTGTGTTACAGGCCGAGAGTAACAAGGTTAGTAGTAATAGTAAAATGACCCCTTTGTACTTTTTCATGAAAAAACTCCTCCTAATTATCGTTTTGCATTTTTTCTCTCTATACTATGCCCCTTTTAGTTCGCGGAGAAGACTTCCATTTCCTGTATATACACCTGTCAAAATTGGCTACTTCACTTCGAAAATGGTGAGTTGAATCATCGATTAGTGAACTCTTTACAACGTATTTACAGATTATTTACAGATTTGTTTCGAATCGCCAAGCATCGCGGCAGATATCGACGATACTACGCTTGACCTTCCAATGCAGCTCCCGATTGGCTTTGCCTGCATCGGCATAACAAGTAGCTATGTCCCCCGGGCGGCGCGGTTCAATTTTGTAAGGTACTTTCTGACCGGTTGCTTCTTCAAATGCCTGAATCAGTTCCATGACCGAAGTTCCTTGTCCGCTGCCCAAGTTATGAATGTGTAAGCCGGCAGTCAGATGTTCGAGGGCTGCCAGGTGCCCTTCGGCTAAGTCCATAACATGAATATAATCGCGAATACCGGTGCCGTCGGGAGTGTCGTAATCGTTACCGAAGACCCTCAAATAGGGCACGCGCCCGGTAACGGCTCGGGTGATATTGGGTAAGAGATTATTGGGAATTCCGTTGGGATCTTCACCGATTTTACCGCTGGGATGAGCCCCAACGGGGTTAAAATAACGAAGCAGGGAGACTTGTAAAAAAGGATAGGCTTTGGCAGCATCGGTTAAAATGCGCTCACTCATGGCTTTGGTTTCCCCGTAGGGATTAGTCGTGGGCAAAAGCGGTAGTTCTTCATGGAAAGGAACGATGTTATCGCCGTAGACGGTGGCAGAGGAGCTGAACACAAAACGAGGAACCTGATGTCGAACACAAGCTTCGACCAGAGTGATGGTGCTCATTAAGTTATTGCGATAATACTGCAGTGGTTTCGCAACCGATTCCCCTACGGCTTTCATGCCGGCAAAATGGATCACACCGTCAAAAGCATGAGCTTGGAAGAGCGCTTCTACGGCAACCGGATCACAGGCATCGATTTCTTGAAACTCGAATTCTTTGCCGGAGATCATTCGAATTTGTTCTAAAACTTTGGGCTGGCTGTTGTAGAAGTTGTCGATTAAAACCAAAGAATAGCCCGCTTCTAATAAAACGACTGCGGTATGGGAGCCAATGTAACCGGCGCCTCCTGTGATGAGAATCTTCATATTATAACCACCTTTCCATTAACGAAGTCCGTCCAATAAAATCGAGGTTCGCTGTTCTACTTCATAACGAATACGTTCTTCATCCAGTTTGGTAAACTGGCCTTTTTCCATAAGCAATTCGCCATCGACCATGGCCAATACCACATCAGAGGGGAGTGTATGATGAACAACTGCCGATAAGGGGTCATTGAGTGCAATAAAATGAGGGGCATCAGTGGAAATCGCAATCAAATCTGCTTTCGCCCCTGTCTCCAAAACTCCCATACGTTCACCCTTCTCAGCAAAAAGCTTGTTTGCTGGAGTCGAAGTGACCATTTGCAGGACCTCACAGTCGGTCAATGCACCGGGATCATCGCTTTGCACGGAGGCGAGCAGAGAAGCTAAATGCATTTCCTTCCAAAGGTTCATGCCATTGCCACTGCTTTGGCCATCGGTGCCTAAAGCAACGGACATGCCAGCGTTCTTCATGGCGGTAAATTGAGGGATTCCGGCAGCTAATCGTAAATTACTGGTCGGGCAGGGAACTGCCAGCATTTGATATTCGCTCAAAAGGGCGCGATCTTGTTCATTTAAGTGTAGACAATGTGCTGCTACATGCTGCGGGCCTAATAAGCCGAGTTCAGCAAATCGCTGGATGGGTCGCTTCCCATAAAGCCGGAGATCATCTTCGACCTCCTTCCTCGTTTCATGCAGATGGGTGTGAACACGGTAGCCTTGTTGTTGAAGCCAGGCCGCTCCTTCAGCCAACGTTTCGGGAGGATACAAATAGCCACTGTGCACGGTGGCGAAGACTTTCATACGTCCGTTGCCTCGATTATGATACGCAGCATAGGCTTCTTCAAAGTGTGAGAAGATGGTTTGACAACGGGGTGGATTAAATTCAGTTTGAAAAACCGAATGGCCGGTAGCAACCCGCATACCACTCTCTTCCACGAAGGTCATCGCCGACGCAGGCATTAAGGGCATATCGCAAACCGAGGTGATGCCCCCACGTAGCATTTCCAAAAGGCCCATAGCAGTGCCCCAAGCACAATCTTCTTGGCTGAGACGGCCTTCGGCAGGAAAAATTTTGCTGAATAACCAATCGTGAAGGTTCAAACCACTGCCATAATTGCGAAAATAAGCCATGTAGGTATGAGCATGACTGTTGACTAAACCGGGGAGGATGATCCAGCGACTGCCATCGAGAATGCGGTAGTCGGATTCGTCACGCTTGGGTTCATTTTCATGGTGGCGAATTTCGGTAATGAGGTCTCCTTGAACCACCAAATCCCGATGGGTTAAGACTGTTTGTGTAGCATGAGCAGACACCAACGTGGTGTCGCGTATAATTAAGTTCATGGATTTCTCCTTATAAGGTTTCAATGACTCGGCTGACAAAGCCACAGAAGCGCTCTTCGACGCGATGTGCAGTTTCGTTGACATCTTCGCCGGAAAGTTCTTGGTTGAGCATCCCAGCAGCTAAATTGGTAATGCATGAAATCCCCAAAATTTTCATGCCGGCATGACGAGCAGCAATGATTTCCGGAACTGTAGACATGCCCACGGCGTCGGCGCCAAGATGACGCAAGCCAATAATATCTGCCGGAGTTTCAAAATGGGGCCCGGTCATAAAAGCATAAACGCCTTCTTGTAAAGCGAAATCCTGTTCCCGCGCGATTGAGCGGGCAAGATCCTGCCATTTTTTATCGAAGGTAAAGGTCATGTCAAAAAAGCGGGAACCCATTTCATCCATGTTTTCACCACGCAGAGGAGAGGGACAGAACATGGTGATGATATCGGTGATTAACATTAAATCCCCAGGAGTGAAGCGTCGATTGATTCCACCGGCAGCATTGGAGACCAAGAGCCGAGGAATTTTCATTTGAGCAAACACTTGTACCGGGAAGATGCAGGTAGCGATGTCATGCCCTTCATAATAATGGAAGCGTCCCTGCATGGCTACCACATTTTTCCCGCCCAATTGCCCGTAGACCAAGCGTCCTTCATGACCCGGAGCGGTGGTAGCAACAAATCCGGGAATTTCATGGTAGGGAATACGAATTGGGTTTTGGATACGATTTGCCAAAGGTCCCAAACCGGATCCCAAAACAATGGCGACTTCAGGAATCTCAGGCAACATCCCTTTTAGAAATTCGGCAGTTTCAGTAATCTGCTGGTAACGATGCGTAGCTTTCATCTTCATTCCTCCTAATGATTAGTTTAATAACAAGGCAGCACCAAAGAGACCGGCATCATTGCCGAGCGCTGCAGGCACTAAGCGAGTGGGAGCCATCCACTGATATGCAAAAACTTCTTGTTGTAGAAGAGGTTCAATCGAGGGGATATAGAGATCAGAGCGAGCTCCTAAACCACCTCCGATGGCCAAGACTTCCGGTTGAAAGAGGTTAATCATGTTGATGATGCCGACGCCTAACATTTTTGTATAGAGACGAATGATCTCCTTTGCGGCACAATCTCCCTGATCGTAGGCGGTGAAGATATCGCGACAGTCTTGCAAGCTACCCGTCTCATTGGTTTTTTGCCAGAGAACAGAAGCAGGAAAATCTAAGAGCACTTCCTTCGCCGTTAGCAACAAACCATGGGCAGAGGAATATTCTTCCCAACAGCCGCGACGACCACAACTGCAGATTCTTCCGTGCGCTTCAATGACATGGTGTCCCAGTTCGCCACCACCGCCATTGAAGCCGACCAAAATCTTACCATCGACGATAACACCTCCGCCAACACCCGTGCCCAAGGTAATTACAACGGCGTGACGACATCCTTGTGCAGCCCCTAAGCGAGCTTCGCCTAGAGCGGCAGCATTGGCATCGTTGGCCAAAGAGACCGGTAGGTTTAAACGTTGTTGCAATGCTTCTGCAATCGGTGCTTTATGAAAGTTTAAATTGCTGGAAAAGAGAACTAAGCCCTTTTCGGAATCAATCACACCTGGGGAACCGATGCCGGCATAGTTTATCTCGTCTATTTTGATACCAGCTTCTTTCAAACAAATCCGGCAAAGCATAGCCATGTCGTCAGCGACGGCTTCGTAGCCATCGCGCCAGCGGGTGGGGCATTGTTGGGTAGCCAAGACGCCATGATTCTCGTCATTGATCTTGCGAATATCCAAAAGCAGAACGCCTAAATTGGTTCCACCTAAATCAATTCCTAAACGATAAGGTTTATCCATATAAATCTCCTTATTTAGATTCAAACAATTGGAAGCAGGTGCGTTTCTCGCCGACGACCCAATCGTTATCGTTGATGACAAGTGGTTTTGCCAATTTCAGCATACGCTGGCGACCGGCTTCGTTGGTGTATCCGATTTGCTTGAAAATTTCATTGATCAAGAGGGGCCATGTAACTTCGGTGCCATCTTCGCATTTAAAGGCGATACCGAGACGCTGCTTTTTCAAACCGATGGTATAAACCCCCTCGGCACCCCCTTTGGCAACAAGGTTGGGGTCCATATTGACCATGGAACAGATATAATCGGTACCGGTGACCATGAGTGGGTAGGTATTCATATTATGAGCCATTCGCGAGGCGGCCTCAGCCCACACCGGGTCATCGATTTGGTCAGGGCATGCCAGTTTCATCGCTGCCAATGCCATGTTTTGCAAAGGCACAGCAAAAACCGGAACCCCGCAACCGTCAACACCAATGCCGATTTCATGGGTGGGTATTTCCGTAAAACGCGAGATTGTTTGCAAAATATAGCGCTGAACCGGATGGTCTGGAAGCCAGTACCTCTCTGACGATACACCAAAATGACGTGCCATAGCGAGAGCAGCCGTGTGTTTACCAGAACAATTATGATATACCTTACGTTTTGGAGCGTTGGCACAGAGTAATTCAGTTCGACGAGGCAGATAACCCGGGTAAGCCGGCTTCATACACAAATCGTCTTCATGAGCACCGATTTTTCGTAATATTGATTCAATAGCGGCAACATGAAAGGGTTCTCCCATGTGAGATCCGGCCATAATGGTAGTTTCTTCTGCTGTTAAACCAAATTCGCGATCGATACCGAGTGCTAAAATCGGCAGAGCTTGAATGGGTTTCGAGGCAGAACGATAATAGATTCTTTTATTGGGATTTCCGGCAAGGCCGATTAGCTTTCCTTGATCATTCACAACGGCAATAAAGCCACGATGAACATTCTCAACGATTTCACCACGGATATCTTCAACTAAGATGGCAGATGACACTTGAACTTCCTCCTTGTTAACACAGGTCAAATCTTTGTTTAATACGAGGCAGATAGGGTCAAACCCTTCCTAACCAAAAGCAGGATTTTTCAGCTAAAGCAAGGAAAAGAGAGTACAATGTAAAAGGGGGACGAAACCATGAGAGAAAGAACACGAATCCGGAAATTGGCATGGATTCTTTGCTTGATTTTGTTGATCAGTGCATCGGGATGCCAGCAGAATCCAATACCGGAGGAGGAGACGGAACCCTTGGAACTCATGGATTTCGTAGGGCAGCCCTTATCAACCATAAAGCCCCATCTTGGCGATATTGTTAGCATTGAAGCCGACGCCATAGATGGCTCCCCGGTCGTGATTTTTGATCATGTGCAGGTGCGGTATTATTCAAAAGAGGAAACCATTGTGGGTTTCTACTTACCGCGGGATCTCTTGAGCGATTTGGAAGCCTTTAGTGTGATGGGTGTGACCTTAGATATGGATAACAGTGCGGTTTTGGAAGCACTAGGGAAACCGGTCAATGGAGATCGGCAGTCACTAATTTATACCGAAGACTATTCTTTGTGGTGGAAATTCAATTTTGATTCAGAAGATCAAATGGAAAATATTCAAGTATTCTATGCAAAAGATCAAGGGGACCGTACTTTTGTAGATTGGAGGAAGTCATGACCATTGAAAAATGCCGCGTATGTCCTCATGAATGTCAAGTAGAACGCTTAAATCTGAGTCCGTCTTCGGGGTTCTGCGGGCTTCCGGCACTGCCAAGGATTTGTCGAGCTGATCTCCATTTTGGTGAAGAACCTTGTATCAGTGGTAAAAAGGGATCGGGAACGGTTTTCTTCAGTGGATGTGTATTACGATGTGTATATTGCCAAAATCATGAAATCAGCAGAGCTTCCTGTGGCCGAGCTGTTGACGCAGAAGGATTAGCTAAGATTTTTCAAAAATTACAGAAAAAAGGGGCCGAGAATATCAATTTGGTCAGCCCAACCCCATATGCTCCGGTGATTATTGAGGCCCTGCGCATGCAACCGTTAAATATCCCAGTGATTTATAATAGCGGGGGATATGATTCCTTAGAAACCTTACGGCAATTGGATGGGTTGATCGATATCTATTTACCGGACTATAAATATCATAGCAATGCCTTAGCTCAAAAATATTCCGGAGTTGCCGATTATCCGCAAAAAGCTCAGATTGCTATTTTGGAAATGCTAAGACAGGTGGGTTTCCCAAAGTATAATGAAAACGGACTCATGGAACAGGGCTTGATGATTCGCCATTTGGTTTTACCGAATCATACCAAAGAGTCGCTTTTAGCCTTGCACTGGATTTCGGATTTTCTTCCCAAGGGGGTTGCGGTTAGCCTTATGGCTCAGTATTTTCCGCCAAAAGGATTAAAACTACCTCTGGAGTTGCAGCGAAAACTGACCAAAAGAGAGTATGATAAAGTGGTTCACGCGATGTTGGATTTGCAGTTGACCGATGGCTTTATTCAGAAAAGAGAGTCTGCTACAGAAGAATATGTTCCTACTTGGGATTGGAAGAAATAGTCCATGAAAAGAGGAGACGTTATGAGGCATATCTTTATCATCAATCCTATGGCCGGCAAACCCAAGGATTTACAGAGCTTCGTACAACAAGCAAATCATGTTGTTTCCGCACAAAACGATACCTTCATTGCAGTGCAAACACAATACCCCGGGCATGCAGTGGTTTTAGTACAAGAATTCTTATCTGCCGAAGTCCGGACTCGATTCTATGCTTGCGGTGGCGATGGAACTATGAACGAAGTTTTACACGGGATTTTTGGTCAAGAGAATTGTGAACTTGCGGTGATTCCCATGGGTTCCGGAAACGATTTTTTGCGTTGCTTCGGAGAGGTTAAAGACTTTTTGGATTTGGAGAACCAAGTCGCGGGTCAAGCCACCTGGGTCGATATCTTGCAAGCTGGGGATCATGTTGCTTTAAATTTGATTAACGTGGGGCTTGATGCCGAAACCGCCTTTTATAAAAATAAGTTTCAACGCCTACCGGGGGTTAGCGGGCCAATGGCCTATTATTTAGCGTTAGCGTTTTGCTTTTTCCGCAGATACGGAATCAGCCTCAACTTGGAGCTGGATGGGGTTTTTCATAAAGAACCAAGGGGTTATATCTTGACCGCATTTGGCAACGGGACCACATATGGTAGCGGTTTCCGGGCAACGCCAATGGCAACACCCGTCGACGGCGTCATGGATGTTTGTTTGTTTCGTCATGTCAGCCGCCCTGTAATCTTAAAATATCTGCCTTTTTTCAAAAGAGGCGAACACGTAAACCATCCGGGATTAAAAGACATTCTATATTATCACAAACATGAAAAAGTTCGAATTTCCGGAGATGAACCGTTACATATTTGCATGGATGGAGAATTTTTTGATTCACAAGACGTTACGATTCGGGTTATACCGAAAGCGATTCGGTTTGTGGTTCCCAGAGGAATGAAACCGGAATGGCTACTCTCTTAAGCAATCCACAGAGTCAAGGTGGACTCTGAAAAATGATACATGGAGGGATTTTTGCGAATGAACAAAGAGTATGCAAAACAACTAATGACGTATTTAGATGCATCCCCAACCCCCTTTCAATCGGTGAAAAGTTTAAAGGCAATGCTACAACAAGCTGGAGCAGTGGAGTTGAAGGAGCGGGAGTTGTGGCAACTTCAAGAGAAAACCCTATATTATTATGTTAAAGATGGAAGTCAACTCGTAGCATTCCGTTTGGGCGGAGCAGATTTGGCAAGCCATGGCTTCCGTATTGGAGCAGCACATCACGACTCACCAGCGTTAAAAATCAAGCCGGTTGGAACCACCATTGATCACAATGTAGAGCGGTTGATGATTGAAGTCTACGGAGGACCGATTGTGCGCGGATGGTTTGATCGTCCCTTGGGATTAGCCGGTCGCTTACTTGTTCAACAAGGGGATACGATTGTCGATGTTCCGGTCATGATTGCGAAACCGGTTTTCATTATTCCAAGTCCGGCAATCCACATGCAAAGAGATATCAACGAAAATGCTACGGTCAATGCACAAACGGAGCTCTGTCCTTTCTTTGGTATGAATGCAGGAAAAGACAAAGAATTTTATGCCTGGTTAGCAGAGGCAGCCGGAGTCAACGCACCCGATATCCTTAGCTTTGAGCTTTCACCGATTGAGATCCAACCAGCTTGCTTTGTCGGTCAAAAAGAAGAATGGATTTCAGCTCCTCACCTTGATGATGTGGCGATGGTACATGCTTGCTTCACCGCTCTTTTGGAGGCCGTGGTGGAAGATTCTCCTCAGAACATCATTGCGGTTGCTTTTGATCATGAAGAATGCGGTTCAACTTCCACTCGTGGTGCTCGTGGCAATAGTTTAGAAATGGCCATGGAACGAATCTTTGAGAAAAAAGGATTATCGGTTGAGGATCAATACCGAGCAACCGGTAATAGTTTAGTCTTTTCCGCCGATATGGCTCATGCGGTTCATCCGGGATACTCTGCCAAAAGTGATTTAAACCATCCGGTCTATATGAACAAAGGCCCGGTTTTAAAGCTGGCACATTATCAATCGTATGCGACTTCCAGTCGGGGAACTGCAATCTTCCAATGGATTTGTAAAAAGAACGATATTCCCTTCCAGATTCTGGTCAATCGCAGTGATGCTCGTGGCGGTGGAACCATAGGACCCATTATGGCGGCAGCGCATGGTGTTACTACAGTCGATATTGGCAACCCCATGTTAGCAATGCACTCCATACGTGAACTGGGTGGTACAGAGGACCATGGTCATATGGTGCGATTATTCAAAGCCCTTTATCTTGCAGATTTACAAGGGCTCATCGTGGAATAAAAAAAAGAATGTTCAGTGAACATTCTTGAAGTCATTGCTCCGGCGGTTGAAAACAACCGCCGCAAGCCCTCGCATCGCCTGCTGTGAGCTGGCCTCGGCCACTGTTCACACTATGCAGAGTGAACGGTTTGTGCACGCAAACGTCGGCAGACATCCGTCGAACAAGAAACCTTGAATCTAGGATTCGCTGCAACTGCGATTGGTTTTATTATATCAAAACAATACAAAAATGCAAGGAGTGAAATTAGTATGAAGAAAGAACGCCTGTTTAAACTCATAGACGAAAAAAGAACTCAATGGACCACACTCAGTGATTTTATCTGGGACCACCCCGAAACAAGGTTTGAAGAAATTGAGTCCTCGGCTGCATTACGCAATGCGCTTCATCAAGAAGGCTTTCAAGTAGAAGATCTGCATCATGTGATTCCCTGTGCTTTTGTGGGCACTTGGGGGGAAGGCGGCCCGGTGATTGGCTTCTTAGGAGAATACGATGCTTTGGGAAGTTTGAGTCAAGTTGCGGGAATTGCAGAGCGGAAAGCAATCGTCCCCGGTGGACACGGTCATGGGTGCTGCCATCATCTACTGGGAACCGGAGCTTTAGCGGCTGCGGTAGCTTTGCGAGACTATGTCAAAGAAAACAAGATTCCTTGCACGATTAAATATTTTGGCTGTCCAGGAGAAGAAGGCGGTTCCGGTAAAGCATTTATGGCTCGCGAAGGGATCTTTAACGGAATTGATGTTGCCATTACCTGGCACGGAAGTGCGACGACCAATGTCTGGACAGGGTCTTCCTTAGCCAATATTCAAGTCTATTTCAAATTTATCGGACGAGCTTCTCACGCCGGAGCCAGTCCGCACTTGGGACGTAGTGCGCTTGATGCCGTTGAATTGATGAATGTCGGTGTTCAGTATTTAAGGGAGCACATCATCACGGAAGCGAGAGTTCATTATGCACTGATTAACGCCGGTGGAAAAAGCCCCAACGTGGTGCAACCGGAAGCAGAAGTCTTGTATTTGATTCGCGCTCCCAAGAATAATTTGGTCCAAGATATTTATCAGAGGGTTTGTGATATTGCCCGTGGCGCTGCATTGATGACCGGTACGCAGTTAACCATCCAAGTTGATAAAGCTTGTTCCAATTTAATAGTCAATGAAACCTTAGAACGTGTCATGGCGGATAACTTAACTCAGATTCCAATGCGTGCCCCTTCAGAAGAAGAAATCCGTTTTGCCGAAGCAATTCAGGAAACTTTGACGGAAGAAGAAAAAGGTGGCACTTTGAAAGCTTTAATCAATGTCTATGGCGAAAAAGAAGGGAAGAAACTGGCTGCTCAAATGCTGGTTCATCCAATCTCTTCCATGGCGTTGCCCTACCTTCCCAATGATAAGAGCTCTTCCGGGTCTACCGATGTCTCCGATGTTTCCTGGATTGCACCTACCGTGCAAGTACGAGTCAGTTGCTATGCGTTGAATACTCCGGGACATTCCTGGCAACAAGTTGCTCAAGGAAAATTGGCCTGGGCTCACGACGGTATGCTCAATGCAGCCAAAGCCATGGCAGCCACGGGCTTGGACTTGATTCTTAATCCTGAGCTTTTGAAAGAAGCAAAGACAGAATTACTAGAACGAACCGGACCGGAAGGGTATCAATGCCCGATTCCAAAAGGAGTCAATCCTTCTCCGGTGAAATAACTCAGAGTTCTTAAACGATTGAAAGGAAGAGACGATATGAAATTCTACCAATTGACCAAAGAACGCTACTCCCTGCGAAAGTTCGCCGACCGTCCGGTGGAAGAAGAGATCTTACAGCAAATCCTGGAAGCGGGTCGGACTGCTCCCAGCGCCAAAAACCTGCAACCTCACCGAATTGCTGTCGTTCAATCGGCGGAAGCCTTAGCAAAACTGCGTGGATTCAACCGCAACGCCTTTAATGCACCGGTTGTTCTACTGGTCTGCGGCGTTCGAGAAGAAGGTTGGGTCAATCCTTTCAACGGACGTAACTCCACAGAGATGGATGCCAGCATTGTAGCAACACAAATGATGTTGCAAGCAACCGAACTGGGGCTTGGCACCACCTGGGCTTGCTGGTTTGATACCGAAGCAATTAAATCGGTTTTGGATCTACCGTCAGGATGGGAGCCGTTTCTGATGCTCCCCCTAGGATATCCGGCGGAAGACGCAAAACCTTCATCTTCTCATTCTTCACGTAAAGCATTAGATGAGACCGTAATTCGACTTTAATGGTTTGAGGAGGTATTCCTATGAAAAGCAGAATCAGCCGTGACCATTGGGCATACCAGGTTCCGATTGCGCATCGCGGACTTCACGATGTGCAATTCCCGGAGAATTCATTAGCGGCTTTTCGGGCTGCTGTTGCACAGGGCTATGCGATTGAGTTGGATCTCCATCTTTTGCCCGATGGCAATTTCGCTGTTTTCCATGATGATGACCTGAAGCGAATGACCGGTCAAGAAGGTAAGATCCAATCCCTCTCAACAGCTCAATTAACAGAATATAAACTCAAAGCAACGGACGAAGTGATTCCGGAATTTCATCAGGTCCTCGATTGTGTGGCCGGCAAAGTGCCATTGTTGATTGAGATGAAATTGACCAAAGACAATGCCAAAGCAGCCGTGGCTTTGCGTGAAGTCATGCACGCGTATCAAAACCGATATGCAGGTGCTTTTGTAGTGGAATCATTTGATCCACGCTTCCTTTTGGCTTTAAAAGAGGTCGCTCCGGAAATGATTCGGGGTCAATTGGCGGCTCAAAACAGTGGCTACCCCGACCCGGAGGAGAATCGTCGCTTAGCACAATGTGCTTATAATGTTTTAACGGAACCGGATTTTATTGCGTATCATATTTCAGACTTGCCGCTTGCGTGGCTGGAAGTGGAACGTAAAGAAGGAATGCCGGTATTAGGATGGACGGTTCGAAATAATCAGCAATGGAACGAAGCCAAACCTCATTGTGATAATCTGATTTTTGAGGGCATACGATTGGAGAAGATCGGCAATGAATACCGAGCAGTTGATTGAAATCCTATGCATCCATAATCAGCGATATCCACGTTGGCAAGCGCAGGATTGTATCAAAGTACTGCATCAAGCCGAGTTTGGTGGAGGACATCTGATTAGTGACCCCGAAGAAAATTTCAAACGCTTGCAAGCGGAATGGGTTCAGCAATCGGGGGATTTCTCGCATTTATTCAAAGAAGAGATTGGCAATGATTTCTACCGTGTTTATCTACCGGCCTATAAAGGAAGAGGAGGTAGACCGGAGCAATTACAAGAAGCCTTTTATCAATCCACATTCGTGAGCTCCGGAAACACGGAAGAAATAAAAAAAGATTTAGAATGTTTGCTACAATGCGGGAAACAAGGTTGTTTCTACTTCTCTTGGCAAGGATTAGCTGAAGAAATTCGGCAATTTGAGGCCTTGGGTTTTCCGATGATGCGTCACAGTGCTACGTATCGGGAGCACTACACTCCTTCGTATCGGGTGATACACCGTACGTGTCTGGCTCTGCTATAAGTACATAAAACAAGGGGCTGTAGCAAAACAGGCCCAAAAAAACAGAGCCAAGGGCTACGAAAGTAG
>CAYRNW010000001.1:0-296867 GCA_964425745.1 uncultured Eubacteriales bacterium | reverse complement strand
ATTACTAAAAGCCCAGCTGAACTCGCGTTCATCTGGACTTTTTTGACAGTCTGAAGCTGCGCTTATTAGCGCAGCTTTTTTTCAGTAAGAGGGAGATTGTATGAAACAAGACCAAACCTTGGTCCTTTTTGGTTCCCCACGCCCAAGGGGGAATACTCGCTATATGCTGGATCGGCTCATGGAGAGGATGTCTGGTAGCTTTGAAATCGTTTCGGCATATGATACCACGATTCGTGCTTGTACCGATTGCCGTTATTGTTGGAAGCAACCGGGATGTAGTATTCAAGATGATATGGATGTAGTTTATCAAACATTGATGACCTGCAATCAAGTCATCATTGCTTCACCTATCTATTTTGCACAACCGACCGGCCCCCTGATGTCTCTCTTTTCTCGCCTGCAAACCTATTTTGCCGGACAAAAATTCCGGGATGAACCAATAGAGATGCCTGCTAAAAAAGCTGGAATCCTCTTATGTGGCGGCGGAAGCGGGGGCACAAAACAGACGCTCAGAACCCTCGATATGGTTTTGACTCATATGAATGCAACACGGATCGGTGAAGCATTCTCATTAAAGACCGATCATCTTCCGGCATGGGAAGATGAGGGGGCAATAAGACAAATAGAAGAACTCAGTCAAAGATTTCTTAGATTATAACGGAGGGAAACCGATGGGACGCAAACGTTGTTATTTCATGGAATCAAAACGCCTTGGTTTTTCGTTTTGGAGAGAAGAGGAATATTCAAACGCATTGAAGCTTTGGGGAGACGCTCAAGTGACGAGATTGATTCACGCTAAGGGTCAGATGAGTACCGAAGAAGTGCGAAATAGGTTTGATAAAGAATGTACACTGCAAAGTCAGGTTGGCCTACAGTATTGGCCTGTTTATATGAAAGAAACCGATGAATTCGTAGGCTGTTGTGGTCTACACCCATACGAGAGAACCCCCGATACATTGGAAATTGGAGCCCATTTTTTACCTCATGTTTGGGGAATGGGTCTTGCTTTTGAAGCTTCAGAACAAGTAATTCGGTATTGCCAACAACATCAATTAGCCAAACAACTTTTCGCTGGTCATCATCCTGAGAATCAGGCTTCGGCTAGAGTTTTGGCCAAGTTAGGATTTACTTATTCTCATGATGAGTTTTACTCACCTACAGGTTTAATGCATCCTTCTTATAATAAAAAAGTTCTTTAACAGTGAGGTGATAAACCTTGTCACAAATAGCATTTCAGAATTTGACCTTTGCATATGAAGGCAGCTATGATAATATTTTTGAAAATTTGTCCGCAGAATTGGACTCAACCTGGAAGCTAGGCTTAATCGGTAGAAACGGTAGAGGGAAAACGACATTATTGCGCTTGCTTTTGGGTGAACTCGCTTTTCAAGGAAAAATTATAACTCCTTGTGTCTTCCGCTATTTTCCATATGATGTTAGTGACGGTAATAAAAAAACTTCGGAAATCATGAAAGAAGTTGCAATGCAAAGTGAAGAATGGCAGTGGCTAAAGGAGTTTGCCTTGTTGAATCTGTCATCAGAGCTTTTAGAACAACATTTTGAAACATTGAGTTCAGGAGAGAAGACGAAAGTTTTGTTAGCAGCGCTTTTTATCAACCAAGATGCGTTTTTGCTAATCGATGAGCCAACCAATCATTTAGATGTTCAGGGGCGTAACATCGTTGCTCGATATTTACAAAAAAAGCAAGGCTTTATCGTGGTTTCTCACGATCGTATCTTTTTAGATCAATGTATCGATCATGTTATGGTCATAAATCGCTCTGGTATTGATATTCAGCGAGGTACGTTTAGCTCGTGGTGGAGCAATAAGGAAGGACAGGACCAATATGAATTAGAAGAAGATCGTAAGCTACGAAAAGAAATTCGAAAGATGAGAGAAGCTGCTAGGAGAACAGCTCAATGGTCGGATCAAGTTGAATCTACAAAATTCGGTCAAAAAGGTGTTGACAGGGGATATATTGGACACAAAGCGGCCAAGATGATGAAAAAAACAAAAAATACAGAGAAACGTGTCGAACGATCGGTTAGAGAGAAAGAAGCTTTATTAAAGGATCTTGAGATGAATGAGCCGTTGGAAATTTACCCGCTGGACTATCCAAAGGAGATTTTGTTGGAGGTCAGTGAACTAACCATAAAGTATGGTGAGAAACCCGTATGTGAGCATTTGCGCTTTTCGATTGCACGTAAAGAAAGGGTCGCAATCATTGGGCCAAACGGCAGTGGAAAAAGCAGTCTTTTGCAATGGATCCATAATCAAGAGATCGAATACGAAGGGAACGTTTACCGGGGAAGTCAACTTAAAATCTCTTATGTTCCCCAAGACCCCTCTTTTTTGAAGGGCGAGTTGAATGCATTTATTGAACAGCGCGGAGTGGACGAGACTTTAATGAAAACTATTTTGAGGAAAATGGGTTTCGAGCGAAGTCAGTTTGAAAAAATGATGCAAGATTATAGTTTTGGCCAAAAGAAAAAAGTTCTTTTGGCAACTAGTCTTTGTGAAGAAGCGCATTTGTATCTTTGGGATGAGCCGTTGAATTATCTCGATGTTTTCACCCGTATTCAACTTGAGGAGTTGTTACTATCGACAAGACCTACAATGCTTTTTGTTGAACACGACCAGGCGTTTGTTGAGCAAATTGCAACAAAGGTGGTAAATTTAACCTAGTTTATTGAAATCTTCTTGCGACAGATCAGAGCCTATGATAAAATAGGTCGGTAATTAAGATCTCGGAAAAAGGGGGGACCGGTTCCATGGGAGAGAAGGAAGAAACAATCCTTCGTCATGTCAGCGATGCACTCGAACAGAAGCCGGGCGCTTTTGAATCGTTAATTCAGGCATATGAACGTAAAGCATATCTTCACGCATATCGTTTGTGTGGTCATCGGGAAGATGCCTTAGAAATCACGCAAGAGATCTTTCTTAAATTATACCGAAGCCTTTCAGGATTTCGTAGAGAATCCTCTTTCAATACATGGTTTTACAGGTTAGCAACCAATGTAGCCTATGATTTTTTAAGAAAGCGCTATAGGGATGACAAAAACAGAAGTTTTTCTTGGGATGATGATCAGGAAGACCGAATAGAGCAGGAACCTATGGATCCAACTCCTTGGCCAGAGGAGATAGCAGAGAAAGAAGAACTCAAAAATTTAATGCAACAAGCTCTTTGGGAATTACGACCGGATCATCGTGAAGTTCTCTTTCTGTATGATTTTGAAAATCGGAGTTATGAGGAAATCGCAGAATTATTGGATTGTCAATTAGGAACCGTGAAGTCTCGGTTACACCGAGCTCGAAACGAATTACGAAAAATCATTCTCGAGCGTAGGGAACTTTTTGAGGGGTATCTTCGTCATACCAACCAGAAGGGGGGGAGTAGCCATGGACTGTAAAACTTGTTTACGTGAGTTGCATCAAAGATCTTGGAAAGATATCCAAGATACTCCTAAAGAGCTCAAAGAACATTTAGAGCAATGTCCTTCTTGTTTTGAAGAATTTCAATGGTCCAATCATACCCGAGAAGCTTTTTTTGAATTGGAAAAAACAGAAATTCCTGTGAATTTACATCATACCATTATGAGTGCCTTAGAATCTGAACGTCCCATGAGAAGAAAAATCGAAGTAAAAAGTTGGTTTAGCTTTTTGCAATTAAAACCGGCTCTTAGTTTTGCTGCTGCTTCGGTTCTGGTGATTGCTTTGGCAACTATGCATCTAACACGTCCGGAACCCGTTCAAACCATGGAGCTCCTTCAACCAAATGAACCCGAAACTTCAATGAGGACATTGACCAAAGAGGAACCTGTACCAGCACCTGCACCAGATTCAGTGAATATGATGTTAGTTCCGCCCGGTGATGCAGCAGGAGAGGAGTTTTTAGATATTTCTCTTGAGATTTATGCAGAAGAATTTTCTTTATGGCAAGAATTTTTGAATGCAAAAGAATTCCCTCATCAATTCATCGAGCTCGAAACCGAAAATCAGCTTGTTATTGAAGGAACCGGCAGTATCCTTGTCGAACTATATTTAGGACTCAAGAATGATCTTAAGCTACAAGATACGTCGGTTTTACCTGAGTTTATTGTGGAAGAAGATCTTGCTTTTGTAAAGAGGAAAGAGGAGCAAATTGTTGCGATGAAATCGCAGCAGAGTTACAGAGTCACATTTGTATTGAAAGAAAAATAAACAAACGGACAGGAGAGAGTTCCTGTCCGTTTTAACAAGGAGGAAAAAGATATGACACCAAAAGACAAAAAAGAAAATGATTTTCAAGATTCTCCGGAGTATTTAGCAAAAAAAGCCTATTACAACCGTTTCATTACGGTGTACGGAAAAAAAGCGGTTCAGGATTTGCTGACAATTCACACCGATGTACAAGTGGAACGGATTCTTGTTGATAAGGAGAACAGGTCAGAGGGATTGCGAAGAATCGTGCAAATGGCGCAGAAACGAAATATTCCCATCAAAGAAATGTACCGAGACCAATTGACACGTATTTCAAAGAACAAAGATGAAGATCAAGGAATCGTTGCTGATGTGGTTGGTAATATTGAAACCGACTGGAAAAGTTGTTTGGATCAATCGATCAACGGAGCTTTTATTGCTTTAGACGGAGTCACGAATCCGGTGAACCTTGGTATGATTATCCGGTCCGCCGCGGCGGCAGGGGTTGAAGGTTTACTGATTCCCGAAAAAGGAGTTCCTTCAATCAATCAACCACTGGTAATCAAAGCTGCAGCAGGAACTATTTTTCGGATGCGAATTTATCGTCACCCGGAGTTAGCCGAAGCTTTGAAGTTAGCAAAAGCCGTAGGTTTTAAGGTAATTGGACTCAGTGATGAGTCAAAAGCGGTTAATTTATTCCAAGTAGCACCAGCAAAGAAAATTATCTATGTACTGGGAAACGAGAGTGTCGGTCTCTCAGAAGAGGTCCGAAATCTTTGCGATGGCTTCTGTAAAATTCCAATGACCAATCAAGTAGAATCCCTAAATGTGGCAGCTGCTGCCACGTTATTGGCTTATACCGTTGGGACCCAGAATTTCAAGAGTGAATAAAATATGAGAAGTTTATTCCATTCGTGCATAAATAGAGGCGAGAATGGAACAATATGTATAACTAAGGATGTTTTTGACACTACCACTTGACTTTTTTAGTAAAAGAGCATACATTATGTGGTGTATGGATGAATTATTTCACCCTATATCGAACTTATAAAGGAGAGAATCGAATGCCGATTACAAAGCAAACCATTGACGGAAACACTGCTGCAGCGCATGTAGCTTATGCCTTCAGCGACGTCGCAGCGATTTATCCAATTACCCCCTCTTCTAATATGGGCGAGGTAGCCGATGAATGGGCTGCTTATGGCCGAAAAAATATCTTTGGGCAAGTCTTAAAAGTAACTGAAATGCAATCCGAAGCCGGGGCAGCCGGTGCTGTTCACGGTTCATTGGCAGCAGGAGCATTGACAACTACCTTCACAGCTTCACAAGGGTTGTTGTTGATGATTCCGAATATGTACAAAATTGCCGGTGAAATGTTACCAACTGTTTTCCATGTTTCAGCCCGCGCGGTTGCAGCTCACGCTTTATCGATTTTTGGAGATCACCAAGACGTTATGGCCGTACGCCAAACCGGCTTTGCTCTCCTCGCTTCTGCTTCTGTTCAAGAAGCGATGGATTTGGCTTTGGTTTCTCATTTAGCGACTTTAAAAGCGAATGTACCCTTTGTCCATTTCTTTGATGGCTTTAGAACCTCTCATGAAATCCAAAAAATTGATGTGATTGGCTACGAAGAAATGGCTAAGATGATCGATATGGATGCAGTGAAAGCCTTCCGTGCGCGTGCCCTTAACCCGGAACATCCGGTCCAAAGAGGAACTGCACAAAATCCCGATATTTATTTCCAAGGCCGAGAAACGACCAATCAATATTATGATGCTGTACCTGGTATCGTTGAAGATACTATGAAACAGGTCGCACAACTCACCGGACGTTCTTATAAGCCGTTTGACTACGTTGGAGCTCCTGATGCTGAGTATGTGATCATCTCCATGGGTTCAAGCTGCGATACCATTGAAGAGACGGTAGAATACCTCTTGGCAAAAGGCGAAAAAGTTGGCTTATTAAAAGTTCGCTTGTATCGCCCGTTCTCCATAAAACATTTCTTAGATGTTATGCCGAAGAGTGTGAAACGAATCGCTGTTTTAGATCGCACCAAAGAACCCGGTTCCATTGGTGAACCTTTGTATCTTGATGTTTGCACGGTCTATTCCAAAGAACAATTCCAACCCCTCATTATCGGTGGCCGTTATGGTCTTGGTTCTAAAGAATTCACTCCGACCATGGTCAATGCTATTTTTGAAAATCTCAAATCCGAAACCCCAAAAAACGGATTTACGGTTGGGATTATTGACGATGTTACCCATACAAGTCTGGATTTAACCAAACGTATCAACTCTGCTCCAGAGGGTGCCTATAGTTGTATGTTCTATGGTCTGGGTTCCGATGGCACCGTGGGTGCAAACAAAAACTCGATCAAAATCATCGGTGATCACACCGACATGTTTGCACAAGGGTATTTTGTTTATGACTCTAAGAAGTCTGGTGGAATTACAACTTCCCATTTGCGCTTTGGCAAGAAGCCGATTCAATCTCCATATCTAATTGAAGAAGCTGATTTTGTCGCTTGCCATAACCCCTCTTTTGTTGATAAATACGACATGGTCGATTATCTAAAAGAAGGTGGCATTTTCCTTCTTAACTCTCCTTGGAGTACTGCAGAATTAGATGAAAAATTGCCGGCAAGTATGAAGCGAGCCCTAGCAGCTAAGAAGATTCGATTCTATAATATTGATGCTATCGATATTGCACGTGAAACCGGTATGGGTGGACGTATCAATGTTATTATGCAATCCTGCTTCTTCCATATTGCCAATGTTATACCGGCAGAACAAGCAATCGATTATATCAAACAAGCCGTTGTTAAATCCTATGGCAAACGCGGTGAAGAAGTAGTTCGCATGAATTTTGCTGCTATTGATCAATCCATTGCCGGTTTGAAAGAAATCAAAGTGCCTGAACAATGGTTGAATGCGAAAGATGCTGAACATGCAGAAGAGAGTGTTCCGGCATTTGTTCGTGAAATTGCCCGACCCATAGCTGCCTTAAAAGGCGATCAATTGCCGGTCAGCAAATTTACAACCGATGGTAGCTTCCCCATGGGTACAACTCAATATGAAAAACGCGGTATTGCTGTTGATATTCCGGTTTGGGACAGCTCCAAGTGTATTCAATGTAACCAATGCGCCTTTGTTTGCCCGCATGCAGTCATTCGACCCTACTTGGTGGATGAAGCTGACTTAGAAGGCAAGCCGGAGAGCTTACAGCACAAAGCTGCAATCGGTAAAGAGGCTGCAGGAAAGCAGTTTATAATTCAAGCTTCTCCGCTTGATTGCACTGGTTGTGGTAACTGTGAGCAAGTCTGTCCTGCTAAGGGGAAAGCACTTTACATGAAGCGGCTTGACGATGTTAGAGAGGCAGAAGTTGCAAACTACAACTTTGTCAATGCTTTACCACAATGTGAAAACAATTTCAATAAGAGCACGGTCAAAGGAAGCCAATTTACTCCTTCTTTATTTGAATTTTCCGGTGCCTGTGCAGGTTGTGGAGAAACTCCTTATATTAAAGTGGTTACTCAGCTCTTTGGTGATCGTATGGTCGTTGCCAATGCAACGGGTTGCTCCTCTATTTATGGTGGAAGTGCACCGTCCAATCCTTATACCACCAACTGTCTCGGACAAGGTCCTGCTTGGGCAAACTCCTTGTTTGAAGATAACGCGGAATATGGATACGGTATGGCCTTTGCCTATAATCAGCGCCGCGGTGCTTTAGCCGATCTAGTTAGCGAAACAATGAAACTGCCATTGACAGGTGCTGTAAAAGAAGCGTTGGAATCTTGGTTGAATCATCGTATGGATGCGAAACTTTCTCGTCAATATGGCGATGCCTTAAAAGCACTATTACCGGAAGCAATTCAAGCTGCTGACGGGGAAGCCAAAGTTGCGCTGGCGGAAATTCAAGAAAATAATGATTTGTTTGTTAAACCCTCAATTTGGATCTTCGGGGGAGACGGCTGGGCTTATGACATTGGTTACGGTGGATTAGACCATGTTATTGCTTCGGGAATTGATGTTAATATTTTAGTCTTAGATACAGAAGTCTACTCGAATACCGGCGGACAAGCGTCCAAGTCAACTCCGACCGGTTCAATGGCCAAATTCGCCGCTTCTGGCAAAAAGACGAAGAAAAAAGATCTCGGTATGATGGCCATGTCCTATGGTTATGTATATGTAGCCTCTGTGAACATGGGTGCCAACCAAAATCAATTTGTTAAAGCCATTACCGAAGCGGAAAGTTATGATGGACCTTCTTTGATCATTGCCTATTCTCCCTGTATCAACCATGGTATCAATATGGGCAATTCGCAATTGATTGCAAAACAAGCAGTTGAAGCAGGATACTGGCCAATGTATCGTTACAACCCGTTGCTGGCTGAAGAAGGAAAGAACCCCTTCGTCATGGATTACAAAGAAGCGAAAGCAAGCTTCAGAGATTTCTTGATGAGTGAAGTTCGCTACTCCGCATTAGCCAAGCAGTTCCCGGCTGAAGCAGAGCGCCTGTTTGCCAAAGCCGAAGAGGAAGCAAAAGCTCGTTTTGAACATCATGTCAAATTAGCAAAAACCGAAGAATAATTCGGAGTCGTGAAACAGGTCTGAGCTACACCGTTCAGACCTGTTTTCTTTTGATTTCACACAATTTGTTGAACCGGAGGTTAAAGATGGAATATTATTCAGAGTTGAAATGGATGCTACCAATAACGGCGGCTACCTTTATTGTGGGAGTTCTTTTGTTCGTGCTATTGTACAAAAAAAAGGTGTTTCAGCATTGGATGAAACCCAAAAAATAACCTTTCAGCAGGAATATTCATATAAGGTTGAGAATTATTGAGTGCCGAGGTGAGTCTTTTGTTCGAAATGTTTTTGCAGAGCACGTTAAAGGATGGAATCCTTAAAACAAATCAGCGATTATTAGTGGGAGTATCGGGAGGACCGGACTCCCTTTTTCTGCTGTTATGCTTAGCGTGCTACCAAGCTCGATTTAACTGGACCATAGCGGTTGCTCACTTAAATCATGGACTGAGAGGGGAAATTGCAGATCAAGAATGTGCCTTTGTCGAAGCGTTGGCACAAGCCAATAACATCCCCTTTTTTACTCGAAAAGTCGATCTAAAAATGCTGAACAGCAATCGTAAAAAGGGAATGGAAGAAGCGGGAAGGGTAGCTAGACGGGATTTCTTTTTGGAAATTGCTAAAGTTTGGCATGCCGATGCCGTGCTTTTAGGTCACCATGCCGATGATCAGGTGGAGAATTTTTTTATTCGCTTGCTTCGAGGGGCCGGACCGGAAGGATTACTTCCGATGAAAAAATTTTCTATTCTGCCGAACGAGTTGAAGATCGTTCGTCCGTTATTGGAGGTTCGACATCGTGATATAGTGGATTTCCTTGACCGGGAAGGTTTCGTGTATTGTCAAGATCAAACCAACGAAGAAGATGTTTATTTACGAAGCAAAATTCGCTCTCGGATTCTACCGAAACTCGAAAAGAGCGCACCGAATATCAAGAACCAGATTCTTAATCTGCAAACCATGATGCAATGGGATCAAGACTTTTTAGCGAGCGAACTTAAAAGACGACAAGAAAATCTCGTGACAGACCCCTTTGGATTATGTTCGATCTCTTGTGATGAAATTGGCAATTGGCCGGAAGCTCTCGCTTCTCGCTGGTTGATTAACCAATTCTATTCAGTAGCCACCCAGGGAGAACCCATTCAATTTAAGCATGTATCCTTGATTTTGTTCCAATTAAAGGAACGACCTTCTTATTGGAGTATGTCTTTGCCCGCCGGAATTACCGCAATGATTTCTGGTGGGAGGTTCTTTATTTTGACAGAAGCACAGATGACGTTTGACAATCAAAAAAATATCGGGGTTAGGTTGCCGAATGCAGAAAAGATACCCTTCCGACAAGAGTTTTCAGATCCTTCTTTTTGTCTGAGTTTTAAATTATTCACGGGTCAAGATTATGCGGTGGGAGGAATTATTGGGTTGAATGCACTTGGCAAAGAAATGTTCTTGCGTACCTGGCGTGCGGGTGATACAATTAAGATTACTTCTGGCCATTACAAAAAGGTATCGGATTATTTTCAGGAAAGACGAGTGCCGATTCCTTGGCGATGCCGAATTCCCCTGCTTGTAGAACAGGAACAAATCGTATTAATTCCCAATCATTATACGATTCAGGCCTATCAAGCAAGATCCCAAGAACAAAGATTCGAATTCTTTATTGAAAATTATCCGATATAGAAGGAAGGAAGCTACTATGAATTTAGAAAGCAATGTCGAACGTATTTATATTGATCAAGAAAAACTAGCAGCAAGAATCAACGAACTCGGTGAGGAAATTACAAAATTTTATTCCGAAGAGGAAGAAATCGTTGTGATTGGAGTTCTTAATGGCTCTTTTTGCTTTATGGCAGATTTAGTACGTAAAATAAAACAACCGGTCACGATTGAGTTCTTCGGATGCTCAAGTTACGGCCATAGTACCGAATCCAGCGGTAATTTAAAAATTACAAAAGATTTAGATCACGACATCGCGGATAAGCATGTTCTCATTGTGGAAGATATCATCGACAGCGGAACAACGCTTTCGAGAATGAAGATTTTCTTGAACAAAAGGAATCCTAAGACAATACGTATCGCTGCTTTATTAGATAAACCTTCTCGAAGAAAAGTCGATATCCATGGGGACTTTACCGGGTTTGAAATCGAGGATTATTTTGTTGTGGGGTATGGATTGGATTTTGCCGACAAATATCGCAACTTGCCTTATATCGGAATTCTGAAACCGGAAGCTTATAAAAGTCAAATCTAAAAACGATTCCTAATAGAAAGGAGAACTCCTTTGAAAAGAAGATATCAATCTGCACCCATGATTATCCTAATGGCTATTGGCCTAATCGCGATTCTCAATTTTTTCTTGGGGAATCAAACCCTTCCAACTGAACTGGACTATAATGTGTTTTATCAATATTTAGACCAAGCGAAAGTTCAAGAGGCTTTGTTGGTGGATCAGCGTATTGAAGGAATTTTAACGGATGGCATGGCCTTTGTCACAATCATCCCGGAATCCGATAAAGCGCTTATCAGCCAGCGTTTGCTGGAAAGTAGCGATAAATTTCAAGTAGACCTACCTCCGGAACCACCCTGGTGGTCAGGAATTTTGAATACGCTCTTTATGTTCGGTCTGTTTATGGCTTTTTGGTTCTTTTTCATGCAGCAAGGAGCCGGTGGCAGTAATAACAAAGTCATGAGTTTTGGTAAGAGCCGTGCAAAAATGCAGCAAGCCGGTGGTAAGAAAATCACCTTTGCCGATGTAGCCGGGTACGAAGAAGTCAAAGAAGAACTGGAAGAGATTGTTGAATTCTTGAAACATCCGAAACGGTTTATCGAAATGGGAGCGAGAATTCCCAAAGGAGTACTCTTAGTGGGTCCTCCTGGCACCGGTAAGACTTGGATGGCGAAAGCCGTGTCCGGAGAAGCCGGAGTCCCGTTTTTCAGTATCAGTGGTTCGGATTTTGTGGAAATGTTTGTTGGCGTGGGAGCCTCGCGAGTTCGTGACTTATTTGAAACTGCAAAGAAAAGTGCACCTTGTATTGTTTTTATTGACGAAATCGACGCGGTTGGACGTCAAAGAGGCGCGGGGTTGGGCGGGGGACACGATGAACGAGAGCAAACCCTAAACCAGTTGTTAGTTGAAATGGATGGCTTTGAAGTCAATGAGGGAATCATTATTTTGGCGGCTACCAATCGACCCGATATTCTAGATCCGGCTTTGCTGAGACCGGGTCGCTTTGATCGCCAAGTATTTGTAGATCGACCCGACGTAAGCGAACGGGAGGCCGTACTTAAAGTTCATGTCAAGAATAAACCTATCGCTAAAGAAATCGATTTACGCGTGATTGCAAAATCAACACCGGGTTTTACGGCGGCAGATTTAGAGAATTTAGTTAACGAAGCCGCCTTGCTCAGTGCCAGAAAGGCCAAGCAGGTCATTGAGATGACGGAACTTGAAGAAGCGATTAATCGAGTTATGGCAGGGCCAGCCAAAAAATCGCGAATTATGAGCGAGAAAGAACGTAAACTCAGTGCGTATCATGAAGCAGGTCATGCAGTTGTAGCATATGCTTTGCCTGATTTTGATCCTGTCCATGTGGTCACAATTGTGCCTAGAGGACGGGCAGGTGGATTTACTGCCGTTTTGCCGGAAGAAGACCGTTATTATGTGACGAAAAAAGATATCCTCAATTCAATTTCTTATGCATTAGGAGGTAGGGTTGCGGAATCAATCGTCTTTGGAGAAGTTTCGACAGGCGCTACCAATGATTTAGAACGCGTGACCGACATGGCACATCGCTTGGTAACGGAATATGGTATGAGCGAAAAACTTGGTCCCATGACGTTTGGGACTAAGCAACATGAAGTCTTTTTGGGAAGAGATTTATCACAAGGAAGGACATTCAGCCCTGAAATTGCCTATGTGATCGATCAAGAAGTGAGTAGCGTGATACAAAGCAGTTATCGAAAGGCAACTGTTATATTAGAACAATATCGACCTCATTTAGATGCGTTGGCCTCACTGCTTTTGGAACAAGAAACGGTTAAAGGGGAAGAGTTTAAAGAATTATTCGCAAATTTGACCCTTGCTACACCATCACAGGAGGAACTCCATGAGTAACTTACTAAAATTAACCGGAGACCAATTTTTAGATCAGCTGGCATCCTCCCAACCGGCTCCAGGCGGGGGCTCTGCTTCTGCTCAGGCCGTTGCAACGGCTGCTGCTCTTTTGGAAATGGTTGCGAATTTAACCCTTGGTCGAAAAAAATATGCAGATGTTCAAGCTGAGATGGAAGAGCTTCGCTTCAGAACAAAACAACTCGGGTTACGAGCTCGAGCTTTGGTAGATGAAGACACACAAGCCTATGATGCGGTTATGGCGGCCTTTCAATTACCAAAATCATTAGAGCAAGAAAAAGCTCTACGTGTTTCTGCGATTTTGGAAGCAACAAGAAACGCGATACGAGTTCCTCAAGAAACAGCGGATTTAGGAATTCAAGTTCTGAAATTCGCACAAGTAGCCTTAGCAAAGGGAAACTCTAATGCCTTCAGTGACGGTTTGGTTGCAGCGTATCTTGCTTCAGCCGGCTGCAAAGGAGCGTTGGCAAACGTAAAAATCAACCTCAGTGGTTTAAAAGATGAAACGGAAATTGATCAACTTCAACAATACTGTTCATCTACGATGTTGGAATGTGATTCTCTATTGCAAAAAGCTGAAATTAGAGCGAAAGCACAACTGGGATAGTTCGTATCTATAAGCTCAGATTAATACTTAATTAAAGGAGTCGTACCTATGAAAATGTCTCGATTGTTCGGCAAAACCATACGCGAAATTCCTGCCGAAGCGGAAATTGACAGTCACAAACTAATTTTGAGAGCCGGACTGGTTAGAAAATTGGCTTCCGGGATTTATCAATATAATCCATTAGCTTGGAGAACCATGAAGAAAATCCAAGAAATCCTCAGGAGCGAAATGGACGGTATCGGCATGCAGGAAATTAATATGCCTGTGGTTCAACCTGCAGAGTTATGGCAGGAATCCGGACGCTGGTACACCGTTGGAAATGAGTTAACACGTTTTAAAGACCGAAGCGGTCGGGATATGATTTTAGCAATCACACATGAGGAAGCGGTCACTGAATTGGTGCGTAACGAAATCAGTAGTTATCGGCAACTTCCTTTGGCTTTATATCAAATCCAAATGAAGTTTAGAGATGAACCCCGTGCACGTGGCGGGTTGATTCGTGTTCGTGAGTTTTACATGAAAGACGGTTACAGTTTTCATCAAACGGAAGAAGACTTAGATACCTATTATGAAGAGGTTGCTGATGCCTACTTCAGAATTTTCAAACGAGCCGGACTCGATGTGATTTCGGTTCGCTCCGATAATGGAAATATTGGTGGTAAAATCTCCCATGAATATATGTATGTCACACCGATCGGTGAGGACCGTCTCATTCTATGCCCCGAATGTGATTACTCGGCGAACCAAGAGGTGGCTGAATCACAACCTTCATCAAAGAGAATAACCGATTTTGCAACCTTAGAAAAAGTTGCTACACCAAGCTGTAAAACCATAGCGCAGGTGGCAGACTACTTGTCGATGCCGCAAACGAATTGCATGAAAGCACTTTTCTATGTCAGTAAGGAAGAAGTCCTCATGATTGTAATACGAGGCGATTTAGAGTTAAATGAAATCAAATTGAAAAAGATTCTCGATGATCCCAATGTTCGTATGGCCGGCGAAGAAGAAGTGTTGCAAGCGGGTATCGTAGCCGGTTATGCCTCACCGGTTGGATTAAAAATCAGAACTCTTGTTGATCAATCCATCGCAAATGGTTCCAATTGGGTAGCGGGTGCAAACGAAAATGGATACCATTACCTCAATGTGAACTTGGGAAGAGATTTTCATGCCGAAGGGCCTTATGATTTGGAACTTGTTTCTGCCGGAGCTGCATGTCCGGTTTGCGGAACAGCCCTAGAAGAAGCACGCGGTGTAGAAGTGGGTAACATTTTTAAACTTGGTACAAAATATTCATCTTCAATGAAAGCGACCTTCCTCGATGAGAATGGTGAAACAAAACCCATGGTCATGGGTTGTTATGGCATTGGATTAGGTCGATTACTATCTTGTGTTATTGAAGAGTATCATGATGATGCAGGAATTATTTGGCCAATGACGGTTGCTCCCTACCATGTTTACCTTTGCAGTGTTGGGGTACAAAACGAAGTCATTGAGGCTGCGGATCAATTATATAAAGAGTTGGTCTCTGCCGGAGTTGAAGTCTTGTATGATGATCGTGATCTTCGTCCCGGTGTGAAATTCAATGATGCTGATTTATTGGGAATGCCGATTCGTTTGGTCGTATCAAACCGTGGGTTAAGCACCAATGAAATTGAGTTAAAAGAACGTAACCAGCAGCAAGCGGTCAAAGTGTCACGAGAATCCATAGTAGATACCGTAAAAACCATAATTCAAAAAGGGTTACAAGTCCAGGAGTAAACATTAGATTATCAAAAGAGCGAAGCTTTGCCAAAGCTTCGCTCTTTTTTTACAAATTCTTTTCCTGTACCCCTTGTAGATGCTTTTCAAAAAGGTGTATAATTAGGTATGGAATTGTTAACTAAAGGGGGAGTTTGTATGAAATGTTTGGGTGTGTTAACCAGTGGAGGAGATGCTCCCGGGATGAATGCAGCCATCCGTTCTGTAGTGCGAACCGGAATTTATAACGGTATCGAGATGAAAGGCATTCTTTATGGTTATCAAGGCTTGATTGAAAATCAGATCATCCCCCTCGATATGCGTTCGGTAGGAGATATTATTCAGCGCGGTGGAACGATGTTGAAAACCTCACGCTCAGAAGCTTTTAAAACCAAAGAAGGTCGCATGCAAGCGTATCGGGTGATGCGCGAACATCATTTAGACGGATTGATTGTCATCGGTGGCGATGGTACATATCGTGGAGCTCTAGCAATGACACAAGAGGGAGAGTCTGTTGTTTGTATTCCGGGAACGATTGATAACGACATTCCAGGAACTCAATATACGATCGGATTTGATACTGCCGTTAATACGGTTTTGGATGCGATGAATAAAATCAGAGATACAGCGACTTCTCACGAAAGAATTTTTATTATTGAAGTTATGGGCAGATCCTGTGGTAAAATTGCATTGCAAGCCGGTCTGGCGGGAGGTGCAGAGGCAATCCTGATTCCGGAAATACAACCAAATCTAAATCAAATTGCTCTGTCTTTACAAAATAGTATGCTCAAAGGTAAGAAGTTCAGTATCCTCCTTGTTGCTGAAGGAGTGATGAGTGGAGAGCAGTTACAATCTAAGATCAAAGAAATAACAGGGTTACCTACTTGGGTCACAGTTTTGGGTCATATTCAACGCGGAGGAACACCGACCGCTTTCGACCGCAGTTTAGCAGCTCATATGGGCTCTGAAGCCGTTGAAGCATTGCTGAACCATAAAAAGGGTAAGATGGTGACTTGGAATTGTCACCAGATTGGATTAAAAGATATTTCGGATATGTTGAGTATGTCCCCAGAGTTCGATCAAAACAGCTATGATTTGGCTGTGCGATTGTCATTATAGAAAGAGAGGATTTTATGAGAAAAACAAAAATCATTGTTACGTTAGGACCTGCTATTCAAAACCTTGAGATGATGAAAGATATTTTTAGAGCCGGAGCTAACCTCGTGCGACTCAATTTTTCGCACGGAACCCACGAAGAGCATTTGGTTCGTATTCAAATGGCGCGACAAGCGGCAGCAGAATTAGGATTACGTATCCCTATCATCTTGGATAACAAAGGACCGGAAATTCGAGTTGGGTTGTTTGAAGAAGGAAAGATTTTATTGAATCAAGGAGATCTTTTTACCTTGACAACCCGAAAAATTATTGGAAATCAGCAACAAGTTCAGGTGGAATACGAGGCGATGCCCAGGGAAGTGTCTCCAGGGAACTTGGTTTTGCTCGATGATGGTAACCTCAGCATGGAGGTTGTTGAAGTTAAAAATGAGACCGATATTTTATGCCGCGTTTTAAATCAAGGGGAGCTTTCTAATCGAAAAAAAGTCAATCTTCCCGGAGCTACGATATCAATACCGGCTTTGAATCCAAAAGATGTAGACGATATCCGATTTGGTGTTGAACACAAATTGGATTTCGTAGCAGCTTCCTTTATTCGTAAAGCAGATGATGTTTTACAGATCCGTAAGGTTATTGAAGAGGCAGGAGGCCGAATGAAGATTATCGCCAAAATCGAGAGTCAAGAAGGATTAGATAACCTAGACGAGATTCTCAATGTGGTGGATGCCCTCATGGTAGCAAGAGGAGACCTGGGCGTTGAAGTTCCTCCCGAGCAAGTGCCGATTGCTCAAAAGGATATGATTCGCCGATGCAATCAACGAGCGATTCCTGTCATTACTGCAACCCAAATGCTGGATTCTATGATTCGAAATCCTCGGCCTACGCGAGCCGAAGCAAGCGACATTGCCAACGCAATCTTAGATGGTACCGATGCAATTATGCTCTCAGGAGAAACAGCTAGTGGCAAATACCCAGTGGAAGCTGTTTCAACGATGTCCAGAATTGCACAGCATACGGAAGAAGCCTGGTTAGAGATGAATGGTGCAGAGAAGAAGATTATTACAGAAGTAACTTTGACCGATGCCATTAGCCATGCTGTTTGCCAGAGTGCAGAAATTTTACAGGCCGATGCGATTATCACAGCAACTTCATCCGGAACCACGGCTCGTATGGTAGCGAAATATCGTCCTCGATCAAAAATTATTGCTGTGACTCCGGATGAAGTTATCGCCAATCAATTATGCTTGCTTTGGGGAGTTACCCCTGTTTTAACCAATCACACCAACGATACCGATATAATGGTCAGCGAAGCTATTGCAGCAGTCTTAGATGCAGGACAAATTGCCAATGGAGATCTGGTACTCTTGACTTCCGGGATTAGAGCCGGCGTCCCCGGTAGCACAAACATGATGCAAATCATCACAGTGGGTGATGTCTTATGTCAAGGAATGTGTATTGGAAATCGCGCTGTGGTCGGTAGAGCAGTGGTGGCTTTTACACCGGAAGATGCACTTCTTCACATGAAGCCCGGGGACATCCTTGTTACAAAGAGTGTCGATGGCGACTACCTACCTGCTATTCGAATCGCTTCTGCATTAGTCACAGAAGAAGGTGGATTAACTTCTGCGGGAGCCATCTTTGGATTAAGCTTAGATATCCCCGTCATGGTTGGTGTGGAAAATGCAACAGAAAGCATTCATACCAATCAGGAAATTACAGTAGATCGTTATGGTAGGATTTATCGGGGCAAAGTTAGAAGCTCCTATTAATAGAAATTAACACGGGCGACTATCCTAGGATAGTCGCCCGTGTTAATTTTTCTAGTATCCAAGTCGATAATCTACTAAACCTTGTAGAGGCTGATTTTTGATGAACTTTTCTAAGTTGTTCACAAAAATTTCAGCGGCTCTTTCGGTATAGTCCATCATGTCTCCGGCAACATGAGGGGTAAGAATCAGATTTTCTAAGGACCACAGTGGACTGTTTTCCGGTAAAGGTTCCTTCCAAAAAACATCCAACGCAGCCGAAGCAATTCTCTTTTCTTGTAGAGCTTCTATTAGTGCAGGCTCATCGATCACTTGGCCACGTGCAATGTTGATGATGGAGGCAGAGGGCTTCATGGCGGCTATGGCTTCTTTGCTGACCAGGCCTGTGGTTTCCGGGGTGAGAGGACAGCAGACAGCAACATAATCACTTTTTGTCATGAAAGCAAGCAAATCCTCATTAGAATACATTTCAGAGACATTTTCAGCGGGTTTCTTGCTATTACGCAAACCGATGACGTTAATCCCTAGTGCCGCTGCTTTATTAGCTAGGGTTTGACCGATGCCGCCTAAGCCAATAATTCCTAAGGTTTTGCCTTTTAACATTGACTGACCCATTTTGTGCCATTGGTTTTGTTTCTGGTATTCCAATACTTTTGGCAATTGTCGATTTAAAGCAAACATCATTGCCAAGACGTATTCGGAAATACAATCACCATGCATCCCACGGACATTCGTCAAAAGAATTCCTCTTTCTTCGAGGGATTTGAGAGGGAGTTGATTGACACCGGCGCTCGAAACCTGTAGCCAACGTAGCTTGGGAGCTTGGTCAAGGATCTTTTGTGGAAAACTAGAAACAGAAAATATAACTTCTGCGTCTGCTAAAAAAGGAATTGGTTCTTCGCCCGGCGAAAGAATTTTTAGGTTGTCAATTCCCATTTGTTTTATACGTTGAATTTGCTCCTTTTGGAGTGGATGATATGAGAAAACATTCATGGGGTGATCTCCTTTCGATTACTGTCTCTTATATTTCGAGAACACAAAGAAAAAATCCTTTGAAGGAGGGCTTTCGTATGAAGGAAAAGCTACGCCAATCGTTGCATCAGCTCATGTTGATCCCCGGAATTTCAGGTCAAGAACAAAAAGTAGTTCAGTACATGGTGGAAAAGTTAACACCCTTGGCAGATTCAGTTGAGGTCGATTCGTTTGGAAACATCATTGCTACCAAAAAGGGAAAAAAACCCGGACCTTCCTTAATGTTGGCCGCACACAGCGATGAGATTGGTGCTATTGTTAAGAGCGTTGAAAAGAACGGGTTCATCCGCTTTGAGAAAATCGGCGGCACAGTTGATTCGTTACTTTTAGGACGTCAAATTGCCATTCACGGTCATTTTGGTGTGGTTGGGGTCAAAGCCGGTCACTTGATGAATGAAAAAGAAAAAGGCGAAGTGGTGAAGCATCGGGACCTTTACATAGATATGGGCATGAACAGCGATGTTGAGATTGCAGAAATGGGCATCCGAGTCGGTGATCCCATTGTGCAGTGGCCCTATTTCCATTCTTTTTATAATCAAGACCGAGTTTGCGGCAAAGCTCTTGACGATCGTATCGGTTGTGCTGTCTTGTTAGCATTGTTTGAAGATTTAGAAGGAAATGATTTTGCCGGTACGTTATATGGAGTCATTACCGTTCAAGAAGAAGTGGGCTTACGTGGCGCTCAAATGGCAAGCCACCGCCTCATGCCCGATTTTGCAGTAGCGCTGGATACCATGCCGGCGGGAGACACTCCGGATGTTAACTTTATTAAAGAGTTACCGGTGTCCATTGGTAAAGGACCCGTCATTCAAGTATTGAGTGGTGGCGGTGCTCGCGGCATGTTGTTGAATCCAATCATGAAACATATCTTGATTCAGTCTTGTGAGCGAGCCAAAGTTCCTTATCAAAAAACTGTATTTATCGGCGGAAACACCGATGCAGCTGCAATCCATTTAACAGGTAATGGAATTATCGCCGGGGCTTTAACCATTCCACGCAGATATTCACATTCTCCGGTGGAAATGATGGATTTAAATGATGCGGTGTCGGCAGTTCGAATCTTTAAGCAGATCGTTCTTGATATTCATGAATACGCCAACTTAAGTTTTGTAGATACGGTAGACTTTTAATAAATCCAAACAACAAAGACGGCTCTTGCGATTCGGCAAGAGCCGTCTTTGTTCTTAAAGAAGGACATAGGCTTCTATCTATGGAATTTAATAGAGAATAATCAGACGAAGAACTCTGTGTGCGGCTGCTCGTATGCAAACAGAAAAGGAAGGGTACGATGATACAAGAACAAAAAATACAACTGATTCCTTTAGGAGGTCTCGGAGAATTCGGAAAAAACATGGTGATCGTTGCCGTTGATGACGACTGGATCATCATTGATTCTGGTTCTGCAATGCCGGAGGATGGTATGTTAGGCATCGATGTGGTCATACCGGATTTCAGCATTCTATTGGAGAACCAAGAGAAAATTAGAGGATTGGTTTTGACACATGGACATGAGCCACATATGGGGGCTTTACCTTATTTAATGGAACAAATCAACATACCGATTTACGGTACGAAAATGACCTTGGCGATGGCTAGGTTTTATTTAAATGAATACGACTACTTCGAACCAGTGCAAATGATCACATTGGAACCGGGGGTTCCCTTTCAATTAGGTAAATTGACGTGCGAGTTAATTCATGTCTACCATGATGTTTTTGGAGCAAGCGGTGTTGCCATTTCAACTCGTTCAGGGTGGATTATCAATACGGGTGATTTCAAAATTGACTATACTCCCTGTGAAAGCCGAAACACAGATTTAGACCGGTTAGGCGCATTGGGTAGAGAAGGGGTTTTTGCCTTAATGATCGATTCAGCGAACGCAGAATATAAAGGCAGCACTCGCTCTGAAAGCGAAGTCGGTGAGCAAATCGCTCGGGCAATTCGGCAAGCCAAGAGTAGGGTTGTTGTTCACATATACGTTACCGATTTGGTCCGAGTTCAGCAGGTTATTTCAATTGCAGAAGAATTGGGAAGAAGGGTATCGATACCTACGGAACAATTATTGACAATCATGGAACGCGCTGAAAGCGCAGGAGCCCTCAATTACAGTCGTAGAAATATCGGGAGCGGCCAAAAACGCGGGAAATCTAAATCTGCACCATTGCCAGGAATCATTCTATTGGCTTCAGTTCCCGGTCAGCCCTATTTGGGCCCCTTAAGTGGAGAGAGCGGACATCGTTTTCAATTGGAAAAAGATGATACCGTCATCCTTGCGGGGTCGTATCATGCAGGTACCGAGAAAACCTTGATTCGCACGATCGATATGATGTATCGTCAGGGAGCGGAACAGGTTCATGAACTCATTTCAAGAGGTGCTATAAGCTCGCATGCAGGCCAAGATGAATTAAAGTTGATCTTATCCTTAACAAAACCGCAGTATGTGATTCCGGTTCATGGTGAAATGAGACATCTCATTCAAGCGAAAGCGTTAGCTCAAAAAATTGGATGGGACGAAGATAAGGTTTTTGTTCTCGACAACGGGGATGTTTTGGAAATGAACAAGGAGACCGCAAATATCGTCCAGAAAATCTCAGCAGGAAAAGTTCTGGTCGATGGCTTAGGGGTAGGAGATATTGGTAATGTTGTTTTAAAAGACCGAAAGGTGTTATCTCAAGACGGGGTTGTTATTATTGCAATGACGATTCGTCGCAAAAGCAAGAAACTGGCTGCGAATCCAGAAATCGTTTCTCGAGGGTTTGTCTATGTCAAAGAATCAGAGCAACTGGTTCAAGAAGTTACAGCAAAATTAAATGAGCTGGTCGAGACACAGGATTTTGATCATTATGATCCAGCAAGTTTTCGAAATCTGGTTAAAGATGTTATTTCAAAGCAACTTTATGAAAAAACCCGCAGAAGACCGATGGTCTTGCCTGTGATACTTTTTGTTTAGGGTTTAGCCGTCCTTATAGGGGCGGCTTTTCTCACGGTAGTGCCAATCAAGCAAAACCATGGTGCTTGCTTGAAAGCTATAGCATCCTATGATATAATAATATACTGTACAAATTGATTGAAGTGAAGAAGAGGTGACCGGATTGGCGACAAATCGAGGAACAAAGAGCAAGAAAGCCACTACCAATGAGGTAAAGAACGAAGGTCTGTATCGTACACTTCATTGGCTGCTTCCATTGGTGGGAGTTTTTTTCTTGCTTTATGTTTTAGTAAGCTTGTTTACTGATCGAACCGGCTACGTCGGCTTTTTTTTAGCAGATCGATTCCGATTCTTATTTGGCAGCACAGCAGCAATACCAATTTTTGTGCTACTCTATTTATGTTTAGCGATCTTACTCGCTAAAAAAATCCCCTTGAGACCCGGAAGAATCATTGGGTTAGCTTTGTTAAACCTCTTAACAAGTTTGACCGTGTCATTCGGCTTTATGATTCGTAAGCAGGACATCAGTATGGAATCGATTTTCCGCTCAGCAGGTGGCTGGATTGGCAGCGCTTTGCTTCAAATGATTTATCCGATTTTAGGTTTCGTAGGTACATTACTGTTCATCACTTTTTTGGCCTTTGTCACCCTTTGCTTCATTAGCCAGAAACCACCAGTGTTCTTTATTGGCCAGACGGGTCTGAAAATCCGTTCGCTTTGGCGGTCCATGCTTCAAAATCTACAAAATTGGCAGAAAAATCGCCAACTGGTAGTGAAAAAGCTACAGGAAGACCGGCTCAAAGCTGAGGAGAAGTTAGTAACCAATGTAGCTTTACACCCTCCCGTGGTAAAACCACTAGAGGAATCCGTTGTTACAGTGAACTCACAACGCAAGGAGAAGCCCTTATCTGCCATTCGGATTGCGGCAGACCAAGCAGCCAAAGCAGAAAATCTGAAACAAATGACACTTGATGAGACATCAGAGAAAGAACTCCCTGAGGCAGTTGCACAGTTAACCCCGGACGATGAATTGGTTTATCAGACAAAATTGAGTCAGACCCAACCAAAACCAGAAAAAGATTCTGTTCAAAACTCAATTCCAGAGGAGCGGATCACCGACTCTCCTTTTGTTATTATGGAAGATCGATCTGGCCTACCCGATATTGCGCTCGCAGATGATTCAGAGCCCATGGAAACTGTTTTGCCAAGAGAAAAGCAGTATCATTATCAAAAACCACCCTTGGAGATCCTAACAGCGGGCAAACCAATGGAAGCCAATCAAATAGCTGAACTTGATAAAAAAACGGAGCAACTAGAGCAAACCTTGGCCGTTTTTGGTGTGAAAGCAAAAGTGATTCATGTCAGTTGTGGCCCAACCATTACTCGCTATGAGTTACAGTTAGCTCCCGGTATTCGAGTTAACAAAGTAGCTAACCTTTCCGATGACATTGCTTTAAGCTTAGCGGCGACAGGAGTTCGAATTGAAGCTCCCATTCCTGGGAAAGCAGCTATCGGAATTGAGGTGCCCAATAAAGAAGTTTCAATGGTGACCATTCGCGACGTATTGAGTTCACAAGAATTTTCAGATGCAGATAAAGGTGTTGTTGTTGCACTAGGTAAAGATATTGCCGGCCGAACCATTATTACGGATTTATCTAAAATGCCTCATTTGCTCATTGCGGGTGCAACCGGTTCAGGAAAAAGCGTTTGTATGAACTGCATGATTACAAGTTTGTTGTATCGTTTTTCTCCCGAACAGATTAAATTGATTATGATTGATCCTAAAGTTGTTGAAATGGCAACCTATAATGGGATTCCCCACTTGTTAGCCCCTGTTGTAACTGATCCCAAAAAAGCAGCCGGTGTTTTAAAATCGGTGACAAAAGAAATGGATCGCCGCTACGAACTTTTCGCTGCTTTCAGCGTAAAAAACATTGGTCAATTCAATGAAAAGGTACTTCATGATGATCATCGTGAACCTTTACCGTATTGGATCGTCTTTATTGATGAATTGGCTGATTTAATGATCGTAGCCAGAGATGAAGTGGAAGAATCGATTATTCGTATCGCTCAATTAGCTAGAGCCGCCGGGATTCATTTGGTTATTGGAACCCAAAGGCCTTCTGCCGACATCATTACAGGGTCCATTAAAGCGAATATTCCCAGTCGTATTGCTTTTGCGGTTTCTTCCGGAATTGATTCCAGAATTATCCTCGATATGAACGGTGCTGAGAAATTACTGGGAAGGGGAGACATGCTCTTCCAACCCATGGGAATTCCGAAACCAATGAGAATTCAAGGATCCTATATTTCAGAAACCGAGGTCGAAGCAGTGGTTAGCCACGTTAAAATGCAAGGTGCACCGATTTTTAATGATTCCATTTTGATGCCGGAAGAAATTTCAAATGAAGGTGAAGACACTTCAGATATGGATGACTTATTCATGCAGGCAGCACGAATCGTGATTGAGTCTGGACAAGGATCCGTATCGTATTTACAACGCCGCCTGAAAGTGGGTCACAGTCGAGCTGGTCGAATCATGGATCAGTTAGAAGAGGTTGGGGTAGTGGGACCTGCACAAGGCAGTAAACCGCGAGAAGTCCTATTGTCTAAAGAGCAATTAGAGAACAAATTTGGTAACTAGTAGTTTAGAAGGAGTAAGCATGTCGTTTTTACCGTTGACGCTTGAGGAAATGCGGGCGAGGGATTGGGATCAATGTGATTTTGTCTTGGTTACCGGGGATGCCTATGTGGATCATCCCAGTTTTGGTATTGCCATTATTGGACGGTTGCTGGAAGCCGAGGGTTTTCGGGTTGGCATCATAGCGCAACCGGATTGGAATAAACCAGATGACTTTCAAGTTTTTGGCAGACCGCGAATCGGGTTTATGGTATCAAGTGGCAATCTTGATTCGATGTTAAATAATTACACTGCAAGCAAAAAGCGCAGAAGTGAGGATGACTATGCTCCCGGTGGAAAAGGAGGCAAACGTCCCAATCGTGCGGTGATTGTCTATTGCCAAATGATTCGTCGGCTCTATGGGGATATCCCAATTGTCATTGGAGGAATTGAGGCGAGTCTGCGAAGGAATCCTCATTATGATTATTGGGATGATCGGATCCGTCATTCAATTTTAGTAGACTCTCAAGCGGATCTATTGATCTTTGGTATGGGAGAAAAGCAAATTTGGGAGTTATCGAAATTCTGCCAGCGCAATGTACCCTTAACTAAATTACAACACATTGCGGGAACGGCATATCTGACAAAGCAAGAGCCCCACATCGATACGGCAATCTATTTGCCCTCTTTTGCAGAGATCAGCCAAAGCAAAGCCAAGTATGCAGAGTCGATACGGATCATTGAACATGAGCAAAATCCCTTCTTGGGGAAGCCCTTGGTTCAGGAGGAAGAGACCGGCTGGTTGGTCATGAACACCCCCGCGAAACCTTTGACAACTGCAGAAATGGATTCCGTTTATGCTCTCCCCTATGAACGCGCTTGGCATCCCCGCTATGAATCCTTAGGGGGAGTACCAGCACTTGATGAAGTTGAATTTAGTATTACCAGTCATCGCGGATGCTTTGGGGGCTGTTCGTTCTGTGCCATTACTTCTCATCAGGGAAGGATCATTCAAAATAGAAGCCACGAGAGCATTTTGCATGAGATTGAGGCCATGACCCGTTCTCCTCGTTTTAAAGGCTATGTACACGATATTGGAGGTCCTAGTGCTAATTTCAGAATCCCTTCTTGTGGCAAGCAAATGAAAGTAGGAGCTTGCCAGCACAGGCAGTGTTTGTTTCCGGATTTATGCCCAAGTTTGATCGTGGATCATAGCGATTACTTTGAGTTACTGCGTAAAGCAAGGATGATTCCGAAAGTCAAAAAGGTGTTTGTACGCTCGGGAATCCGCTACGATTATTTATTGGCAGATCCTAAAGCTCGAGAGTATTTAAAAGAACTTTGTCAATATCACATTAGTGGGCAATTAAAAGTAGCACCAGAGCATGTAGCGAAAAATGCCTTGCACTACATGGGTAAACCTCAAGCGGAGGTCTTTGATCGTTTCCGCAAAATGTATCAAGAAGTCAATCAGGAATTAGGTAGAAATCAATATTTAGTACCATATTTCATGACCTCACACCCCGGCTGCGGGTTATCAGACGCAATCGAATTGGCGGAATATGTTCGAGATTTGGGATTTCAACCGGAGCAAGTACAGGATTTTATTCCCACCCCAGGCAGTATTTCAACGGCAATGTATTACAGCGGCATCGATCCCTTGTCTGGTCAAGATGTTGTTGTCGTAAAGGCACCGGAAAAACGCAGTTTGCAAAGAGCATTATTGCAATACAAAAAACCGGAAAATCGCCAAACCGTTATCAAAGCACTGCAACTGGGTAAACGAGAAGATCTAATGGGAAACCATCCAAAAGCTTTGATCGGTTTTCAAAAGCAAAAGACAAAGAAGCCTACCCGTCGCAGCGGGTTTAGGTCGAAATAAGAAGGAGTCCAATCATGAAATTTTCCATGATTTCCCTGGGGTGCAGTAAAAATTTAGTCGATAGTGAAATGATGATGGGTCAATTACAGCAGGCAGGATTAGAATATGTCACTCCTGAACAAGCCGAGGTCATTGTGATTAACACCTGTGGTTTTATTGAACCAGCGAAACAGGAATCTATTGATACAATTTTAGAAACTGCAGAATTTAAGAAAACAGGGGCTTTACAATACCTTATGGTCGCAGGTTGCTTGGTTCAACGCTACGCTCAGGAGTTGGCACAAGAAATTCCTGAAGTGGATGCCTATTTTGGGGTGGGGGATTTTGCCCACGTCGTTGAGATTTTGCATCAATTGCAAGAGAACCCACATCAAATTGTGCTGCAAAGTCCGCCTGAGAATTATTTATACCAACATCAATTACCAAGAATGCAAGCGACCTTACCGGCGACAGCTTATGTGAAGATTGCAGATGGTTGTGATAATCGATGCAGCTATTGTGCAATCCCGATGATACGAGGCGTTTTTCGAAGCCGCACAATTGAAGATATTCTCATTGAAAGTCGTAGATTGGTTGAGCAAGGAGTCAAAGAAATTTGTCTGATTGCACAAGACTGTACTCTGTATGGTCAAGACCTCTATGGGGACTTAGCGCTTGGGCGTCTTTGCAAAGAACTTGTTGAAATCGAGGGACTCGAGTGGCTTAGAATTCTTTACTGTTATCCTTCGCATTTTACGGATGATTTTATTGACCTTTTGGCAACTCATCCAAAAATGTGTCAATACATTGATTTACCTCTCCAACATTGCCAAACCCATTTATTGAAGGATATGAATCGAACCGGAACCAAGGAAGAAATCTTGGCTTTAATCTCGGAATTGAAAAGTAAAATGCCCGATTTGGTTTTGCGAACCAGTTACATCGTGGGTTATCCGGGAGAAACCTTAGAGGATGTTCAAGCCTTAGTATCATTTGTCCAAGAGACCGCCTTTGATCATGTAGGTGTATTTACCTATTCAGCTGAAGAAGGAACTCCTGCCGCCGAAAAAGACGACCAAATGGATGAAGCTGAAAAAGAGCGGCGACGAAACATGCTGATGGAAGCACAACAGAAAGTTGTCATTAAGAACAACCGCCGATGGTTGGATAAGAGTGTACAGGTTCTGGCTGAAAAAAGGGTCTCTGAGGAGCAATGGATTGGGCGCTTCCAAGGGCAAGCTCCCGATATCGATGGTTTAGTGATCGTCAATGGAAAAGCAAAACCCGGTGAGATGCATCTTGTCAAAATCACGGGAATCCAAGGATACGATTTATTGGCAATGCAACTGGAAAAGGATGGGATCGCATGAACGCAGAGTTGATTTCGGTAGGAACAGAGATTTTATTAGGGCAAATCGTGAACACCAATGCAGCGTGGCTAGCACAACGGTTAGCTACTTTTGGAGTTAATGTTTATCGTCAGGTAACAGTTGGGGATAATTTAAATCGGTTGGCTGCTACCATCACCGATTCACTCAGCAGAGCGGATCTGCTCATCTTGACCGGAGGATTAGGCCCCACTGATGATGATTTAACACGTGAAGGTGTAGCCTTGGCTACGAACCGACCGCTCGAGACCGACGAGGCCCAAAAGCAATGGTTAATTCAACGTTTTCAGAGTCGATTTGGAAAAATGCCGGAAAACAATCTGAAGCAAGCGCTGAAGCCTAAAGGGTCCCTCATACTACCGAACCCGAATGGTACTGCTTGCGGTTATGCGGTTCCGCACCTAGACAAATGGATTTTCCTTTTACCGGGACCTCCTTGGGAGATGGAAGCCATGTTTGAAAATGAAGTTGTTCCATTATTGAGTAAATACTTTGATTTATCTCAACATCTTTTCCATCGTACCCTAAAATTTTTCGGTATTGGAGAGTCCGCTCTGGAAATGGAAGTAATCGATTTGATGAGAAGCCAAGTTGATCCTACGATGGCTCTGTATGCGGGTATGGGTGAGGTACAGATGCGACTAACGACACGTGCCGAATCCAAAGAGGAAGCAGATATCAAATTGGAATTACTTCACCGAAAAGTAGCAGAACGAGTGGGAATCCATATTTATGGGCAAGATGATGAAAGTATCTTCTCTGCGGCAGCATCTCAACTCTTAAAGAACAATAAAACGCTAGCCCTGGCCGAATCCTGTACTGGGGGACTGCTTGCGAGTAGTTTTACAGATTTACCCGGCAGTTCGGGGTTCTTTACACAGGGTTGGGTGACGTATTCAAATCAAAGCAAAATAAAGTTATTGAATGTACCTCAGGAGACCCTTGAGTCTTTTGGTGCTGTCAGTGAAGAAACGGTAACGGCCATGGCTACTCAAGCGTCTCAAATCGCTGAAAGCGACTATGCTCTTGCGATCAGTGGCATAGCCGGACCGGGCGGGGGTACTGAGGAAAAACCGGTTGGGCTGGTTTGGATCGCTTTATACGGACCCAATGGTTGTCAAACCAAGAAAATGAACTTCAACGGCAGTCGAGGTCAGATTAAAATGCGTGCTGCAAAGAATGCTGCTTACTTGCTTTGGCAACAGTTGAACCAATAAAGGAAAGGGAGGTGCGAGAATGAACTTTCTCAACCTTCCTTTTCAATTGACCGGGGATAAAACAATCAAAGCGCTCGATCGCCTACGTCCTCTAGCCGGAGAGGACAACACCGTATCTTTGCGAGATTTAGATTTTATTGACCCCTTTGGGCTCCTTATGCTTTTGTCCTATGTTCGATACTTGTCTATGGTATTAGATCGGGTATGGTTGTATTTGCCTCGGAAAGAGAACGTGATGCAGTACCTAGTACGCAGTGGCTTTTTGAAAGAGGTCTCTCAATACGCCAGTTTAATACCGGCACAACCTCAATTGAACCTAAGACAAACACAAGATGAAATGTGGCTGATTCCAATCACTACACTTCGTGCAGAAGATGAAGTGCCCGAGATTGTTACGAGTTTCCTGCAAAACATGAAGAGGATTTTTTTGCCATTGGGAGGAGATCTTAATCCAGACCAAATTTTTTTCTGTACTCTTTTATCGGAGTTGTGTCAAAACATTCCTCAGCATAGTCGTGATCACGGATATGTCGCAGTGCAAAGTTATCGAACCAAGAATGGAAAAGAAATTCACATAGCTTTAGCCGATTTGGGAGTGGGATTAAGGGGAAGTTTATCTCAAGGGCATGCGATTGTCGACTGGCCGGAAGAATCGGTGGTTCGTTATGCATTACAGCAAGGAATTTCAGCTTCAAAAGAAGTTGGTAGAGGACAAGGATTGGCTCAGGTCATAAAATCTTTGCAAAGATTTCAAGGGGCTTTTTATTTGCGATCTGGGAATGGGCTTTTTTCACAAATTCTAGAACGAGAAGAATTTTTACCCTGTAGTTTCTTCCCGGGTGTCCAAGTGAGTTTAATCTTAAAAATGAGGGATTAAACCGAAAATTAAGAGTAGGCAGGAAAAAAGATTCGACTGTTGAAATAGAATAAAAAAGAGAAAGAAGAGGAGGTCTGCTGATGAATGTAGTTTTTGCGATTAATCCCGGTTCAACATCAACCAAACTTGCTTTACTAACAGAGACCGAAGTTATCGTTCAAGAAACGATCAACCATGAAAGTTCCGAATTAGCGTCGTATGATACGATTTTGGCACAGTTACCATACAGAAATCAACGAATTCAAACGTGGCTGGACCAGCGAGGCATAGGATTGAACATTTCAGCAATCGTGGGTCGGGGAGGCATGTTAAAACCTCTTCATAGTGGTGTTTATCCTGTAGATGATTCTATGAAACGAGATTTGTGCGAAGGGAAATATGGGTTACACGCTTCCAATTTGGGTGGGTTGCTGGCAGATGAAATCGCAGGGCGCTTAGGTGTTGCCAGTTATATCGTGGATCCAGTTTCGGTTGACGAGTTCGACGATGTAGCACGCTTTAGTGGATTACCGGAGCTTCCAAGAGCCAGTATGCTCCATGCATTAAACATCCGCGCTACGATGATTCGTCATGCCAAAGAAATCAATAGAGAACTTTCCTCACTCCGTCTGATCGTAGCTCATCTCGGAGGGGGCTTTTCCATTGCCTCGGTGAACCAAGGTCGAATTGTTGATGTCAATAACGCCAATGAAGGAGGTCCGTTTTCTGCAGAGAGAGCCGGAACCTTACCGGTATATTCTTTGGTCCGCCTTTGTTATAGCGGGCGTTTTACCGAAAAAGAAATGATTAAAAAAATTAACGGACAGGCGGGGTTGATTGCCTATTTAGGAACCGGGGATTTACGTGTCGTTGAACAAAGGATTCAAAACGGTGATAAACGCGCTTTAGAGGTTTTTGAAGCAATGGTTTATCAAATCGCCAAAGAAATAGCAGCCATGGCGATGCCGTTAGAAGGCAAAGTAGACGGAATTCTCCTCACTGGGGGGATGGCGAATAACCTCCGTTTATGTGGCAGCATACAACAAAGAATTGGCTGGATTGGTCCGATTTTCAGATATCCCGGTGAAGATGAAATGAGAGCCTTAGCCGATGGGGTATTTCGTGTAATGAAAGGGGAGGAAACTCCCAGAGCTTATACAGATTCATAAAAAAGGAGAGAGGCCCCTTGATCAAATCATTCGATGAGTTAATTGAGAAAGTTTCATCCCTTCCGAAGCGCCACTTAGCGGTTGCGGCGGCACATGATTTAGAAGTATTGGAAGCGGTTAGCCAAGCGGTTACATTTGGTCTTGTCAGTGCGACCTTAGTCGGTAAGAAAGCCGAAATCGAGAAGATCGCAAAAGAGCATGCGATCAATCTAGCTGACATGCAAATTTTGGATGCAGAAGACAATATTCAAGCCGCCAAAAAAGCTGTGGAGCTGGTTTCCTCAGGTCAAGCCCACATGTTAATGAAGGGCATCGTAGACACAGCCAATCTCTTGCGTGCGGTTTTAGACAAAGAAATCGGGCTTCGCACCGGTAATCTTATTTGCCACGTAGCGGTCATGGAAGTTCCCGGATTGGACCGATTGATCTATATGACCGATGGTGGCATGAACATTGCACCAACATTGGAACAAAAAGCCGATATTTTGCAAAGCGCATTAACAGTCGCTCGAAAGTTTGGGGTTAAACAACCTAAGGTTGTTCCCATCGCTGCTTTTGAACAAGTTAATCCAAAAATGCAGGCAACCGTTGATGGACAAGCATTGCATGATATGGCACTTACAGGTGAATTTGGGGATGCTATCGTTAGTGGACCCCTGGCCTTTGATGGGGCATTGGTTCCAGAAGCGGCTAAACATAAGGGAATTAAAGATCCTGCCGCCGGATACGCGGATGTCATCTTGGTACCATTCATTGAAGTTGGCAATGTTATGTATAAATCCCTCGTCTATTTCGGCAATACAAAAGTAGCCGGCATTGTCGTTGGTGCCAAAAAGCCAATTGTTTTGACTTCTCGCTCCGATACACCGGAAGCAAAATTCCGGTCGATTGCGGTTGCTTCATATATGGCTGCTGAATAGGAGAATAATATGCAAAGAGATTTGATACTAACCATTAATCCCGGTTCAACATCAACCAAAATCGGCATCTTCAAAGGGAGAGAATTAGTCATAGAAGAAACCCTACGACATTCGGCCAACGAATTGAGTCAATTTCAGACGATGTTTGCTCAATTTGATTTTCGTTATCAGACAGTTCGTTCATGTCTGGATCAACATGGAATTAATGATGAAAAATTGCTAGCTGTTGTTGGACGCGGTGGAATGTTGAAACCACTTCCCGGAGGTACTTACCTCGTCAATGACTTAATGAAGAAGCATCTGCGCGAAGGTTATTCCGGGCAACATGCATCGAATCTAGGTGGGTTGCTGGCAGATACGATTGCTTCCAAAGCGGGAGTTTCCGCTTACATTGTTGATCCTACCGTAGTGGATGAGCTTGAACCATTAGCTCGATATTCCGGCATACCGGAAATTAAACGTCGCAGTGTTCAACATACATTAAATCAAAAAATGGTGGCTCATCAATGTGCTACCGATTTAGGAAAAACCTACGAAACAGCAAATTTCGTCATCGCACATTTAGGAGGAGGGATTTCGGTTTGTGCACACAGGGCCGGAAAAATCATCGACTCTAATAATGCACTCGATGGAGATGGACCTTTTTCTCCCGAACGTGCCGGGGGGCTACCAGTGGGTGATGTCATCCGATTAGCCTACAGTGGACGGTTTACCGAAACTGAATTGCGCAAACATTTTGTAGGCAAAGGTGGGTTGGTCGCATATTTAGGAAGCAACGACGGAAGAGAGATTGAGGAAAGAATTCAAAAGAATGATTCGGTGGCAAAAGAAGCATTTGAAGCAATGGGATATCAAGTAGCAAAGGAAATCGGCGCTGCTGCCGTCGTTTTGAATGGGGAATTTGATGCTATTATACTTACTGGTGGATTAGCCTACAGCAAATTTCTTACAGAGTTTATCGTTTCAAAGATTGGGTTTCTGGGAAAGATTATTTTATATCCCGGGGAAGATGAGTTGCTTGCCTTAGCAGAAGGAGCGTTACGAGTGATTCACGGTCAAGAAAAGGTGATGGAATATGTTTGATCATAGAGTTACAGTGTTTGTCGGACCCTATGGAAGTGGCAAAACCGAATTAGCGTTGAATGTGGTTCAGCAAATTGCACCGGAATATGAGAACATAGCGATCGTAGATTTGGACATCGTTAAACCCTATTTTAGAGCAAGAGAGTTTCGAACGAAGTTGATCAATCGTGACATCCGAGTGATTCTTCCTCAAGGTGAGATGGAACACGCCGATGTTCCTGCGGTTACAGCAGAGGTATTCACAGTTTTTCATAATCCTGATTTAAAGGTAATCATGGACGTTGGGGGCGATGATGCTGGTGCTGTAGCATTAGGACAATACAAACAGCATTTTCAGCAAATCGATCATGAAGTTTTGTTTGTCATTAACATCAGGAGACCATTTTCCCAGACCGCAGATGAATTGATTGAAATGAAGGAACGCATTGAATGGCGTTCCCGCATTCAAATCACAGGATTAGTAGCAAACACCAACCTAGGAGCAGAAACCACCTTAGAAACGATTTTAGATGGGTACAAGGTGGCTCAAGAAGTGTCCCAGAGGACGGGATTACCTATTGGTTTCGTTTCTGTGGACCGTCGTCTATACGAGCAGGCTGCTCCCTTAATTTCGGAACCCTTGTTCCTTGTGGATCGGCAAATGTTGCCCCCATGGGAACGTAATAATCAATAATGGAAAGGAAAGAAGGAGGGTATTATGATCACTAGAGTTACTATTTACGAGGATATTTGTAAAGGCTGTGGCCTTTGTACGACCGCTTGTCCCAAAAAAATCTTGGTTATGGGAAGCCATATGAATTCCAAGGGTTATCATCCGGTCACGATTATTGATCAAAACTTGTGCATTTCGTGTGCTATGTGCGCACGGATGTGCCCTGACTGTGCCATTAAGGTAGAGAAATAGGAGGAGAGAACATGGCAGAGAAAATATTAATGAAAGGCAACGAGGCTTTAGCGGAAGCTGCTATTACAGCTGGTTGTCACTATTTTTTTGGGTATCCCATAACACCTCAAAATGAAGTTCCGGAATATATGTCCAGAAGACTACCATCGGTAAACGGTGCTTTTGTTCAGGCCGAAAGTGAAGTAGCAGCCATCAACATGGTTTATGGTGCCGCTAGTGCTGGAGTGCGCTGCATGACTTCCTCCTCGAGCCCAGGTATCAGTTTGAAGCAAGAAGGAATTTCCTATTTAGCAGGAGCTCAATTACCTTGCGTCATTGTTAATATGATGCGAGGGGGTCCTGGATTAGGAACAATTCAACCCTCCCAGGGAGATTATTTTCAGGCTACTAAGGGCGGCGGCCATGGCGATTATAGGATGTTGGTACTCGCTCCCTCTACCATTCAGGAAATGGTGGATTTAACAATGGAAGCCTTTGATCTTGCTGAGAAATATCGAAATCCGGTCATGATTTTGGGCGATGGCATGTTAGGCCAAATGATGGAACCGGTTGCTATTGAGAAAAGAGCCCCGGTGGCTTACGATAAATCCTGGGCGACGACCGGTACCTTGGGTCAGCGTCAACACAACGTGGTCAATTCCCTGTTTATTCAAGCTGAAGAATGTGAAAAGCACAATGATCATCTTCAAGAGAAATTTGGTCAAATGGAGAAGAATGAAGTCCGATACGAAATTTTGCATGAAGATGCTGAATTCTTCTTAGTTGGTTACGGAACAACCGCCCGTATTGAACGCTCCGTGGTCAATATGGCTCGTGCTGAGGGGATATCAGTTGGTTTGATTCGACCCATTACGCTGTTCCCGTTCCCAACCGAGGCTTTTGAGAAGGTTTCCTCTCATGCGAAGGGCTTTTTGGTAGTAGAAATGAGTGCCGGACAAATGGTGGAAGATGTTCGTTTAGCGGTCAATGGCAAACAACCGGTTACCTTCCATGGACGTACGGGAGGAATGGCACCCGAGCCGAAACAAATTCTAGCCGAACTAAAGAAATTGATCGAAGGGGTGAAATAGCATGGCAGTTGTTTTTGAAAGACCAAAATCTTTAACTGAGGTTACAACTCATTACTGCCCGGGTTGTACTCATGGAATCATTCACCGTTTAGTGGCAGAAGTCATGGATGAATTAGATATTGCCGGTACAACAATCGGAATTGCTCCGGTCGGCTGCTCGGTATTTGCTTATAATTATTTTACTTGTGATATGGTTCAAGCGGCTCACGGACGCGCACCTGCAATAGCCACTGGACTTAAACGTGCTTTACCCGATCGAATCATCTTCTCATATCAGGGAGATGGTGACTTGGCTTCGATTGGAACCGCAGAAATCGTTCATGCAGCTCATCGTGGAGAAAACATCACTGTAATCTTTGTCAATAATGCTATCTATGGCATGACGGGTGGCCAAATGGCACCGACCAGTTTAATTGGTCAAAAGACAACGACTTCTCCTTTTGGACGGCAAGAAGCTCAAACCGGTAAACCGATTCGTATGTCGGAAATGTTAGCTACGTTGGACAGTACTGCTTTGATCAGCCGTGCCTCTGTCCACAATGCAGCTAATGTCATTAAAACCAAAAAGCTGATCAAGCAAGCTTTTATGGCACAACAAAAGGGATTGGGATTCTCTATGGTGGAGATTTTATCAACATGCCCCACCAACTGGGGATTGAGTCCTATTGAAGCTCTTAAATGGCTGGAAGAGAATATGATCCCTTACTATCCATTAAAGGACTTCAAAGTCCCTGAGGAGGTCAAATAAGATGACGCATGATATTGTAATAGCAGGTTTTGGTGGTCAAGGTGTGATGCTAATGGGGCAACTCATTACGGAAGCCGGACTAAAGGAAGAGAAAAAAGTTACCTGGCTTCCTTCTTATGGTCCGGAGATGCGTGGCGGAACTGCAAACTGCTCTGTGGTTGTTTCAGATCAAGATATTGGTAGTCCCATCGTTTTGAGCCCTTCGGCTGCAATCGTCATGAACATACAAAGTTTTGAAAAATTTGCACCCATGGTTCGTGAAGGGGGCATGTTGTTCATCAATAGTTCGTTGATTGAACAAGTTTGTACAAGAACCGATATCAAACAATATCGGATTCCAGCCAATGATATAGCTGAGAAGATCGGTAGCAGCCGTGTCGCTAACATGGTCATGTTGGGAGCCTTTTTAGAAGCAACCCATGCCGTTGAAGTGGAGTCCGTCGTTTATACCCTCAAAAAGAAATTGCCAGCTCATCGGCAAAATTTGATGCCACTCAATGAAGAGGCTTTGAAGTCAGGGGCCGCTGAGATTCAATAATTTGAACAAGCCGTAAAGGGGGGCTTCCGGTGAGGACGATCATCATTGTCTTAGATGGCGTGGGCTGCGGTTCCATGCCCGATGCTACGCTTTATGGTGATTCGGGAGCAAATACACTTGTTCACGTTGCCAAAACCGTCAACGGCTTAAAGCTACCCACCCTTCAGAGATTAGGACTAGGAAACATCCTACCCCTAGAAGGAGTTTCTCCCACTTCAGCTCCTTTGGCTTCCTATGGTAAAATGGCTGAGAAGTCGCCTGGAAAAGATACAATCACCGGTCATTGGGAGATTGCAGGGATGCGTCTTTTCCAACCCTTTGCTGTCTATCCCTTGGGTTTTCCCGAGGAGTTAGTCGGATTATTAGAGAAATCATTCGGAAGAAAGCTCCTTGGGAATTGTGCTGCCAGCGGTACAGAGATTATTGAACGACTGGGAAAAGAACATCAGGAAAGCGGAAATCCCATCGTTTATACTTCTGCCGATAGTGTTTTACAAATCGCAACACATACCGATATTGTAACGTTATCCTTACTTTACCAGTGGTGTGAACAAGCACGGGAAATTTGCCGAGGAAAATATGAGATTGCTCGTATCATAGCTCGCCCCTTTTTAGGGTCTCCGGGAGCGTATCAACGAACTTCGGATCGTCATGATTATCCGTTAGAACCCAAGAGTAAACATCTCTTAACGCTGCTCCAAGCAAAAGGAATTCCGGTTTATTCTGTAGGGAAAATCGAAGATATTTTTGTCGGTCAAGGTATATCTAAGGGCCATAAAACGAAAGATAACATCGATGGAATCAAATGGACCCTGAAAATATTGCAAGAAGAAAAACACGATGCATTGATTTTCACCAATTTGGTGGAGTTTGACTCGCTCTGGGGACATAGAAATAACCCCGAGGGTTTCGCTGTAGCCTTGCAAACCTTTGACCAATTTTTACCACAGATTTTAGACGAACTCCACGAGGACGATCTCTTGTTTATAACGGCTGACCATGGCACAGACCCTACATGGCCTGGAACAGATCATACCAGAGAGTTTGTACCTTTATTGGTGTATGGCAAGAAAAACCCTGTGAGAGATTTGGGAATTCGTAGCAGTTTCTCTGATTTAGCTGCAACCATTTCTGAAAGACATGGTGCTATAGCACCCTTACATGGTGAAGTAATTACATTCTAAATGAAATCGGCATCCCTAAACTGCGAAATTTATCGCAGAATAGGGATGCCGATTTCTTAACAGAAATTAGGATCTTTTTTGATTGCTTCCTAAGACATTACGGATTTTATGAGCCACCATCTCTTTAATGGCAGTTCGGGCTGGAGATAAGTATTGACGGGGATCGAAATCCGAAGGATGCTCCATAAGATGTTTACGAACGGAAGCCGTCATGGCTAAACGTAAATCGGTATCGATATTGATTTTACAGACTCCCATGGTGGTTGCTTTACGAAGCATTTCCTCCGGAACCCCTTGTGCCCCCTGAATCATACCACCAAATTGATTACACATTTGAACAAATTCCGGCAAAACAGTAGATGCACCATGTAGTACAATGGGATATCCAGGTAACAGAGATGAAATCTTTTGCAAACGTTCAAAGTCTAGACGAGGTTCCCCTTTAAATTTATACGCTCCGTGGCTTGTACCAATTGCAATCGCCAGAGAGTCAACCCCAGTTCGCTGTACAAATTCAACCGCTTGATCGGGATCGGTGAATGTCGCGTCTTTACCACTGACTTGTATGTTGTCTTCAATTCCAGCAAGTTTGCCGAGTTCCCCTTCGACGGGAACCCCTTTGCTATGGGCATAATCTACGACTCGTTTGGTGACTTCAATGTTCTTTTCAAACTCATATTTGGAACCATCAATCATGACGGAGGTAAAACCACCATCGACACAAGCTTTGCAAATCTCAAAATCTTCACCATGGTCTAAGTGTAGTGCTAAATCTAAACCACTGTCGAGAATTGCAGCTTCGACCAATTTCAAAAGATAAACGTGTTTTGCATATTTTCTGGCACCGGCAGAGACTTGAAGGATAAGAGGAGAATTTTCTTCTTTGGCAGCATCAACAATTCCTTGGATGATTTCCATATTGTTAACATTGAATGCGCCCACCGCGTATTTCTCTTGATACGCTTTTTTGAACATTTCGGTTGTAGTGACTAGAGCCAAGGTAAACGCCTCCTTTTTTGTAATCATAACACATTATAATTCTATTGTCATCAGGTTTTAAAAAAGGAAAACTTTTTTGAAAAGGTTTTTCAGACCTCACGAAGAATATAAGCATACGATAGTGATCTAAAGTAACAATTTTGTTTACGGAGGGGTTTGATTGACAAGGGGTCTCATAGTTCTTTCTTCCTATTTTCTTGGAATCAATGTTGTTCAGTTTCTTCTTTTTGGTTACGACAAATGGATTGCGGGGAAAAAATTTTTTCGTGTCCCAGAACGTTGGTTTTGGAGAATTGCATGGGTAGGGGGAGCCTTAGGGGCTTGGTCAGCAATGGAAATTTTCCGCCACAAAACTCAGCATCGAGCATTTACAAGTGGAATGCCATGGTTGGCTTTAGTTCAGCTGTCGGGTGTATGTTTTATTATAGGGAGGTACTTATCTTGACTGTTTTAAAAATGAATTTGGAAGCATTAGAAGCGATGGATTTCTTTTGGGCTGCTCTCAAAGATCGTGAGCGAATCTCCGATCTCTTTATTCAGGAAGTAACCGCAATGCAAGGTTATGAGTTGAGCTATGACGAGGAATTTACTTCAGAATCCGTGCGCAGGGTTTTATCAGCGTTAGCAAACCGAGAACCTTTCAAAGCAAGCAATAAAAAGGAAGGGCGTCTCTACAGCAATCATCTCTGGATGATGGACGATTTAGGAATCGAAAAAGCGATGCTCCAACCTGTCAAACAATTAAACGTAGAACATCTACGCCAACAAATTTTGACCGGAGTTTCTCATGAAGAGATTCAAATTCATGTAGTTCCATTACATCTCGATACTCACAAAGTTGTTAAGAACCATTTGCTGATCAATTTCTTCAAGATTCAATTGGGGGAAGAGGAGAACAAGGTTCACATTCAAAATCTCGCTTTGGATGACTTCATTCTCAACACGATCAACCAGGAAATGATCTAAATAGAATCGATTTGGTACTTTTCAAAAGAAGGAGTCCGGATTCCTTGAATTGAATAAAGTAACATAAGTATGAAGTAAGGTATAAGGAAATTATACTCAAGGAGGAGAGGACGCTATGTTAATTCGAAATTGCGCCGGTGGAGTAGTTTTTAATCAAGACAAAGTGCTATTACTGAAGAATGAAAAAGATGAATGGGTTTTTCCAAAAGGAGTTATTCGAAACGATCAACTTGCCCATGAAGTTGCTGTGTCTCGCGTGAAACACGAAGCCGGGGTTTCTGCCGATATCGTTGAACCCGCAGGCCAGACCAGTTATGAGTTTTACTCTATTTCCCGCAGACGACCTGTTTGTAACCGCATTACTTGGTATTTGATGACCAGTGACGAGGTTGAAGCCTTTGTGAATAAAGAAGAGGGTTTTTCTGAAGGTGGGTTTTTCCCATATGAACAAGCTCTGGAATTAATTACATATAGCCAGGACCGATCACTTCTGTCATTCTCTCATAAACGGTTAGAGGAGCAGAGTAAAGACGATAAAGAAGAGCAAAAAGAATAGTCATGTCTTCAGTTTAAAAGAAGGCAACTCCAGCTTATTGCTGAAGTTGCCTTTTTCTTTATGCTACATGGAATACAAATAATGACCTTCGCCTGTAAATTGATACAATCCATTAATTTTTTTCCATTCCCCAAAATCCAAGTAAGGGGGTTCATAGTGTTTGAAGTCTATTGGATATCCCGTTAAAGGAGTGTTGAAGCTTGTGTAAAAAGGTAACATTCGTCCGGAAACCGGAACTAAACCGATTGTTTTAGCTAATTCGCGAGTTATAGTAACAAAGGAAGTCACATAACCTCTTTCACCATATAAGCAATCAAGATAAAGAAGATCCTGCTTATGATCTTTGACAATCCGGAGAATGGCCCTTGCTACCAAGCTAACTTCTTCGTCTTCATCGGGGTTAATCATTTCCAATAAAGCCATATTGCTGTCCAATAAGTTTGCCCACAATTTGTGACTTTGTTCATGGGTATCAAGACGAATTGGATTTTGACAACTGCTCCAGTGAGGTGAGCGGGTACTCATGCTGACTATGGAATAAGGGTCAATCGTGACTCGCATTGTATAAAGGGTTTTGCCACCACGCTGGTTAAATTTTGTCAGCACATTAGGATATTCATAAAAGGATTGATATAAAAAATCTTCAATTTTTGTGGTTTTTGGTATTTTTTTTGAAGTACCAGACCGCATTCTTTCGAAACGGTCAAGATTGAATTCGCCCCCATTAAATTCCTGAAGCGTAGTTTTGGCTAAAAATCTGCTGATTTTGGCGTCTCCGAAACTTCTGGATTCCAAGGCGATCCAATACCACCAAAGAGGAATACGGGAGTACTCTTTAGAACGATTCCGATATTTTTTTACGGGCTCTGGTTCTACATGAAAAATAACATTAAGGATGCCACCAATTTTTGGAGAAGAGACTAATTTGCGTTGTTCAACCGACCACTTCATTCGGAATTCCTTGAACTTCTTATCTGAAATTTTCCCTTCAATCATTTCTTGCCATGTAACCTGATCTAAAACTTCCTTTAACCATGGAAATTTCCTTAATTGGGGGGCGTTCAAAACATTTTCGGACCACCAAAAAGGCATGGGGGGAGAAGGAATCGGATGATTGCCACTGATTTGTTCCAGTAAAGGATGACGTTGTACATAATCAGGAAAAGGCGCAGGACAGCATGGCCTTTTAGCATTCAAATAATATTCATGTGCTTTATCTAAACGACTGTTGATATCGAGTGGTTGGTTGTAGTTGGTCATATTGATCTCACCTTTGGGTATATTGACAAGAATAATTGATCCGCTGTTTAATCTGGCTGGTAGGTTTCTAAAATTTCTTTAACCCAGCGAACACTGTTGTTGAAGGCGTATAAATCGATACGCTCCAAGGAAGTATGAGGTTGATAATAGCCAACGCTCATGTTGACACAATCAATTTTCAATCGTTTTGAGAGAAAGTAGGCATCCGAGAAAGAGCCTACCGTCTCTCGCAAATCTTTGACATTTGCCCGCACTCCCGATTGTAAAACATGCTGATAAAGCTTCTTCGTGCATAGTGTTTGCCGCTCAATAGAAGTGACGATGTCGCCACTGAATTTTCGGTCTAACACAAGTCCAAAACGTAGATTTTGAAAGAAGTCTCTTCTAACATCGGCAATTCCCTCACCACCGATTTCTTCACGAGTCGATAAAATTATCTTTATATTGAGCGGGCCATCATAGGTTTCTAAGATAGATAGGATAATTTCAATGCCGCAACGATCATCACCGCCCAAGACAACGGAACGAATCGAACCGCTATAACGATCGCGTTCCAAAAAATCTTTATTTAGTTGCAAATATCCATTTTGAACGATATAATATTTCTCCTGAGGGGGAAATAATACGGTGTCTTGATGTGCAGACAAGAGTATGGTAGGCGCATTCGGATCTCCTTTGCGAAATGCATAGAGGTTGCCAATCGAATCTCTGTCTGTGTATTCACAATATTTCGCTAAGAGTGGCTCTACAAAATCCGCCATTGGTTTTTCTTCTTTGGGCGGTGCATACACATCGACCAGTTCAATTAATCGATCTAGATTAAAAGAAGCAAAGTCAAAGGTCTTTTCTCGTTTTATAACTTTCATGCCATCACCTGCATCTAACAAATTCTCTCTCCATCATACACTTTTTTTATAATTTGGGCAAGTTTTTTTTCAAAAAGGAGATTATATATGTCAACAGAATCTACAACGCAGCGATTACAGGATTGGACGCAACACTATACTGAAGTAAATGGCCGCCCGCCAAGAATGTTTTTTTCGACCTTTGGTTGTCAAATGAGTTTTAATGATGCAGAACTCATCGCCGGATTACTGGATCGGGTTGGATTTGTGAAGCACGATTCCCCCGAAGAATCCGATCTAGTGATTCTGAATACTTGCAGTGTTCGAGAAAGTGCGGAAAACAGAGTACTCGGGCACCTTGGCCGTCTAAAATTCATTAAAGAACAACACCCGGACCTGATAATAGCGTTAGGAGGATGTATGGTTCAACGGCCTGAAATCGTTGCCAAAGTTCAGAAAAGTTATCGACATATCGATATCCTCTTTGGTACACATCAGATCGATCATTTCCCAGAACTTTTATGGCAAGCATTACAACACAAAGGAAAAGTAATTTCAATCGAGGAAACCAATGCTATTCCAACCGAAGGTTTACCTAAATTACGAAGTCATTCATATAGTGCAATGGTCAGTATAACCTATGGTTGCAATAATTTTTGTACCTATTGTATTGTACCCTATGTACGCGGACGGGAGAGAAGCAGAAAGCCCGACGATATTTTGGCAGAAATTCGAGCATTAGTAGCAGATGGAGTACAAGAAGTAACACTATTGGGTCAAAATGTGAACTCCTACGGCAAAGATGCAGGTTCAAGCATGGATTTTGCTGACTTATTGGAACAAGTGGATCTCATTCCCGGGATTCGCCGCATTCGGTTCATGTCTTCTCATCCAAGAGATGTGAACCCGAAATTGATTCGTGTTTTTCAAGAAGCAAAACATGTCTGTCCTCAATTCCACTTGCCCATGCAATCGGGGAGTAGTCGAATCTTAAAAGCGATGAATCGTGGCTATTCCAAAGAGCGGTATTTAGAAATTGCACAGCAAATCAAAGCAGCGGTTCCTCATGTATCGTTCACAACCGATATCATTGTAGGATTTCCTGGCGAGACTGACGAAGATTTTAATGATACGCTCGATGTTGTTCAAAAGGTGCGCTTCGACAGTGCTTATACCTTTATATACAGTCAGCGCAGTGGTACACCGGCAGCTGAAATGGAAAATCAGATCCCCTATGCGATTAAGCAAGCTAGAATTCAGAAGCTTATGGATGTTCAAGCTGAAATTTCTTTGCAAATCAATCTTGAATATGAAGGTCAAGATTTGGAAGTGCTTGTCGAGGGACCTAGCAAACAAGATGATTCCATGTATACTGGGCGCACCGGTGGCAATAAACTGGTGCACTTCCCTGCGACTGTATCGGAAATTGGAAAAATCATCTGGGTGCACATTGTTAAAGCAAGCAGTTGGCATTTGGAAGGAATTCCGAAAAAAAACTAGTAAGGAGGTCCGGTCATGGATAAATCCTATACTCCGATGATCCAGCAATATCTGCAAATGAAAGCTGAAAATCCTGACGCGATTTTATTTTTCCGTTTAGGAGATTTTTATGAGATGTTTTTTGAAGACGCCATTGAAATGTCCAAAGAGCTGGATATCACGTTGACCGGGCGAGAAGGTGGTCAGGAAGATCGAATTCCTATGTGTGGGGTTCCTTACCATGCAGCAGAAGGATACATCAGTAAGTTGGTGGGGAAAGGGTACCGTGTTGCCATTTGTGAGCAAGTAGAAGATCCAAAAACCACTAAGAACTTAGTTCGACGTGAAATCGTGAGGATTGTGACACCCGGAACAGCCAATTTGAGCCCTCTATTAGAAGAAAAGCGAAATCACTTTTTGGTTTGCCTGTCGTGGCAAGAGCACGCGTTTGCCCTTGCAGCGGTCGACGTTTCAACTGGGGTATTTCTTTGTACAGAGTATCAGGGTGAGGACGCTCCTCGTCAAGCAAAGAACGAATTAACACGTTTGAACCCTCGTGAAGTGATACCCTGGCAAGAAAAAGTTCAAGAGGAACTCGAGAATATTTGTTTAGTCAATGGAGTCCATTGCACCAAACTGCAAGCAGACGAACGAACACAAATTTTGGAGCAACTGCACCCAGAAGACGTGCTATTTCGTTCAATTCCTTTGAATCAACGAAGCGAATCTCTGCTTGAGGTGATTAAAGCACTTTCCTGGTATGTGCAAAACACAACCAAACTGCCGAATCTCAAATTGAATGCACCCGAATATTATCAATTGGATTGGCAAATGGTATTGGATTTATCAACGCGGAGAAGTTTGGAATTGACACAAACGATGCGTGATAATCAATATCAAGGATCACTTCTCTGGGTCATGGATCGAACTCGGACCTCCGTGGGGGGGCGTATGCTACATCAATGGATTTTACAGCCCTTAACCAATAAAGCACAAATTGACCATCGTTTAAGTGCAGTTCAGGAGTTTGTTGAAAACCCCGGGTTACGCGAGGCCATACAAGAACAACTTCAAAAGGTGACCGATCTTGAGCGATTATTGAGTCGGATTAGCTTTGGTTCAGCCAACGCTAGGGATCTTCAAGCATTGCAACGAACCATATCTTTGCTGCCCAACTTAAAAGAACTTCTGCAAGACGTTCAATCATCTTTGCTTTTGACTCAGACTCAATCATTACCGAATTTAACCGAAATTGACCAACGAATTAGTCAAGCAATTGTCGATGAACCTCCTGTTTCGATTCGTGAAGGGGGCATGATCAGGCAGGGATATCATCATGATGTCGATATTTACGCGAAAGCAGCCAATGAAGGAAAAGAATGGGTTTTGGCCCTGGAACAAGAAGAACGTGAACAAACCGGCATTCGGAATTTGAAAGTAGGCTATAATCGCGTCTTTGGTTATTATCTTGAGGTTACTCGCTCTCAGCTGGCAAATGTTCCTGAACATTACATTCGCAAACAAACCCTGTCCAATGGAGAACGCTACATCACTCAACGGTTAAAAGAGTTGGAAGAAACGATTCTTGGTGCTGAAACGAAGTTGGTTGAGTTAGAGTTTGACTTGTTTATCGAATTGCGAGATTGGATTGGAGGTTTTAGAGAACAGATCCTTCAAGCAGCTTCTGTCATTGCCGTACTCGATTGTATAGCTTCCATGGCCGAAATCGCTTCTCGTTATCGATATTGTAAACCGAGCATTCATCTTGGCAGAACCATAAAGATAAGAGAGGGAAGGCATCCGGTTGTAGAACGAACCCTCAAAAATAGTCCTTATATTCCCAATGATTTGATGATGGATGAAGAGAATCAGCGGATTTTAATCATAACCGGACCTAATATGGCTGGTAAAAGTACCTACCTGCGCATGAATGCACTGATTGTACTCATGGCCCAAATGGGGTCCTATGTGCCCGCCTCTTCCGCTGAAATCGGGATTGTCGATCGTATTTTTACCAGAGTCGGAACCGGAGATGATTTAGCCGGTGGACAATCTACGTTCATGGTGGAAATGACCGAATTGAGCCAGATTTTAGCTTCGGCTACACATAGAAGCTTCTTGATCCTCGATGAGATTGGTCGGGGGACCAGTACGTTCGATGGCATGAGTATTGCTAGAGCTGCCTTGGAGTACATTCAAAATCCGCAGTGGTTAGGTGCTAGGACACTCTTTGCAACACATTACCACGAACTGACCGATATGGAACAGCTTTACGAGGGAGTTCGTAATTTCTCGGTCGCTGTTCGTGGAAAAGACGAGAATATCGTTTTTCTACATCGCATTGTGCCTGGGGGTATGGACAAAAGTTATGGGATTGAGGTTGCTCGCTTAGCGGGGTTACCACGCCAGGTTGTTAAAAGAGCAAGAGAGGTCTTAAAACTACTGGAATCGCAAGAACAAGCATTCATTTCAAGGGATCAACGATCGAGTAAAGATCGTCAAATACTGGGTTCTGAGCAGCTTTCACTGCTTGCAGCAGATGAACACCCAATCTTGAAGGATTTAAAGGCGAAGGACATCATGTCAATGTCACCCATTGAAGCTCTAAACTATATCCATCATTTACAAATGTTATTAAACAAAGAGTAAGGAGGAACACATGGAAAACTCAATTCGAATTTTGTCGGTGGATTTGGCCAATAAGATTGCAGCCGGTGAAGTTGTTGAACGGCCAGCGTCCGTTGTGAAAGAGCTTATTGAAAATGCTATCGATGCCGGAGCAACCCGAATCAGTGTGGAAATTGAACAAGGGGGTCTGCAGAAGATCAAAGTCATCGACAATGGTTCGGGGATGAGTGCTAATGAAGCTCCACTCGCGTTAGAACGACACGCGACCAGTAAAATTCGTCAAGAATCGGATTTATTTGCCATTCATACCCTGGGATTTCGGGGTGAAGCTTTGCCGAGCATTGCATCGGTCTCTCTGTTTCAACTTCTAACTCGCCGTGAAGAAGATCTGGCAGGTACCTTGATTCAGGTTGAATCCGGACAAAAATCGATCGAAGAAGCTGCTGCACCCAAGGGGACTCAGATTGTGGTTGAGAACTTATTTTATAATACCCCAGCCCGCTTAAAATTCATGAAATCTGTAGTCAGTGAAGGAAGTCATGTCTTACAAACCTGCATTCATCTTGCTTTAGCACGCCCAGATGTGGCTATTCAATGCCTGCGCGATGATAAATTGGTTTTAGATACCGAGGGCAATGGTCAGTTGATGTCTGTAATTCAAAAGATCTATGGGCGAGATGTGAAAGAACACCTACTTCCAGTAGATTATTCGGATTCAGAATATTCTTTGAAAGGGTTCGTTGGTAAACCTACTTTCCCTAGATCCAACCGTCGGGATGAGCACTTTATCATAAATGGACGCTATGCTATGGCACCATCGATTCAACATGCGGTTGAAGAATCCTATCGTCAGCGTATGGAGCCGAGGAAATATCCTTTTTTCGTGCTCTTGTTGGACATTCCATTCGATCAAATTGATGTTAATGTTCACCCAGCTAAAACCGAGGTTCGCTTTCAAGAAGATCGTCGGGTGTACTCGTTGGTTCAAAGAGGAGTTCGAAGCGCCTTGAATCCCCTGATCGAAACCACTTCTGAACTATCCACCAGTTGGAGTAAACCGGTAGAGGTGGAAAAACAAAAATCATGGAGCGTAGCATCGAATCCTTGGACAGAGTTAAGATTAAACGAGACCGTCAATTTTCAAGAATCTTCAACACCGATTGAGCGTTCGGTTATGAAAGAACCACTTCCATCTCTTGTGACTATACCTGCTTATGATCGAAATCAAGTATCGATGTTTCCACCTTTGCGACCCATTAGTCAGCTAGCTGGAACCTATATTTTGGCGCAAAGTGTTGATTCGTTATACATCTTTGATCAACATGCTATGGCTGAGCGACTTTTGTACAATCAACTAAAGAAGCAAATGAATCAGGGTCAAATTCAACGTCAGATCCTATTAGAACCCTATGTATTACAGTTTTCAATCGCAGAATATGATCGAGTGTCTGCTAGAATTAAGGAAATCAAAAGTCTGGGTTTCGAAATCGAGGATTTTGGGAATCAAACAATCTTAGTTCGCGAAATTCCTCAAGCAGCCGGTGGGGTGCAAGGAAAGGATCAAGTTCAACAACTTTTTATGGAGTTGTCTAATTTGGAACGTTCTTTAAGGAATTCCGATTTAATGTTGAAGACGTTGGTGACCATGTCCTGCAAAGGTTCTGTGAAAGCAAACCAATGGTTACCTCAACAGCAGATGCTCGATTTCATTGAGCAATTGGGGCGAAGTGAAGATGCTTCTACTTGTCCGCATGGTAGACCTACTTTCTATAAACTAAGTCTTAGTGAGCTTGACAAGATTTTCAAAAGGTTAACTCCATGAAATCAATGATTGTTGTACCGGCTGTTGACTCCGAGGCGTACTTGGAGTATGGCAGGAAGTTGGCAGAGAAGTATGGCGTTCCATTTTGTCCACGGAATGGGAAAACGATACACCAGCTGCAGTCGATTTTAGATTCAGCACTTTTGGTAGCGCATTCACAAGGGTGTTACTATGTGAACGGATTGTTTAAGTTGCGGTACCATATGGGATTGGCTCCGTTGCGATTAAAACAAATCCGGAATGGAAAAACGGATTATCTTTTAGAAGCTCTTCATTTGCAAGGGAGTGAAAAGGTGATTGATGCTACCTTTGGTTTGGGAGCCGATGCTTTGGTTATGGCTTCAATCTTACAATCAGCCACTGGTCATATTATTGGATTGGAGTCTGCAGAGCCAATCTTTTGTGTCGCTACGGAGGGAGTTCTGTACTTTAGAGATCAAACGGGTCAGATTACAGAAGAGAGTCGCAAAAAAATTCAACTATTGCACAGGGATTATCAAACATATTTGAAAGAGCAAGCGGATCAGTCGGTTGATATTGTCTTTTTCGACCCTATGTTTCAACGTCCAGTCAAGGGAAGCGAAAATCTCGGAGAGATTCGAAGATTCGCAAATACTGAACCGCTTTTGGAAACTTCAATTCAAGAAGCGATTAGAATTTCAAGAAAAAGAGTTGTGATTAAAGAAAGACGCGATTCAAACCTTTGGTCTTCTTGGCCAATTCACAGAAAAGTTGGGGGCAAATATAGTAATATTGCGTATGGGGTGATTGACTGTGAACGATAAGCTTTTAAAACCAGTCGTGTGTTTTCTGGGGCCAACAGGTGTAGGAAAGAGTAATTTGTCATTACAGGTCGCAGAAGCACTTAACGGAGAGATCATCTCAGCCGATTCTATGCAAGTTTATCAAGGCATGGACATCGGAACGGCAAAAATCAGCAGAGAGGAACAGAAAAGAATTCCACATCATTGCTTAGACTTAGTTTCTGTCAGAGAAGAATATTCGGTTGCACGGTACCAGCAAGATGCACGGCAAGCAATTGAAGAGATTCATCAAAGAGGGAAACTTCCGATTATGGTAGGAGGAACCGGTCTTTATATTCAAGCAGCATTGGAAGCATATGATTTTAGTTCTGCAGGAAAAGATCATCAGCTCAGAGAACAGTTATTTGAGGAAATGGAGCAGTTTGGGAAAAAACATTTATGGAATCGATTGCATGATGTTGATCCCGTAACGGCAGAAAAACTACACGAAAATGATAGTAGAAGAGTCGTTCGTGCTTTGGAAGCCTTTCTTAAAACAGGGATTCCATTATCCAATGCAGAAAGAATGATGGCTTCTTCTGAACCACTGTATCGTGTCCTAACCATTGGTCTAAACAGAGATCGTCTTCAATTGTATCAGAGAATTGATCATCGGGTTGAGGAAATGATACAGCAAGGACTGATACAAGAGGTGCAATCTCTAATCGAGCAGGGCTTAAAAGAGGATTCGACTCCCGGCCAAGCATTGGGCTACAAAGAATTTTTCTCCTATTTTAGAGGGGAGCGCACTCTAGAGGAAACCGTTACTCTCCTTCAGAGGAATACAAGGCGTTATGCAAAACGTCAAATGACCTGGTTCCGAAGAATGCCTAAGATTCATTGGTTCGATTTGGACACTCTTAAGAACCCCTTACAAACAAAAGACACTTTCGTTCAGCTGATTCAGGAAAATTTTCGAAAAGAGGAATAGATACATGACAAAAGGGATTAATTTGCAAGATGCTTTTCTCAATGTTGTAAGAAAAGAAAATGCGGCCGTAGCCATCTACTTGGTAAACGGATTTCAAATTAGAGGTTTAGTTCGTGGGTTCGATAACTTCACAGTAATAATTGAAGCGGATGGTAAGCAGCAATTGGTGTATAAACATGCGATTTCGACGATTGCTCCAGTTTTACCACTGCAATTTTACCAGCCACAAGAAAAAGACGAGTAAGAAACACAAAAAAAGCGTGCCCCTCTTCGATTTTTCATCGAAGGACGAGGCACGCTTTAGTATGTCTTAGAATGCTACTTTTTGGGCAATACTTTATATAAAGCGATCGATACTGGGTAAGCAATGATGCCCCCACTGATAACTTGGACTAAGTTGCCCGGAATGCTTGTCAAGGGAGCCAAGAAGTTCCCATACAAAATCCATTCGGCTATATAGTAGCCAACAACTTTCAGAAATAATGCAAGACCAACCGCCATAATGTAGCGAGAAAGGCTGTGATTTTTCTCTAGCAAAAGTCCGCTGAACCAGCCCATAAGTGCAACAATTACAAAAGTAAATGGCGCCCAGGTTGTCCAACCACCAATCAAATCGAACATGGCCATTCCTACACCACCGGCTATAGCAGCTTTGCGCTTTCCCAAATTCATTGCGGCAACAAACAAAGGTACATTTCCCAAATGGATCAATCCACCGTTTGCTGCAATCGGCAGCCGAATGTTAATGAACATTGTAAAAACCATGACTAAAGCAATGAACAACGCTGTGATTACCCAATCATAAACGGAAATATTTCTTTTTTTATTAGGTTCCGTTTTCATACAAGTACCCCCTCTTTTTTCTTGATTGTAACATAAAATATCCCCGATTTAAATGACAGAATTCGTTGCTTTTAGTCATTGCTAGCGTTACAATGCTGATTTTGTTAAACTCATGGAAAAATTATTTTTTAAAAATTGAGCCTGCTTTAGGGTTCTTGACAGATAAAGCATCCGACCTTGCCAATTTCCCGTCTGTAGAAAAAAACCGGAGGGTTTGGCATTACATTCCAGTAGTTTAATCTCTTGATTAAGATTCACGATGATATCCATGGAAAATTCAGAAGCATGGCGCGGAGATTGATTGAATAGAACGCACAATTTTTGCGCCAACGATTCGATTTCTCTTTCGAAAGCATTCTTATCGGGAATTTCCAAGTTCAGTGGAGATTGATCGAAAAGAACGTTTTTCTCTCGACCTGCTGTTATGAATGGCAAATTCTGAGCGCTGTTCATTCTCAAGACATGTGTAGTCTGAAACCATTGTTCTCCAACTCGTTGATATAAGCAACGGTGTTCAATGAGACGATTTTGGATCAGCTTTCGGGGGACTCCTTCTTGCATGATGTAGGATCGTGCTTGAATAAACGTTAAAACTTCTGGAAGGAGTTGCTCAAAAGTTCCCTGGAGTTTCTGTAAAGTGCCTTGATCGTCACTAAAATCAATGTTGATAATCTCGTGTTCATATTCAATACGGATTAAGCCACGTGATTCATAACCATCGACGGGTTTCAGAAAAGTTACAGGATGTCGATCACAGAAAGGCTTGAATGTCTGTAGTGTAAACTCCTCTGTTTCGGGTAGGTAGGAGGAAAGGGGTGTTTGGCGCAGAAAACGGTCAAAGGAAAGTTTATCACCCACGAATTCTGAAAAGGTATTGTTATTGATCAGAGGAATTTGCATCTTTTCGAATCGGTCAACAATTTGGTAGCGTTCAAGATTTTCATGAGGGGCAGAAGATATTCCACGCACATAGATCACCTGGGGCAATGGCACTTCGGTTAAAACCCATTGCTGCTGAGAAGAAAGATAAAAACCTCTTATTTTTTTTGCCGTCAGGTCTGTTCCGAGTGCAGCAAATACGATTACCTGAAGTCCGTAATTTGGTGCTAACCGAGCCAATTGTTGAAAATGATGATCTTCTAAGCCAAAAAAAGGTGGCTGGTTTTGGTAGATATCGCCAAAATATAAAATACCGAAAATAGACTTGTTAAGGGTTGGCATCAATATCACCTCAGAGTTCCAATTCCATTTTCACTTTGATATTCCTGCCATTAGATGCGGTTTGCAAGAAAAAATGCATGATTTGTTCAAAAATTTGCAATAATTTTATGATATACTAAAATAAATAATAACAAGGAGGAATGGCTATGCCGGATTCTCAAATCCCTGTTACAGAAGGTTCCGGGGAAGAAACTATGGATCATCAGCCTTTGATTGTAGAAGAAATCGAAGTTTTGACTTCTGATCGCAATAAAGTCTTTCAAGAAGCAAAAGCGTGGCCTTCGTGGAAAAATATCGTAGCATTGGTACTGTTGTGTGCTATTCTAGCGGGCTCTGCCGGAGGAGGGTTGGTTTATTACGCTTTGACCAAGCAAAATCGTTCTCAAAATGTAATGGTATCCGAACTGAAGGAACAATCCTCCCACGCTTTACTGTTAAAAGACGAGACTGCGTTTTTGGAGTCGGAAAGTAATACCATTGCCGTTGTCAATAAATCCATAGGCAGCGTCGTCCAAGTCTTGGTCAGTAAGAAGCAAGATTTGAATTTAGGGGGTCTAGCCGGGATTTTATTTCCTTCGCAGCGCGAAGCTGAGCAAGCAATTCAAGGGAACGGCACTGGATTTGTCTTTCGTTCCGATGGCTTGATCATAACAAATTTCCATGTCATTGAAGGCATGGATTCGATTCATGTAATTTTACAAAATGGAAAGTCCTACGAAGCCTCTGTTATTGGTAGTGATAAGTTCAATGATTTAGCTGTAATCAAGATCGAAGCCGAAGGAGAGAAGTTGGTGCCTTTACCCTTAGCCGATAGCCGTTCTGTTCAAGTAGGTCAGAAGGCGATAGCGATTGGATGCCCTCTTGCATCGAGTAATTCAGCATTGGGCTTAAATCGATCGCCCACTGTTTCCGAAGGGATAGTCAGTGCGGTGGATCGTTCGTATCCCATTATTGCCAGCAACGGGAATGAATACACGATCGAAAACTTATTGCAAACCAGTGCCAATATTAACCAAGGAAGTTCAGGTGGACCTTTATTGAACTCGGCAGGGGAAGTCATCGGTGTTACCAGCGCTGGAATTCTATCTGCCGATGGGATTGGATTTGCGATTCCTTCCACAACCGTATATCAGGTTGCTACGGCAATATTGGAAGGGAAAAGTGTTGGAAAAGCGTTGCTTGGAGTCCAGTCTTTATCGTTAAACGTACTAAAAGAAAGTCTTGGAGAGGATTATCGTCTTTTAGGGTTACCTGTAGATAGCGGTTCCATGATTGTCGAAGTTACACCCGGTAGTGCTGCCGATAAAGCAGGACTCCAGGGGGCAACAGAAGAAGTTTTGGTAGGAGAAGATACTGTTTCGGTTGGCGGAGATATCATCATTCGGCTGAATGGAACGATTATCGTAGGAGACAATATTGTAACAGAGATTCGAAAGTACAGTCCTGGCGATGAAATTACCTTAACCGTTTTAAGGGGAGAAGAAACCTTGGAGATTGATGTGGTTTTAGGATCACTGACAGAATAATTGGAAAAGCCGTCCGAAAGGATGGCTTTTTAATAAAGGAAAATCTCAAACGGACTCGAAATGTTATAAGGTTTCGTTGAGAGGGGTGGTTCTTGATGTGGAGAAGATGGACGATTTTGATTTTTCTTACAGCCATTATTTTGGGTCATAAAGTAGCATTAGCAGCAATGGCGGATCCACAGATTAATGGAGATCAAACCGGGATCGTCATTGACGCCGAAAGCAAGGTTGTTTATTGGCAGAAAAATGGAGATCAAAAAGCTTATCCCGCGAGCACCACTAAGGTTTTGACGGCTCTAGTCGTTTTGGAAAACTGCGATCTTGACGAAATCGTACAGGTGAGCGACAATGCAATTGACAGTATTATTGGCAGTACCCTATGGTTGGAATATGGCGAAAAAAAGACGGTAGAGGACTTGTTACACGGTTTGCTTATGGTGTCGGCGAACGATGCAGCAGTTGCTTTAGCGGAACACGTCAGTGGTAGTGTTGAAGCATTTTCTGAAAAAATGAATGAAAAGGCTCTTTCTTTAGGAGCCACTCATAGTCATTTTGTGAATCCGCATGGATTACACGAAGCTCAGCATTATTCTACAGCGAGAGACATGGCAATTATTTTCAGCGCTGCTATGAATAATCCGGATTTCATTCGTATCGCTAATACTCAGTCCTATGCTATGTCGTGGCACGGAAAAACGGAAGATAGAGTCATATATCATGCCACTCTTCAAGCATTACCCTACCCATGGGTAATAGCCAACAAAAACGGCTACACCGATGAAGCAGGTCAAACCCTGGTATATGGGGCGGAAAAAGGAGAGACACGCTTTGTTGCAGTCTTAATGGGATGTAGTGATATTTGGAATGAAATGGACCGACTCCTGATTGCAGTCAGGGACTCTTTAGAGAGTACAATTTTGATTGAACGTAATAGCATATTATCATTTGGGGAGCAGACTTGGAAAATTTCTGATGATGTTGAGATTGCGCATATTGGATCTACTAAAGTTGGTGAAAACCTGTTGATCCGTTTAGAACCGGAACAGAAGCAGATTTCGCTGTTAAAAGACGAAGTTGTTTTGTCGAGAGGGGATAGCCTTCTTGAAGAAAACCAGGTAATTCCCTGGTATCTGCAGGATTACATCAACTGGTTACCACTCCTCGTAATACCGTTTTGGTGGCTCTATTTTATCACTTTCTATCGTGTACGTACACGAAGAAAGTCAAGAAAGGGGGAGAGACCTTGAAATCAAGAGGCTGGTTACTAATTATCTTAATTCTACTCGCACAGGGATGTCAGCCGGTTTCAGATTCCCCCAAAACTGTCATTACAGAAACAGAAATGAAGGAAACTATCGAGTCCCCATTCGATCTTTATCTTCCTGCCCAGAGCCCGAAAGAAGGCACACCTTATATCTATTATAAATTGTTTAGTAATGGTACGCGATACTGGTATTATCCCATGACCGGAACAACAACAGGGAACTTGCCATTACATGTCCAAGCTTTGAATCAAACCCTTCTTTCTATTTGTTCAGCCTTAGATTTGCAACCTATTACTACTGATACTGTTCACATCGACCAAAATACAGCAGAGCTCAATCTTCCTGATTCATTTACTTTGGGATTGCCCTCTCTCAATGCAGTTCGAAGTGTTGGGGATGCTTTAGTGATGACCCTGACCGAATTTTCATCCATTGAAAAAGTCCAATTTTTGATTGATGGAAAAAACAGCAACTTTTTGTCGCGCAACAGTGCACAATATGAAATCAATTTACCAGTCACGAGACCTCAATGGCCTAATGAAGAAACGTTGAAACAAGAGAACAAAGCAGTCGTTTATTGGCGGATCCCCGAAACTGAGCATCTAATTCCTTTAACAATCCGGCTGCAACATTCCGATGATTTGAGTTCTCAAGCACTTGAAATTCTACTACAAGGTCCGCAAAATTATGCACCTACATTCTGGGCGTCGACCTTGATAACCGGACAAGATTCTGATCAAAGTTTCCCGCTCAATAGTTTTTCAGTTCATAATAATATTGCGTACTTGGATTTAAACTGTGATTCCAGTATTATCGATTGCAGTGACCAGCGTTCTTCCGTTGCTTTTCGTGCAATCGTACAAACCTTAACCGAATTTTCAGAAATTGAGAAAGTTCAATTTTTGTTTCAAGGTAAACGAGAGGCAGTGGTTAATGGAACGATGAATCTAGGTGATCCAATTCAGCGATCGCTAATCCTAAATCAAGATCTAAAAATTACCCCGTGAGGCGAAATATTCCTTTGGTGAAAATTTTCAGAACTCGAAGAAAAGGGTAGACAGTTTGGGATTGAAGATGTATAATTTTGTTATCAAGTGATAGGAGTGAGTACTATGGAAAATAATATGAACGTATCCGAATACGTAGCCGAATTAGAATGGTTGCTACGGCATGTGAGTGCTGTTATCCGTAAACGCGGCCGTGAAATCTTGGCGGATTTTAACATTACACCGCCTCAGTTGACCGCATTACAGGTTTTGCAACGAAATGGAAATATAACGATAGGCGAATTAGGGGAAAAAATGTACTTGGCATATAGTACAGCTACAGATTTGATTGATCGTATGGAACGGAATGAATTAGTTCAAAGGATTCGGGACAGCAACGACCGCCGGGTGGTTCGTTTACAAATTTTACCAAAAGGTGAAATCTTAGTCGATGAAGTGATTGCCAGAAGAAAGCAATACTTAGCAGGAATTTTAATTGAAGTCAATGAAGAAGATCGAATTCATCTGGTAGAATCTTTGAAGCGCTTAGATGAGATCATGAAAGCCGATGTGGAGTAGATTGTATTATGAGAATTGATCGTCGAAAAGAACAAGAACTGCGCCCAGTTTTCTTAAAAACTGGGTTTAATCGTTATGCAGAAGGCTCAGTGGAGATTCATTGTGGACAAACAATTGTTCATGTAACGGCAACCGTTGAGGAACGTGTCCCGCCTTTCATACGTGGCACCGGTAAGGGTTGGGTCACAGCTGAATATAATATGCTCCCAAGGGCAACAGAAACCAGAAACCAACGAGAAGGCCGAGGAGCCGGTGGAATCGGTGGACGAACTCATGAAATCCAGCGTCTGATTGGTAGATCATTGAGAGCGGTAATGGATTTAGAAAAACTCGGTGAAAGAACCATCACTTTAGATTGTGATGTTTTACAAGCCGATGGCGGAACGAGAACAGCTTCTATTACGGCAGCTTGGGTTGCTTTAGTATTAGCGTGTCAACACTTGAGAAATCAAGGCTTAATCTCAAAAAGTCCGATTCGTGACCAGTTGGCTGCGGTGAGTGTGGGGTTGGTCCGCAATCAAGTGCTGTTGGATCTTTGTTATCAGGAGGATGCAGCAGCTGAAGTAGACATGAATGTGGTGATGACCGGAGAAGGGGCTTTTGTGGAAGTGCAAGCAACGGGAGAAGAAGCTACGTTTCAAAGAGAACAACTCGACCTCATGCTAACTACTGCTGAAATCGGAATAAAAAATCTATTTCAATTACAGAATGCGGCGCTAAAAGAAGCGAATACCTCTTGGAGTAAATAACGATGTTGAGAAAAATTATATTGGCAACCAGCAACCAAGGTAAAGTGGCAGAGTTCAAAGGTTTGGTGAAGCATTTACCGATCAGTTTGCAGACCTCTAAGGAGATTGGCTATACTCAGGAGATTGAAGAAAATGGCAGTAGCTTTGCTGAGAACGCTTGCATTAAAGCGGAGGCTTTAGCGAATTTCAGTGGGGAATGGGCAATAGCAGATGATTCGGGTGTGGTCGTTCCTTATTTGAAGGGGGAACCGGGTATTTTTTCTGCTCGTTATGCGGGAGAATTGGCAACGGATGCTGAAAATAATCAACTCCTTCTGAGCAAACTTGAACAGGTTTGTTTTGAACAGCGAAAAGCTTTTTTTGTTTCAGAAATCGCTCTAGCACGACCTGGCCATCCTACAGAGGTTTTCAGAGGAGAGTGCAACGGTTATATTTTAACCGAACCTAAGGGTCAAGCGGGTTTTGGGTATGATCCTCTCTTTTGGGTTCCAGAATTCGAAATGACCTATGCTGAACTTCCTATGGATTTGAAAAATAGAATCAGTCATCGAGGGAAGGCTATGAGAAATTGTTCCTTTAGGTTAGAAGAACTTCTTACCAAGTGATTCTTTTTTACGAACCATAAAACACTAAAAAAACCCCAAAAAAATTTCAGGTTGTGGGTTTACAAATCTTCATCTCTATGTTATATTATGTTGGCACGCGAAGCCAAGGACAAAATCCCCGGCTCGGGAGCAAAAGAGTCCGACGAATTCGTTTCGGGACGTAGCGCAGTTTGGTAGCGCGTCTGGCTTGGGACCAGAAGGCCGGGGGTTCGAATCCCTCCGTCCCGACCAAAGTCGATGCGTTGGACACGGAATGAGCGCCTGTAGCTCAGGGGATAGAGCAACGGACTTCTAATCCGTGTGCCGTAGGTTCGATTCCTACCAGGCGCGCCAGATTAATGGTGGGTGTAGCTCAGTTGGTTAGAGCACTAGATTGTGGCTCTAGGGGTCGTGGGTTCGAATCCCGTCATCCACCCCATTTATTATGCGCCCGTAGCTCAGCTGGATAGAGTAACAGGCTACGAACTTGGTGGTCGCAGGTTCGAATCCTGCCGGGCGCGCCAAACCTGCTTTCCTAAAGAAAGCAGGTTTACTTTTTTATATCGATTAAACACGCACCAAGCTCAATGGAACGGTGCGTGTTTTCCGTACTACAGCTTAAACTTAATTCATTATTAATTAAAAAATAAAATAAAAAGGATATTTATAAAATGCTGTCGAATTCTCGTTTAGAGTGGAAAAGGAGGTTCAACAGTGCTTGCAAAAACGTTTGGTATTTGTTTACGAGGGTTGGAAGGAATTCTAATCGAAATTGAAGTAGATGTCTTAAGTCGGGGATTGCCTCGATTCGATATTGTTGGCTTACCGGACACTTCTCTCAGAGAAGCGAAAGACCGCATGAGATTATCTTTTGAGAATTCGGGCTTAAGTTTTCCTAGACACCATATTGTAGCAAACCTAGCTCCGGCAAATCTTAAAAAGGAAGGACCGGGCTTAGATTTACCCCTAGCGGTTGCGATTATGGCCGGTCAAGGGGCTTTTTCCAACCCGTTTTTTGAAGATACCATTTTTATTGGCGAAATCGGATTAGATGGGCGCATTCGTGAAGTTCAAGGAGTGCTACCCATGGTCATTAGCGCCCGTAAATTAGGAATAAAAAAAGCCATTGTTCCGGTGGGAAATGGGCCTGAAGCAGCATTGGTCGAAGATATGTCTGTGTTTAGTTTTCACTCTCTTGGAGATTTGGCAGGCTACTTATCGGGGGAAGAAAATGCTGCACCAATATCAACACATCAATGTATCAAACCTCTTGAGGTCAATCATGATTATTCAGAAGTAAAAGGACAACAAAGTGCGAAAAGAGCAATGGAGATTGCGGCTGCGGGAGGACACAATTTGTTACTGGTAGGTTCACCAGGCAGTGGAAAAACGATGTTGGCGAAGTGCATGCCCACTATTTTACCTCATATGAATATGCAAGAGTCCTTAGAAGTCACACAAATTTATAGCATTAGCGGTCAATTACAAAGCTTTGAACAGCTGATCAAGCAACGACCTTTTCGCTCCCCACATCACTCGATTAGTAATGCAGGATTAGTGGGGGGAGGTAGAAACCCACAACCCGGCGAAATCAGTCTTGCACACAATGGAGTGCTATTCTTGGACGAACTACCGGAATTTCGAAAAGAAGTTTTAGAGTTAATGCGTCAGCCTATGGAAGACGGTCAACTTACGATAGCTCGTGCAATCGGCTCTTTTTCCTTTCCGTCGCGATTCATGTTATTGGCAGCCATGAATCCTTGTCCTTGCGGATATTATGGAGATCTACAACGACCCTGTACCTGTTCTGCATTATCCATCCAAAAATACCGAAATCGCATTTCGGGTCCCTTGTTAGATCGTATTGACCTGCATGTGGATGTGCCTAGATTAAGTTACCGAGAGATGGTAGAACCCGGTAGATCGGAATCTTCGTATTTGATTCGTACGCGTGTGGAAAACGCAAGAGAGCGGCAACGAGTTCGCTTCAAAACGTATGCTTTACTCAACAATGCTGCAATGCAATCCAAACAAATCAAGCTATTTTGCACATTGTCGCCGGAGAGCCAAGCTTTACTGAATTTAGCTTTTCGTAAGCAAAAATGGAGCGCACGTGCCTATGATCGAATCTTAAAAGTTTCCAGAACCATTGCAGACTTAGCAGAAGCAGACGAGATTCTGCCGGCTCATTTGGCAGAAGCCATTGGCTACCGTGGCTTGGATCAAAAATACTTTACATAAGGAGAATCAGTATGGCCTTATATGCGATTTCGGATTTGCATCTTTCTTTCCAATCAAAGAAACCCATGGATGTGTTTGGGGAGTCGTGGAAAAACCATCACGAAAAAATTGAGAAATCTTGGCGAACTATGATTCTCCCGGAAGATACAATCTTGATTCCGGGGGACCTTTCGTGGGCGATGCGCTTATCTGAAGCGATTGATGATTTTGAATTCCTACATTCTTTGCCAGGTAAGAAAATTATTGGGCGGGGAAATCATGACTATTATTGGCATTCTCATCAAAAGATGGTCGATTTTTTACCGAAAGATATTATACCAATAGATCGTCGGGTTATTGAACTAGAAAACCGTATACTGGTTTCAACCAAAGGTTGGCTGTGTCCCGGTGCGTCGTCCTATGTTACCTCCCAAGATGAAAAATATTATCGCTTAGAAGCGCAAAGACTTGAGATGGTTTTAGAGAAAGCGAAAGAGTGCGACAAAGAGCTCATTTCAATGCTTCATTTTCCACCGATGAACGAAAAAAACGAGGAATCGTTATTTACAGATTTGTTAGAGGAGTATGGTGTTCGCTTGTGTATCTTTGGACATCTGCATGGACAAGGACTAAAAAACAAATACGATTTTAAGCAAAATGGAGTTCAGTACCAGCTAGTTTCGGCAGATTATCTTGAATTTGCACCGTTATTGCTGGATCCTTTGCTGGATTGAAGGTCATTTGTAATGATGACGATAGAAACAAAATATCTTCTCGCCTCGTTGCAATCGTTACCCGGTTTCGGGAAAACGAGAATCAATAAACTGCTATCTTATTTTGAGACTCCTCAGCAAACTTGGCAAGCCGGACCGAAAGTGTGGAGAGAAGTGCTCTCACTTTCAGAAAAAACTTGGTTGGAAATAGAAAAAGGGTATCAAGAAAATCTTCCGGAGATCTTAGAACAAGAGTTTCAAAAACGTCATATTTCAGTCCTAGTTGAGGAAGATGAGGATTATCCTCACCTTTTGAAGGAAATCGAACAATCTCCTCTTTGCCTTTTTGTGAAAGGATACTACCAAAGTAGTAAGCCTTGTGTAGCTGTTGTTGGCTCGCGAGCTGCTACCCACTATGGAAAGAGTGTTACCAGTTGTTTAGCAGAAGGGCTGTCAGACTGTGGTTTCATCGTTGTTAGTGGTCTAGCAAAAGGAATTGATGCTTGTGCTCACCGAGGTGCTTTAAAAAAAGGGAATACTTATGCGGTGCTGGGTTCCGGTCATGATTTTGTTTATCCCAAAGAAAACGAAAAACTCGCTTCAGAGATTCAGGAGAATGGTGCAATTTTCAGCGAATATTTCTATGCAGTTCCGCCACAAGCTGGTTTTTTCCCCTCCCGGAACCGAATCATTTCCGGAATGTCGGTCGCAACTCTTGTTGTTGAAGCCAAAGAAACCAGTGGATCTCTGATTACAGCTAATTTTGCATTGGAGCAAGGCCGTGAAGTCTTTGCAGTTCCGGGTAATATTTTTTCCGAAAATAGCAAAGGCTGCCATGATCTTATCCGTCAAGGAGCAAAATTAGTCAGCTCGATCGAAGACATACTTGACGAGTTTCAATATTTACCGATTCGAAAAAAAGATGTCAGAAGTGAACCCAAGGATGAAATCCAATTAACAATTATGCAGCAGAAGATTCTTGCTGTATTAGAGGTTGAATTTAGACATTTAGATGAACTTGCTGCCGAATTATCAATGCCAATAGGCAGTTTATTGGCAGAATTAACGCAGCTGGAATTATTGGGACTTGCCAAAGGACATCCAGGCGGTTATTATAATAAGGAAACTCTGTGATTATATCAGAAATCGCAGAGATATCGGAATGAAGTGAGATGATACTATATGGCAGATACTCTGATCATTGTTGAATCACCGGCAAAAGCAAAAACAATCGGACGCTTTCTCTCTAATCGATATCAAGTGAAAGCAACCATGGGGCATGTACGTGACTTACCTAAGAGCCAATTTGGAATCGATGTAGAAAATAATTATCAACCTAAATATATTACGATTCGTGGAAAAGGCGAACTTCTTAAAGAGCTGAAGGCAGCTGCTAAGAAGGCCAAAAGAGTTTTCTTAGCTACAGACCCAGATCGCGAAGGAGAAGCGATTTCCTGGCATTTGGCTGGTGTATTAGGAATTGATCCGAATCAAGATTGCCGAATCGAGTTTCATGAAATTACTGAAAAGGCGGTTAAAGAAGCGTTACAGCATCCACGCCCAATCGATTTATGCTACGTTGATGCTCAACAAGCCAGGCGGGTTTTAGATCGAATCGTTGGATATCAATTAAGTCCTTTGTTGTGGAGAAAACTCCGTTACGGTCTTAGTGCCGGTCGTGTACAATCGGTTGCTGTTGCCATTATCATGGATCGAGAGCAGGAAATCACCGCATTTATTCCGGAAGAATATTGGTCTCTTGAAGTTCATTGTAACCGGGAAGTTCATGGAATTCGTGCAAAATTAGTCGAAGTGCAGGGTGAAAAGCCAAAACTTACCTGTCAAGATGATGTACAACATTTAATTGAAACGTTAGAACCTCTATGTGAGGTCGTTTCCTATAAAAAGGGGGTACGACAACGACAACCCTCCGCACCTTTTACTACCAGCACCTTACAACAGGAAGCATCACGAAAACTGGGCTTTACAGCTCGCAAGACGATGATGTTAGCTCAACAGCTTTATGAGGGTATCGAACTTGGTCCAGAAGGCCCGATAGGTCTAGTTACTTATATTCGTACCGATTCCACGGCAATTTCAGACTCCGCATTTGAGAGTGCTCAGGGGTTTATATCTAACACGTACGGAACCGAGTATTCAATAGCGAACAAACGTGTCTATTCAAGTAAAAAAGGTGCACAGGAAGCACATGAAGCGATACGACCAACCGATGTGTATCGTAAACCAGAACAAATGAGCACTTTTCTCAGTCGAGATCAATTGAAATTATATCGCCTTATTTGGGAAAGATTTGTTTCCAGCCAAGCCGCTGCGGCGCAATATGATTATGTCATTGCCGACCTGAAGAATTCAGATGCAATTTTTCGATTAAATGGCTCGGTTTTATCGTTTGCCGGCTTTCTGATCATCATGAAAAATGAAGAAGATGAGGTTGAAGATAATTTGGGATTCCTTCCCCAATTAGAGATTGGCCAAAAAATCCCTGCTGGAGAATGGGTTCCTGAACAGCATTTTACTCAAGCACCCGCACGATACAACGAGGCGTTACTGATCAAAACCATGGAGGAACTGGGGATCGGTAGACCTTCTACGTATGCTCCAACGATTGAGACCATTATAAAAAGAGGATACGTTGAGCGCAAAGAGAAACGCTTTTTCCCCACGGAATTAGGTTCTGCAGTTACCGAGATGTTGAGAGAATATTTCGCTTCTGTCATTGATACCGACTTCACAGCATCTTTAGAAAGCAAGCTTGATCAAGTTGAAGAAGGCGATCTACCCTGGACGGAGGCTATTGATGACTTTTATCATCCTTTTTCGGCGCAATTGGAAGAGGCAGAGAAGAATATTCCTGTTCAGGAAATAGAAGATGAAGTGACCGATGAGATTTGTGAGCTATGTGGACGCAACATGGTGATTAAAAGAGGACGGTTTGGCTCTTTCTTGGCGTGCCCAGGCTATCCCGAATGTAAAAACACCAAAAACATTGTGGTTTCCTTAGATATCCCTTGCCCTTTATGTAAAGTCGGACAATTAATTGAAAGAAGAAGTCGAAAGGGAAGATCCTTCACAGGCTGCAGTCGGTATCCCGAATGCCAATACGTTTCTTGGGATAAACCAGTCAAAAAGGTATGCCCAGTTTGTGGAAACCTTGGCATGACTCAGAAGATCCTGCGCAAAAAGGGTTTGATTCTTTATCACTGTATACAACCCAATTGTGAAGGGACGTTGGAAGAAGCACTGGAAGATGCGAATGAGGATGGCGAAGCATAATGAATAGAGTTCACATTGTTGGGGGCGGATTGGCAGGCTCAGAGGCAGCTTATCAGATTGCCAAACGAGGTTACTCGGTTGTGTTGCACGAGATGCGTCCCGTTGTTGCTTCTCCAGCTCATCATACAGAGCAGTTGGCGGAACTGGTTTGCAGCAATTCTTTGAAATCAAATCAAAGAGAAAATGCTGCCGGACTCTTAAAAGAAGAAATGCGTGAATTGGATTCACTGATCATTTCGGTTGCCGATCAGACGCGGGTTCCCGCCGGTCAAGCCTTGGCAGTAGATCGAGAAGCATTCTCCAAACAGATTACCAAGAAAATTTCGGAAATGAGCAATATAACGATTTTGAGAGAAGAAGTGACAGAGATTCCCGATTCCAGACAAGATCTTTGGATTGTGGCAAGTGGACCATTAACTTCTGCGAAATTACTTGAATCGTTACAACGAAAATTAGGGGAGCCCTATTTACATTTTTTTGATGCGGCAGCTCCTTTGGTTACTGTGGATTCTTTAGATATGAGCAAGATATATCGCGCTTCTCGTTATGATAAAGGAGACGCCGATTATCTTAATTGTCCTTTTCAGAAGCACGAATACGAGATCTTTTGGCAATCTCTTATTGAAGCAGAGCAAAGTCCTTTGCACGAATTTGAAAAGGGGAGTTTTTTCGAAGGGTGCATCCCAGTTGAAGAGCTTGCAAGACGAGGTAAAGAAACATTAGCTTTTGGACCTTTGAAACCCATTGGGCTCCGGGATCCCATTACCGGAATAACCCCTTATGCGGTTATGCAATTGCGACAAGATAATGTAGCCGGTAATCTTTATGGGTTAGTTGGCTTTCAAACCAATCTAAAATTTTCTGAGCAGAAACGCGTTTTTAGTCTCATACCGGGTCTGAAAAATGCCGAGTTTGTGCGCTATGGTGTTATGCACCGGAATGCTTTTATCAATTCTCCAAAACTTCTTAAACCAACGATGCAATTGAAGGAGAACGATGCGGTGTTTTTTGCCGGTCAATTATCGGGAGTGGAAGGTTACATTGAATCCGCCGCGACAGGCCTAATTTGCGGAATTAATTGTGCTCGAATACTGGACAATCAAGATACAATAATACCACCAAAGGAAACGATGTTGGGGTCGTTGATGCACTACATCACGCATGCAGATGAAAAAAGCTTTCAACCTATGAATGCAGTATTCGGTATCGTTCCTCCTCTCGAAAAGCCAATTAGAAATAAGCAACAACGCTATCAGGCTTATAGTATTCGAGCATTGGAATCGATTAGAGCCTGGAAAGACTGTCTTGAATAGAAACACAAAACATCGATAAATAACTCTTGCCAAAGCGAACAATCATTGTTATAATGGAGAACGGTGTTATTACACACGATACCGGACACTACGATCGGTGCTTTGAAAGAAGTGATCCGAGTGGATGATGGATCGGAGGAAAAAACAAAAGGAAGGGAGGAGGTGACACCATGTCTGTCATTTCCATGAAACAATTACTCGAGGCTGGTGTTCATTTTGGTCATCAAACACGTCGTTGGAACCCCAAAATGGCACCCTACATCTTCACGGAACGCAACGGAATTTATATTATCGATTTGCAGAAAACCGTGAAAAAAATCGAACAAGCGTATGCCTTTATTCGTTCTGTTTCAGAACAAGGAGGAACCGTTTTGTTTGTAGGCACCAAGAAACAAGCGCAGGAAGCCATGGTAGAAGAATCAGAGCGTTGTGGCATGTATTATGTCAACCAACGCTGGTTGGGAGGAACTTTAACCAATTTCCAAACCATCCAAAAGAGGATTCGCCGCTTGCAGGAACTTCGTGCTATGGAGTCCAACGGTACTTTCGAAGTGCTTCCCAAAAAGGAAGTCATCACGTTACGCCATGAAATGGAAAAACTCGAAAAGTTCTTGGGTGGCATCAGTGAAATGACCCGCGTTCCAGATGCTTTATTCGTTATCGATCCACGCAAAGAAAAGAATGCTATCAGCGAAGCAAAGCGTTTAGGAATTCCGGTTGTTGCTATTGTCGATACCAACTGTGATCCTGACGAAATTGACTACGTCATTCCCGGAAACGATGATGCGATTCGTGCTGTGAAGTTATTAGCTTCCAAAATGGCCGATGCCATTATTGAAGGGCGCCAAGGCGAAGACTCAGCTGAATAATTCAAAAAATGGGGAATCGACCCGCAGGGAATCACCCCTTCGGACCGATTCCTTTTCTAAAAATAAAGGAGTGAACTCAATGATTTCTGCAGCATCCGTAAAAGAATTACGCGAAAGAACCAGTGCCGGTATGATGGACTGTAAACGTGCCCTTGAAGCTTGTGAAGGCGATATGGAAAAAGCAATTGAGTATTTAAGAGAGAAAGGCTTAGCCGCCGCCGCAAAAAAAGCGGGTCGTGTTGCGAAGCAAGGTTTGATTGTCGGTAAAGTTCAAGGTAAACAGGCTTCTTTGTTAGAAGTAAATTGCGAAACTGATTTCGTTGCCAAAAATGATGATTTTCAATTGTGGGTCAACGAGCTTGCGCTCTTGATCATTGAAAAGCAAATCACTCAAGTTGAGGATTTGTTGAATCTTCCTTATGCACAAGGCACTGTACAAAGTGAATTGACCAACAAGATTGCTACCATTGGAGAAAATATGGGGATTCGTAGATTAGCATACTACGATGTTGAACCAACATCCGTTCTTGATTTATACATTCATGGTGGTGGTAAAATTGGTGTATTGATTGAGTTGTCCTTAAGTGATGCTCAATTCGAAAACAATGAACAAGTGAAAGAATTGATCCATGATTTGGCGTTGCAAATTGCTGCGGGTCGTGCTCAATTTATCTCTTCTGAAGAAGTACCAGCCGAAGTGATTGCGAAAGAACGCGAGATTTATTTGGCACAGGCAATTAATGAAGGCAAGCCGGCAAACATTGCTGAACGTATGGTCGAAGGACGTATTCGTAAATATTACGAAGAGATTTGCTTACTTCACCAAGCCTTTGTAAAAGATACCGACTTAACGATTGCCAAATTGTTAGTTAAAGTTGGTAAGGAAGTTGGATGTAGTATTTCTGTGAAATCCTTTACTCGTTTTGAAATTGGAGAAGGGTTTGAAGCTACCGAAGGCGAAAATGAATAATGTATTCCAAAAGGAACATCAATGATGTTCCTTTTGAATTAAACGGGAGGTGTTGTGTTTGCAACCAAAATATCGCCGAATCGTTTTAAAACTTTCTGGAGAGGCTTTGGCCGGTGATCCTAAAGATCGGGATAAGAAATTCGGATATGATTCTCAAACTTTGGCAGACATTGTCGCTCAAGTAAAAGAAATATCTGAAATGGGTGTAGAAGTCGCATTGGTGGTTGGTGGAGGGAACATATGGCGCGGAATAAAAGGTAGCCAGACCTTGGGAATTGACCGTGCTACTGCGGATTATATGGGTATGTTAGCCACTGTTATGAATGCCATGGCCTTACAAGGGGCGTTGGAATCCGTAGGAGTTGTTACCAGAGTGCAAACAGCAATTGAAATGCGCGAAGTTGCAGAACCGTATATTCGAAGAAGAGCTATACGGCATTTAGAAAAAGGGCGAGTCGTAATTTTTGCAGCTGGTACGGGGAACCCTTATTTTACAACGGATACCGTCGCAGCATTGCGAGCGGCTGAAATTGATGCAGAAATCGTTTTAAAAGCGACCGGTGAGGTGGACGGGGTTTACTCCTCCGATCCTAAACTGGATACCCTAGAAAAAAAGGCAATTAAATATGATTCCATTACCTACCAGGAAATCCTAAATCAAGGACTAAAAGCCATGGATTCTACGGCGATTTCTCTTTGCATGGACAACAATATCCCCATTATTGTATTCAATTTGTCACAACCCGGGAATGTTAAAAGAGCCGTTCTCGGTGAAAAAATCGGAACTTACATAGGAGGAGATAAGCAATGAAAGACTATTTGGCCAGAATTGAAGATCGTATGGAAAAGACCATCGCAGTGTTGAAAAAGGATCTTGTCTCCATTCGTGCCGGACGTGCACACCCCGGTTTGCTTGATAAAATTACAGTTGAGTATTATGGTGTCCCCACTCCAATAGCACAGATCGGGAGCATTGCCTGCCCCGATGCAAGAAGCATTGTGATTCAACCATGGGATAAAAACATGATCAAAGCTATTGAAAAGTCTATTTTGACTTCTGATTTAGGGTTAAACCCATCTAACGATGGCATTGTTGTTCGCTTAACAATTCCAGCTCTGAACGAACAAAGACGTAAAGAGCTATGCAAGATGGTTGACAAAAAAGGTGAAGAAGCGAAAGTTGCACTTCGCAATATCCGAAGAGATGCGAATGATGAAGCAAAAAAAATGGAAAAAGCTAAAGAGTTTACTGAAGATGACAGTAAACAGGCTCAAGAAGAATGTCAAAAGATTACCGATCGATTTATCAAAGAAGTTGACGTTGTAATCAGCGCCAAGGAAAAGGATATCATGGCAGTATAATTGAAGAGATCTCCATCTGCCGGGTGTGAGTTTATGCTTGCATCCCGGCAGTACTGCTATTTTTGGGATATTACAATGATGGGGTGAACCAAAATGAATGGCTTGAAGGAGAGCATTGTTCCTCAACATGTTGCTTTTATTATGGATGGCAATGGCAGATGGGCTCAGCAAAGACTGATGCCTCGAACAGTCGGTCATCAGGCCGGGATGGAAGCAATGCGAAAGGTAATACGCAAATCAGGTTCCTTAGGAATAAAAGTCGTAACATTCTATACATTTTCCACTGAAAACTGGAAAAGGAGTCAACAAGAGGTTGATTTCTTGATGCGACTTCCCATAGAGTTTATCGATCGGGACTTACCTGAAATGATGGCCAATCAATCCAAGCTCGTCATAAGTGGAAAAGCAGAAGGTGTACCCGAAAACACAATGAAATCAATTTTGCGGGGAGTAGAAGCGACCAAAGATAATCAAGGATTGATTATAAATTTAGCCTTTAATTATGGTGGCCGTGATGAAATCATTCGAGCAATTCAAAAGATTCTTCCGGACATTCAGTCTTCCAAAGTGGATTCGAAGACCCTTGATGAAGCGTTGTTTCATTCATACTTAGATCAACCGCTGATACCGGATCCGGATCTAATCATTCGGACTGGTGGAGAACAAAGGTTATCGAATTTTTTGTTGTGGGAATCGGCTTATGCGGAATTGTACTTCGCAAAAGAGTATTGGCCCGATATGAACGAAAACCTCCTGGATAAAATACTTCATGAATATGCAGGTAGAAATCGAAGATTTGGTGGCGTTTATTCTTAAGCCATTGAGGAGGAACCGTCATGTTTCAACGAACGGTGACAATTTTTGTGTGGGCGCCGATTTTTTTAGCGTTTCTTTTCCTTGGCTCATGGCCTCTTAGTATTTTCTTTATCGGTATTGTTCTCTTGGCCGCAAATGAATTGAAGAACATGGTTGAGCCGAAAGGAATACAAATTGATCTTCCTGCGATTGCTTTTTTGGTCTGTGGGACTTTTTTTACACAACCGTTAGCAGAAAGAAATTTGATTTGGCTATTTTTTGGCTTTCTTGTTTATCTATTAGCAAAGAAGGTCTTGTTATTCCCGTCGTTTTCCTTAAATAGCTTAGCTATGAACTGCTTCGTAGCTCTTTATATCATACCTCCGTTTTGGTTTGCTTATTATTTAAGATCGGGTCAAGACGGGCTGGCGTGGATTCTTATTGTCTGTTTATTGACATGGTCGTATGATATATTCGCATATTTATCGGGATATTTTTTAGGGAAGAACCATCCCTTTCCGGAAATCAGCCCCAATAAAAGTGCGGAAGGAATTATTGGTGGGTTAGCCGGGGCAGTTATTGTTATGCTGCTTATGGGTGTAGTAATGCAGCGTTCTCTTTTACATTTTTCAATCCTGGGACTTTTGGGGGGGTTGACAGCACAAATTGGAGATTTAGTAGAATCTTCTTTAAAAAGAGAGTATACAATCAAGGATTCCGGCACACTTTTACCGGGCCACGGTGGGGTTTTAGATCGTTTTGATTCTTGGATTTTAGTTGTCTTTGTTGTAATTTTGTTTCAGAGACATGTTTTTTAGAGAGGTTAATGAGTGGGATTATGATGAAACGTATTACGATTTTTGGATCTACAGGATCTATTGGTACTCAAACTTTGTCGGTTGCCGAACAATTTCCTAATCAAATCAAAATTGTTGGCTTGTGTGCCGGTAGAAATTTGAGATTATTATCACAGCAAATTAAGCAATGGAACCCAAGTTATGTTGTTGTCTCACAAGAAGAAGATGCTCTAGAGCTACAGAGACAATTTCCTGCAGTGGAAGTTTCATGGGGAGAAGACGCTCGTAAAGAACTGGCAAGAATCCCGGTTGATACGGTCGTCATGGCGCTCATTGGTTTTGTTGGGTTACTTCCCATTGTTGAAGCTTTGAAAGAAGGGCAAAGAGTCGCTTTAGCCAATAAAGAACCGATTATTGCGGCTGGAGCACTGTTTGAAGGGTTGATTCGTGAATATGGCGGTCAAATTTTTCCCGTTGATAGCGAGCACTCTGCAATTTTTCAAGCATTACATGGTAGCCTAGCGGAAGTCGAAAAGGTGATACTTACGGCTTCAGGCGGCCCGTTTTACCATACGCCCATGAAAGACCTTTCTCTTGTCACCGTTGCAGAAGCTATTAACCATCCAAAATGGAAGATGGGTAAGAAGTTGTCGGTTGATTCAGCGACGCTTATGAATAAGGGATTAGAAGTAATAGAAGCTCGCTGGCTGTTTCAATTGGAGCCGGATCAACTCGAGGTTGTCATTCATCCGCAGAGCATCGTTCACGGCATGGTTCAGTATATCGATGGATCGCTGATGGCGCACATGGGATTTCCCGATATGCGGATGCCGATTACGTATGCGATATCGTATCCACAACGCTGGCCTTTGTCGCTTCCTCGGTTGAATTGGCGAGAAATTTCTGGACTTCAATTTGAGTCCCCGGATTACGATCGTTTCCCTGCTTTAAAAAATGCATTAGAAGTCAATCGTCAAGGGGGAATCTTACCTGCAGTCATGAGTGCTGCAAATGAGATCGCAGTGGAGTCCTTTTTGTCTGGAATGATTCGTTTCGATGAAATTATTTCCATTGTTTTACAAGTATTAGAGAACACCGTTCAAAAACCGGTGACTGATGTAAATTCGGTTCTTGAAGCGGATTTTCGAGCTCGACATCAAGCGAGAAAGTTGATTCTGCTTGATTCAGGGAAATGAGGTACCATAATGGCTATATCGATTCTATTTGCGGTTTTGGGTTTTGGCTTTTTGATCGTTATTCACGAAGCAGGACATTTTTTGATTGCTCGGGCTTTTAAGATTGAAGCCGATGAATTTTCGATTGGAATGGGTCCTAAATTGGTATCAAAACCGTGGGGAAGAACACTATTTTCATTGAGGGCTTTTCCGATCGGGGCGTTTGTGATGTTCGCTGATCCCGGGGAGAGTGACACAGAGACAGCAGAAGGAATTCATACAGAAAATCCATATCTAAATTCACCTGCTTGGAAGCGGTTTTTTATCTCGCTGGCAGGACCTTTTTTTAACTTTTTCCTTGCTACTTTGGTCCTAATAACACTTGCGTTTTTTACAGGTATTCCCTCCAATACTCCCTTAATCGGGGGCGTTATGCCCGATGGCGTAGCGGAAGAGGCAGGAATCGAAATTGGAGATATAATCGTTTCTATCAATGGGAACGAAATCTCTTATTGGAGTGATATAACAGAGCATGTTGCGCCGGCGTCGGGTCGAGAAATCACAGTTGTTGTAGAACGAAATGGAAATTTATTGAGTTTTACGATGATTCCTCAAGAGAATGCTGAAGGCCGCGGGGTCATCGGTGTAGGGGGAAGTGTCCAGCAATTTATGCTCTTTGGGAGTGTTTTAGAAGGTTTTCGTCAAACTTGGACTTTCATTTCTGAAACTGTAAAAGGATTTGCAAGTTTATTTCAAAAAGATGCTCTTGACAGCTTTATTGGTCCAATCGGTATTGTTTCTGTTACCGGTCAAGTTGCGCAGACTGGGTTTGCAAACTTTGTCTGGTTTTTAGCATATTTAAGTATCAACTTAGGAGTTGTTAATCTTTTACCGATACCAGCGCTCGATGGCGGTAGGGTGGTTTTTCTACTACTTGAAATGATTCGAGGTAAAAAGATGAATGAAAAACTAGAATCGACGATTAGTAGTATCGGATTTGCACTTATTTTTGGCCTCATATTACTGGTTTCTATGAGGGATATTTTTCAATTGCGTTGAACTAGAGGGGAGCGTTCTACATGAGTGGTAAGACACATAAGATTCGAGTGGGTGAGCTAAATATCGGTGGAGGAGCCCCGGTTGTTGTTCAGTCCATGTGTGATACCGATACACGAGATGTCGATACGACCGTAGCGCAAATTTTGCGCCTAGAACACGCCGGTTGTGAACTGATACGCGTTGCAGTACCAGACCAAGAAGCGGCAGATGCATTAGGAAAAATCAAAAAGCAGATTCACATACCCTTAGTAGCCGATATTCATTTTGATTATCGTTTGGCCCTGACAGCTTTGAAGAATGGTATCGATAAATTGAGAATCAATCCCGGAAACATTGGTTCTGAAGAACGTATAAAACTGGTAGTAGACGAGGCAAAAAGCCGAGGGGTACCGATTCGAATCGGTGTCAATGGAGGTTCTTTAGAAAAAAGGATATTATCGAAATATGGAAGACCTTGTGCAGAAGCGATGGTGGAGAGTGCGATTGATCATGTGAAAATCCTAGAAAGATTGCAGTTTGAATCTATCTTGGTTTCAGTAAAAGCAAGCAATGTTGTAGAAACCATTGCTGCATATCGTCTTTTATCAAAGCAAATTCAATACCCACTTCATCTCGGAATCACGGAGGCAGGACCTCCTGGGACGGGGATCGTACGATCAGCGGTGGGAATGGGTGTTCTTTTAGCAGAAGGGATTGGGGATACCCTACGAGTCTCTTTGAGTGGAGATCCGCTTGAGGAAGTTCATGTGGCATGGCAAATACTGAAAAGCTTAGACTTGAGGAATCAAGGCGTTAACCTCATTTCATGCCCGACCTGCGGTCGCAGAAAAGGTGATGTATATAAAATTTCTGCCGAAGTTGAGAAGAGGTTAAGAGATTATCAGGGACCCCCAATAACAGTTGCGGTCATGGGCTGCGAGGTCAATGGTCCCTCTGAGGCAAAACATGCCGACGTAGGGTTAGCATTTGGGGTGAATCAGGCGTTGTTGTTTGTCAATGGCGAAATTATTGCAAAGATTTCACCGGAGCAGTATATAGATGCATTATTTGAGCAAATTGAACGAATTCAACAAGAGAAAACCAAGCATTCTTTGTAATAGGGTGCCTTTCCCGATTAAAATCTTGAAACTACTTGCTTTTTTTCATTTGTTATGGTAAAATATTTGTTGATAGTCGAGAGTGGGTCTGCCCACTCTCTCTTATTTGTCGAAAGGGGATCTGTATGAAGCCTGGTCTAGATAAAGCAAAGAAAATTGCCGCTCGATTAACCGAACAACTTGGATATGAGTTATATCAAGTGGAATTGGTCAGGGAAAACGGCAACAGTATTTTACGCATTACGATCGATCATCCAAATGGAATCCAACATGATGACTGTGAAAAATTCAGCCGGGCAATAGATCCGATCTTGGATTTAGAAGACCCGATCCCCCATAGTTATTATCTTGAAGTTTCATCACCGGGTATTTTTCGTGAACTTAGGTCTGAACAGGATTTTTCACGCTTCCAAGGATCTCTCGTCAAAGTACTTTGTAACAAAGCTGTTGATGAACTGAAAAGCCATCGCGGATATCTTACAACCTTTAATGAACATGAAATCACATTGACTTGGGAAAGCAACGAACAAAAAATCCCTCGTTCTTTGATTAAGAAAATACATTTAGATATCCTGTAAGAGGAGTCCCACTGGGATAAAGGAGTATTTTAATATGAATATGGAATTCATAGAAGCGTTAAGTGCAGTAGCCAGAGAAAAAAATATCTCTGAAGAAATGCTTTTTCATACAATAGAACAGGCTTTGGTATCCGCTTACAAGCGTAATTTTAATAACGCTACCAATGTCAGAATCAGTATCAATAACACAACCGGTGAAATCAGTGTTTTTGCACGAAAAACCATAGTTTCTGAAATGAAAGATCATAAAAATGAAGAGCTTCTTGAAACAGCAAAGCTCATGAATCCCAATTATCAAGTTGGTGATGTGATTGAAACAGAAATCACGCCCAGAGATTTTGGCAGAATAGCTGCTCAGACAGCCAAGCAAGTCGTAGTTCAACGTCTTCGAGAGGCTGAAAGAGGACTCGTCTATGACCAGTATGTTGAAAGAGAAGGGGAAATCCTTGGTGGAATGATCCAACGCTTTGAACACAAAAATATTATTGTTGAGCTTGATAATCAAGTTGAAGCCTTATTACCTACCAGTGAGCAGGTTTTGGGAGAGGATTACGCTTTAGGTCAGCGCATGAATTTTTTCGTGGTTGAAGTCAAGCGTTCTCCGAAAGGGCCACAAATCATTGCTTCGCGTTCCCATCCGGGTTTACTCCGGAGGTTGTTTGAATTAGAAGTTCCTGAGTTGTATGATGGTACCATCGAAATGAAATCTGTGGCAAGAGAAGCAGGCCAAAGATCAAAAGTAGCGGTGTATTCCAAAGATCATAATGTCGATCCGGTAGGAGCATGTGTCGGCCCAAAAGGAGCACGTGTCCAAGCAGTTGTCAATGAGTTAAAAGGCGAGAAAATAGACATTGTTCATTTTTCGACGGAGCCAGCAGAATATGTTGCCAATGCACTGAGTCCTGCCAAAACGATTTCAGTCACCATGAATGACGATGGAAAATCTGCTAGAGTCGTAGTACCGGATTATCAGCTCTCATTAGCCATTGGAAAAGAAGGTCAAAATGCTCGTCTGGCAGCAAAATTGACTAATTTTAAAATAGACATTCGAAGTGAGAGTCAGTCAAATATGGAGACTGCAGTGGAAATCGAGAAATAGGTGATGATATGAAAGCACGGAAAATCCCCTTGAGGATGTGTGTAGGCTGTCAGGAAATGTTCGAAAAACGAAATCTGATTCGTTTAGTTCGCACGCCTGAGGGCGAAGTTCTTTTTGACCCGACCGGGAAAAAAGCAGGACGAGGTGTTTATTGCTGTCGAAAACCAGAATGCCTGAGCACCGCAATCAAAGCAAAAAGAATCCAAAAAGCGTTTAAGTGCGAAATCCCGGCTCATGTGTTTTCTAGGCTTACAGAAGAATTAAATCTTTTTGCCGATGAAATAAAACCCGATAAAGAGATAACGGAGGAGTTAACCAATCATTAATAGAAAAAGAAAAACATTGCAGCAAAGTACCGATATTTCGGTAAGGAGGGGTCAAATCTACAACAAAAGTGGTCAGTTTTTTACCGAAATTTGGAGGTGGCTCAATGGATAAAATTACCGTCAGTGATCTGGCAAAACAACTAAAGGTATCAAGCAAGTTAATCAGTAGCCTATTATCCGCTTTAGACATCACAGATGTTACCAACGACACAGTCGTTGATGCACCTGTTGTAAAGGCGGTATCTGATGTTGTACTTCGAGAAAAAGCCAAAAAAGCAGCAGCGAAAGCCAAGCGGGAAGAAATGGGAGCAACTGCTACGGCACCACGTCCTGTTACACCTGCCGTTCCCCCCACAAATACCCAGGGTTCTACTCCGGTTTCAACCCCCACGGCAACATATCGGAACCAGCCTACCGGTGGAAATCGCCCCGATGGCGTAAGACCTCAAACCGGCAATCGTCCCCCTTACAGTGGACAAAATCAAGACAGGAGACCCTATCCTCCTCGTCAGGGTGATAACAATGCTCGTCCACAGGCAACCTATCAGGATCGTCGTCCCTATCCTCCTCGTCAGGGGGGGGCTCCTACACCAAATCAACAGGGGACAACCGGGCAACAGAACCCGAACGGTCAACAGGGGCAACGACCACCGTACCAACCAAGACCGCAGTATCCTCAACAAGATCGCAGACCGTATCCTCCGAGACAACCGGGAGATTCTTCTCAACCTCGTCCGCAAGGGAATTATCCGCAAGGAAATCGTTCCAGCGGTCCTCGAACAGGAGCACCTGCAGGTCCCAGAGCCGATGGTAGAACTTCCAGACCTGTAGGGAATCGTCCGGCAGTTGTTCCGCCACCACCTACAGTGGTACAACCGGCAACAAGTGGCAATAAAATGGTCAAGAAGGACCGTAAATATTCTGATGAACGCTATCGCACTCAGGATCGTATGTTTTCATCGGAAGGTGAAACCGTGGGACGCGGACCCAGACCCTCGAACAAAGGCAGAAAGAATTATAAAAACAAACCACAAGAGAAAATCATTAACACACAGACACCTACTCACATTGAGTTAGGTGGTAGTGTAACGGTCAAAGGGCTGTCTGATTTGTTGAAAACCGATGTTGCTTCTGTCATCAAGAAATTGATGCAAGCCGGTATCATGGCAGCAATGAATCAAGAAGTAGATCTGGATACCGCAACTTTAATTGCCCAGGAATTTGGTAGTACGGTTGTGGCTCCCAAAGAAGCCTTTAACCCAGAAACTATAATTGAAGATGTTGAAGATTCGGAAGAAAATTTAGTACCCCGTGCTCCTGTGGTCACGGTCATGGGACACGTAGACCATGGTAAGACTTCGTTACTCGATGCAATTCGCTCCAGTAATGTAGCGGCAAAAGAAGCAGGAGGGATTACCCAACATATCGGTGCTCATACTACTGAGATTAAAGGTAAAAAAATCACATTCTTAGATACCCCCGGTCATGCAGCATTTACTTCCATGAGAGCTCGTGGTGCTCAAGTGACCGATATTGCCGTCTTAGTGGTTGCTGCGGATGACGGTGTTATGCCACAGACCATTGAAGCAATCAATCATGCCAAAAATGCAAATGTTCCTATTATCGTAGCGATCAATAAAATCGATCGTCCCAATGCTCAACCTGAACGCGTCAAACAAGAATTGACTGAGTATTCCCTCATAGCTGAGGAATGGGGCGGAGACACCATGATGGTCAATGTTTCTGCACTCAAGCATGAAGGAATCGATCAATTGTTGGAAAGTATTATAGTTTTGGCAGAAATTATGGAACTGAAAGCGAATCCGAATCGTAAAGCTGTAGGGACTGTAATTGAAGCCAAACTCGATAAGGGACGCGGTCCGGTTGCCAGTGTTTTAGTTCACAAAGGAACTTTGAATATTGGTGATATCATGATCGTTGGTCGTACTTTTGGTAAAGTACGAGCCATGATCGATGACAAGGGACGCAGACTCAAAAAAGCCGGTCCTAGTACTCCGGTTGAGGTCGTTGGACTCAACGACGTTCCAGATTCCAGCGATACATTCTTTGTTGTTGATGATGAAAGACAAGCTCGACAATTAGCAGAAACCAGAGCTTCTAATCAAAAACTCGAAGAACAGCAAAAATCAAGCCGTATCACTTTGGAGGATTTATTCAGTCAAATGACTACCGGCGAAGTGAAAGATTTGAATTTGATTTTAAAAGCAGATGTCCATGGTTCGGTAGAAGCCATCAAATCTTCATTAGAGAGATTGACGACAGCTGAAATCAGAGTTAACATCATCCATACCGGTGTTGGCGCGATTTCAGAAACCGATGTCATGTTGGCCAGTGCTTCAAACGCAATTATCATTGGCTTTAACATTCGACCCGATCAAAATGCTGCCAAAGAAGCAGAATTGCAGAATGTAGATATCCGCACATACCGAATTATTTATGAAATTGTGGACGATGTGGAAGCGGCGATGAAGGGTCTATTAACACCGGTTATGAAAGAATCTGTCATCGGACATGTTGAGATTCGCGAAGTGTTTAAAATCTCACGTGTAGGAAGTATTGCAGGTTGTTACGTTACCGATGGTAAAGTGACTCGAAACTCTATAGTTCGTGTCATTCGAGATGGAACTGTTGTTCACGAAGGACCCATCGAATCTTTACGCAGAATCAAAGATGATGTGCGTGAAGTCGCAACGGGTTATGAATGCGGAATTATGTTACAGCGCTTCAATGATATCAAAATTGGTGATCGTTTCGAAATCTATGTAAAAGAAGAAGTGAAGAGAACCGAATTATAGGTCTTATTGAGAGGCCGAGGAGGAAATCTATGAAACAGAGAGCTTTACGAATCGCTCAGATGATCAAAGAAGTAGTAGGCGAATTGTTACTGACTGAGTTGAGAGATCCTCGCATTGGGTTCGTTAGTATATCTGATGTTGAGGTCAGCGGTGATTTAAGGACTGTAAAAATCTTTATCAGCGCAATGGGTAGTGAGGCAGAAAAAAAGGCCTCCTTAGCAGGATTAGAGAGTGCAAAAGGGTTAATCCGATCAAGTATTGGCAAAGCAATCAGTCTTCGATATACGCCCGATGTTGTTCTGATTGCAGACGAGTCGATTGCACGAGGTTCTGAACTCATCGACCTAATGTCCAAGGTCAATACCAAGGAAAAACAGTCTTAAATGAGACCAGTACATTTTGTGAGGTGGTTCCTATGAACAACCGATTAAGTGCAAAAGAGGCGGCAGGGATTTTTTCCCGGTCGCCTTTGTTTTCGTTGATCTATCATCAAAACCCCGATGGAGATTGCTTAGGAAGTTGCTTAGCTCTGTATTATTGGTTAAAAAAAGGTGGTAAGCAAGTAGAAATCATCGATGACCAAGGATTGATACCCAAAGCGTATCAAAAGGAGTTCATCGGACTTCCCATCGTTACCAGTGATAAGGCATCAAATAAAAGTTTGTTAGTGTTATTGGATTGTGCAGAAGGGAAAAGAACCACAATTCAGGAACCGGACAAATTTTTCGCTACGCGTGAAGTGTTGGTAATCGATCATCATCGAAGTGCCGAGAAGACAGTTTTTTCAGCCTGGATACAGACTAATGCAGCGGCAACAGGAGAGATGTTAGCGGAACTATTTCATGAAATTCCGGAATGGAAAAATGACGCGAGTTCCCGTTTTTGCTTTATGGCGATTGCTTCCGATACAAATTTCTTTCGATATTCAAATACAACCAGGAAAACATTGCACACCGCAGCCGATCTTGATCAAGATCCTTCAGAAATTGATCAATCCTATTTCCAAAATGCTACTTTGGTCGATACGATCTTATTAGGAACGGTTTTGCAGCGCACCTCATTAGAAAAAAATATTTTATATACCTGGATAACCGCAGAGGAATTTCACGCCTTGCAAGTGAACGAGAAATCATCGGAAATTCTGGAGCATTTACAGAAAATTCATGGAGAACATCTCATTCTACTATTTAAAGAGGTCGCGGATGAGCGCTGGCGAGTTTCTCTACGACAAAAGGGCCTAAAAGTAGATTTGTCACATTTTGCCGAGAAATTTGCCGGCGGTGGGCACAGGGATGCTGCCGCTTTTGCAATTCGTGGGTCATGGGAACACGTGAAAAAAACAGTTTTTTCCGCATGGAAGGGAGCTTATGACGCATGATTCATGGTATCATAAACTTATGGAAGCCCGAAGGACCGACTTCTCATGATATGGTTGCAAAACTTCGAAAAATTGTAGGTCAGAAACGAATTGGGCACACCGGAACTCTCGACCCCATGGCGAGTGGAATTTTACCGTTGTGCTTTGGCGATGCCACAAGATTAGCTGAGTATTTTACAAACCAAATCAAAGAGTATAGGCTTACGCTAAAATTTGGGTATGAGTCTGATACGTACGATCGGACCGGAATCCTACAACCTGGGCCAAAAGCCAGCATTGACAAATATTCTTTTAAAATAATGTTACAGTCTATGGAGGGCGAATCCGAGCAAATACCTCCTATGCATTCAGCCATCTCGATAAATGGCACTCGCCTTTATGAACTAGCAAGAAAAGGGATAGAAGTTGAGCGAAACCCTCGGAAAATTCAAATCTTTGAAATCGAGATTTTGAATGATCTCCCAGAAGTCATTCAAACAGAGACGCTTTTGGAGTTGAGAGTTCAATGTAGTAAAGGCACCTATATTCGGTCCTTTTGTCATGACTTGGGAAACAGAGTCGGTTGCGGTGCGGTTTTAATGGAACTCGAGCGTACCAGTAATGGATTCTTCAAAAAGGAAAATAGTGTAACACTTGAAGAGATAGAACAGTCTATGCATAAGAACACAGAGGACAAGATTCTATTTTCTCTTAAGCCTGATCATTTAGAATTGCCTGCAATCGATATCGATGAACAACAGTATCAAGAATTAAATCATGGAAGAATTATTTTCCTTCCTAATACAAAATTAGGTTCTGAAGTAGTATTGTTTCACGGCTCTCGGTTGCTAGGAATCGGAAACGCAGAGCTTTTTGAGCTGGGAAGCTTGATTAAGCCAAAGAAAATGTTAGCAAACCCTTTGCAATTAGAAGTTGAATAAAATTCCTAGAATGGGTGATACAATGAAAACATACCATGATCTAACGAGATTACCGGCAGAAAAAAGAATAATAGCGCTGGGTAATTTCGACGGAGTTCATCGCGGACATCAGCCGATTATTGAACACGCTGTAAAAAAGGCAAGGGAGCTCGAAGCTGAAGCGGCGGTGTTTTTATTCGACCCCCATCCTATGGAACGCATCTTTCCCCAACGACAATACCATCTCTTGACCACTCCTTTGCAAAGAGGAGCAATTTTAAAGGACTTGGGTATCGATAGTTTGATTTTGGTGGATTTCACAGATGAGATGATGCATATGGAACCGCTAACTTTCGTGCAAGAGATTCTTATCAACGCCTGTGGTGCAATAGGATTGTCGGTAGGCTATGATTATAGTTTTGGCTTTCAAGGACAGGGTACAGTTTCGTTATTGCAAGAATTTCTCCAACAAAAAAACCTTCTTTTAAGCGTCCAGCCCGTGGTAGAATATTTAGGTATGCCCGTCTCAAGCACACGTATCAGGCAGGCGATTAATGTTGGTGACATAGCTTTGGTAAATGAACTATTGGGAAGAGAGCACCAAGTATCCGCTCGCTTCTTTTTACAGCCCTGTGGAAGTTATCGGGTTGAAGTGTGGCCCAATTTAATGATTCCTAAAACCGGAAGGTTTCGCGTTGAATGGGGTTCTGAAAAATGGGGATTTCACAAAGGAGAGCTTATTTCAATCGATCCCGGTGTATTTCGATTGCTTTGTGAACAACGAGTTCCTCAAGATCGTTGGCTTACTTTACGATTCCTCTCGAATACTACTTTGCAAAAAGCTTGATTTCGCAAGCCTTTTCTGTTAAAATAAACATTACAGTATTCCCTATGGCTAGGTTCCGAGGCTCCTCCAGCCGGTTACTTGGCTCTAGGGTGATTGAAATAAGGAGGATATTATGATTACAAAAGAATTGAAGACCGAACTTATCCAGAAGTACCAAATGCACGAAGGAGATACAGGATCTCCAGAAGTACAAATTGCGATTTTGACCGAAAGAATCAGTCAACTAACCGAGCATTTGAAGATTCACAAGAAAGATCATCATTCTCGCCGTGGACTGTTCCTTATGATTGGTCAACGCCGTGGACTTTTAGACTATCTGAAAAAGATCGATATCGAACGATACCGCACCGTCATTGCTCAATTGAATATTCGCCGTTAATGTTGAAGATTGCGTCATATTCATGGCGCAATCTTTTTTAGCTTTCATCTCCTTTTCAAGCCGAGAAGGAATTACAAACTTGAAAATAGAACTTAGTATAGTTGAAAAAAATAATAAAAAGACAATCATCAGGAGGTATGTATGATTCATCAAGTAAAGCGAGAAATCGCTGGCAGAACCCTAAAAATCGAAACTGGCAGACTCGCCAAGCAAGCAAATGGTGCCGTTTTGGTATCCTATGGAGATACCGTAGTTTTAGTAACTGCCTGTGCTTCTAAAGCACCGAGAGCGGGAATTGATTTTTTCCCCTTAACTGTAGACTACGAAGAGCGTCTATATGCCGTTGGTAGAATACCGGGATCTTGGGCAAGAAGAGAAGGCAGAGCTTCTGAGAAAGCGACTCTGTCTGCTCGTGTTACCGACCGAGCCCTTAGACCATTATTTCCCGATGGATTTCGCAATGATGTTCAAATTGTTGTTACGGTTTTGAGCGTTGAGCAAGACAATCCGCCTGAAGTGGCCGCTATCATTGGCGCTTCCACTGCGCTTTGTATTTCCGGAATTCCATTTATGGGACCAATCGCCAGTGTCCTAGTTGGCTACAATGGTCAAGAATTGCTTCTCAACCCCACTAGAGATCAAGCAAAAGACAGCATTTTACATCTACAGGTAGCTGCTACTAAAGAAGCTATTAACATGGTAGAAGCAGGAGCCAAAGAAGTTTCCGAAGAAGTGATGCTTGATGCATTAGCTCTCGGACACGAAGCAATACGTGAAATTATTGCAATGGAAGAAGAATTGATTGCTCTAGCAAAAAAAGAACCAATGCAAGCTGCCTTATTCCGGGTTCCTGAGCAAATTGCGAACGAAGCAAAAGCGCTCGCTTTGGAGCCTATGTTGAAGGCGGCTTCCTCTGAAGAAAAGTTGGCCAGAGAAGAAGCGATTTCGGCTGTTAACGCAGAAGTTAAAGCAAAGTTATTGGTCAATTATCCTGAAAATGAAAAAGAAATCGACGAAGCACTCCACGAAGTGCTAAAAGTCGTTGTTAGAGAAATGATTTTATCCGGGATTCGTCCCGATGGTCGATCGGCTACCGAGATTCGCCCAATTTCTGTTGAAGCGGGTGTTTTGACGCGGACTCACGGAAGCGGTTTATTCACTCGCGGTCAAACTCAAGTTCTTACGATTGCAACATTAGGCGCTTTAGGCGATGTGCAAACCTTAGATGGGTTGACCGAGGAAGATACCAAACGCTACATGCATCATTATAACTTCCCACCTTACAGTGTGGGTGAAACTCGTCCGATGCGTGGTCCGAGTCGTCGAGATATTGGTCATGGCGCCCTGGCGGAACGAGCTTTGGAACCGATGTTACCCGATGAAGAAACATTCCCTTACACCTTGCGCTTGGTTTCAGAAGTCTTAGAATCCAATGGGTCAAGTTCAATGGCTAGCGTATGCGGGTCAACCTTAGCTCTTATGGATGCCGGTGTCCCGATTAAAGCCCCTGTAGCAGGGATTGCAATGGGACTGATTAAAGAAGGCGACCGTATCGCCATTTTGACCGATATTCAGGGCATGGAAGATCACTTAGGAGATATGGACTTTAAAGTAGCCGGTACTGCAAATGGTATCAATGCACTACAAATGGATATTAAAATTTCTGGCTTGGACATGGACATCATGAAACGAGCTTTGGCTCAAGCGAAAGAAGGCCGTTTGTTCATTCTCAATAAAATGACAGAAGTTTTGCCGGAAGCTCGAAAAGAAATGTCTCCTTATGCACCGCGTATCATCTCTACCAAAATCGATGTCGACAAGATTCGTGATGTCATTGGACCTGGAGGTAAGGTCATCCAAAAAATCATTGCAGAGACCGGTGTCAAAATCGATGTGGAACAAGATGGCAGAATTTTCATATCAGTTCCGGGATTACAATACGAAATGGGCTTAAAAGCTCTTCACATTATCGAAGGAATCACCAAAGAAGTTGAAGTTGGTACGGTTTATCTTGGAAAAGTAACCAGAGTTGAGAAATATGGCGCTTTCGTTGAGGTTTTACCGGGTAAAGAAGGCTTAGTCCATGTGTCTCAGTTAGCGATGGAAAGAGTGAATCTACCGGAAGATGTGGTTTCAGTAGGAGACGAAATTCTAGTCAAAGTCACTGAAATTGATAAACAGGGAAGAATCAATCTGTCGCGTAAAGAAGTCATAAAAGACGATCTTGCCAAATAATCTTTCGGGGACTGTCAAATTGACAGTCCCTTTTTATAAAAAAAGGTCAGGGAGGTGAAGATATGCCACGAGGATTTGCTTGGATTAGAGAATATGAGAATAGGTCATCAGAGCTACCCAAAAGAAAGACATGGAGTAGTGCCGGTTATGATATTGCTTCAGTTGAGCATAAAATTATCGCTGCGGGTGAAACAACGTTATTAGCTACGGGTTTGAAGGCTTACATGGAACCCGACGAGGTTCTATTGCTTTTCATCCGTAGTAGTAAAGCGATCAAGAAGAACCTCATTCTGACCAATGGAGTTGGTGTAATTGATGCGGATTATTTTAATAATCCTTCAAATGAGGGGCATATTATGCTCGCAGTTACGAATATAGGAACCAAGGATGCTATCATCGAAGTTGGTGAAGAAGTGGCTCAAGGGGTATTTACCCATTATCTACTTACTTGTGAAGAAAACACCTCTGAAATGAGAATTGGTGGATTTGGATCGACAGACCCTAAAAATTTTTAATATAATACAGCGATAGAGGAGTCTCCCTCTACCGCTGTATTATATTAAAGAAATATATATTATTTGGTATAATCACTTCATGCTCTTGCTTTTAAGATTAAGAAGTAGTATGATAATCGTGTTCAATGAATACAATGAACACGAAACGAGGTGATACAATGAAAACTCTAAAGATACCTATGAACTCCTTTCATCCTTTGTTGGTGACTCGAAACCGTGGCAAGCAAGTCAAAGAAATGATCAATATTAGGCTTCAGGCAGAGGATGATTGGAGTATTCTTCTTTTAGATTTCTCAGATGTTCAGGTTTTAGATTATTCTTGGGCAGATGAGTGTATCGCAAAATTAACTGCGGAAGTGAATGCAGAACTCTATGGTCCCAAAGGAATCTTAATTACAAATTGTACCGATGACCAAGCGGAAAACATATCTGCAGCTCTACTGCAAAGGAACTTAACTCTCTTGCGCCAAATCGAATCAAATTGGGTGATTCTAGGTGAATTGAAAGAACCCTTGTTTAGTACTTTGACTTTACTAAATCAGAAAGAGAAAGTTACCGCACGAGACATTGCAGATTATTTTCAGTTAGCAATCAATACCGCCAGTAATCGTTTGAGCGAATTGTACAAACGTCATTTGGCACTTCGGCATGAAGAGATTATGCCAAATGGAGGAAAACAATTTATGTATCATAGTTTACTATTGGTTCTAAGGAATACAAATCAATAAAATTGGAAAGGAAAGATATAAATGGCAGGTACAAACGACAAACAAAAGGCGCTCGATGCAGCTTTGGCGGGTATCGAGAAACAATTTGGAAAAGGTTCGGTTATGAGAATGGGGGAAGCCCAAATAAAACTGAACATCGATGTTATTCCTACAGGTTCGTTAGCACTCGATATTGCTTTAGGCGTTGGCGGTGTCCCTCGCGGGCGCGTAATCGAAATTTATGGGCCTGAGTCTTCAGGAAAGACCACGTTAGCCTTACATATCATTGCAGAAGCGCAAAAGCTTGGGGGTACAGCTGCTTTTATCGATGCAGAGCATGCTCTAGATCCGGTATATGCTGAAAATTTAGGTGTAGTGATTGATAACCTAATTATCTCTCAACCCGATACCGGTGAACAAGCCTTAGAGATTACTGAAGCATTGGTGCGTAGCGGAGCTCTTGATGTCGTTGTTGTCGACTCAGTCGCTGCACTGGTTCCGCGTGCGGAAATCGACGGTGAAATGGGAGATTCCTTTATGGGCCTTCAGGCTCGATTAATGTCACAAGCTTTGCGAAAATTAGCTGGTGCTATTTCAAAATCCCATACGGTCGTAATCTTTATCAATCAAATTCGTGAAAAGATTGGAGTTATGTTTGGCAACCCCGAAACGACGACGGGGGGGCGTGCATTGAAATTCTATTCCAGTGTCCGAATGGATATTCGCAGAATCGAAAGCTTAAAGCAAGGTACAGAAGTTGTTGGAAATCGGACTCGGGTTAAAGTGGTTAAGAACAAAGTAGCTCCTCCTTTCAAACAAGCAGAGTTCGATATTATGTATGGCGTTGGCATTTCCCGAGAGGGTTCTGCACTTGATATGGCGATTGAATTAGATATTGTCAATAAGAGCGGTGCTTGGTTCTCTTACAATGGAGAGCGGTTGGGACAAGGTCGTGAAAATGTGAAAACCATGTTAAAGGACCATCCAGATCTAGTGAAGGAATTAGAAAATAAGATTCGCGAAGCGTACAAAGTAAATCACACCAAAATTTCTTCAGCGGATGATTCGGAGGAGGTTGAAGATGACGAATGAAAACGCCTGAAAACCAATGTCTAGAAAAGGCGATGCGTTTGTTGTCAAGAACCTCTCATTCAAAGCGGCGACTAAGAGAAAAGCTTAGCGCCGCTTATGATAGTACTATTGTTGATAGCACCATGACCCAACTAGAAGCGTTGGGCTTTTTGAGAGAAAAAGAAGAATGTTTAATTTGGCTGAATCATTATCTAAACAGCAAGAAAAGTAAAAAGGAGATTTTTTTTGCACTGCTGAAACGAGGTTTTGAAAAAGAGCTTATTTCAGAAGAACTCAATAACGTCAGTGACGAAAGAGAGGTCGAAATTGCAGTGCAACTGTTAAAAAAATCTGGAGTTACAAATTCAGAAAAAGCAAACGGTACAGAAAAAGCGATTGAGAAATTAGTTCGAAAAGGATTTTCGGTTCAGACCGTTCGATTAGCTCTGAAAACTTTCGATATTCGTGAGATTGAGTCTGATTTCTACGAAAATACAGATTCCTTATCTTGACGTAACCCCCGAAACAGGTTAAAATAGATAGACAGGAACAAAGTCTTCTGTACATCTGAACAACACTGATATTTTGAATAGAAGAAAATGTCACTGTTCATTGATAATTGAATAATCGGAGGTGTTACTTATTCTTACAAAAGTTTTAATTGGAGTAATCGCTTTGGTAGCCGGAGGGATTATCGGTTGGTTGATCGGTAAGACTTATAAAATAAAAACGGACGAAGCTCAATTGGGTTCTGCCAAAGAACAGGCAAAAACCATTTTAGAAAAGGCGATTAGAGACGCAGAAATTCAGAAAAAAGAAGCTCTTTTGGAAGCGAAAGAGGAAGTTCATCGATTACGGTCAGATCTTGAAAAAGAGATCAAAGAAAGACGTGTTGAACTTCAGCGATTAGAAAGAAGAACGATTCAGAAGGAAGAGGCCCTCGATAAAAAAATCGAAGGTATTGAGAAACAAGAAGAAGCCCTTCAGAAAAAAGATCAAGAAATTCAGCTTGTTCGTAAGCAAGCTGATGAATTATACCAGCAACAATTCTCCGAATTGGAACGAGTTTCAGCGATGAGTCAAGAGGAAGCGAAAACCTACCTCTTAAGTATCACAGAAGAAGCAGTTCAACAAGACATGTCCATATTAATCCGTAATTTGGAAGCTCAAGCGAAAGAAAAAGCAGATCGAAAAGCGCGTGAGATTATCAGTTTAGCCATACAACGCTGTGCTGCGGACCATGTTGCAGAAACCACGGTTTCTGTGGTCGAACTTCCTAATGATGAGATGAAAGGGCGAATTATTGGACGCGAAGGGCGAAATATTCGTACTTTAGAAACCTTGACCGGATTAGATTTGATCATTGACGATACCCCCGAGGCCGTGATTCTATCTGGGTTTGACCCTGTCCGTAGAGAAATCGGTCGAGTTGCTTTGACAAAACTAGTTCAAGACGGAAGAATCCATCCTGCAAGAATTGAAGAAGTTGTTGAAAAATCAATCCGTGAAGTTGACCAACGAATTGAGGAAGCCGGTGAAACTGCTACCTATGATGTAGGAGTGAACGGGCTACATCCTGAAATCATCAGACTTCTGGGAAGGTTACATTTTAGAACAAGTTATGGACAGAATGTATTGAAGCACTCCATGGAAGTTGCCTATTTGGCCTCAATGATGGCAGCAGAACTAGGCGCTGATGTGACATTGGCCAAACGAGCCGGTCTGCTCCATGACCTAGGTAAGGCAGTCGATCATGAAATCGAAGGTTCTCACGTCGCAATTGGTGTTGAAATCGCACGAAAATTCGGTGAGAGTCCTGATGTCCTCCATGCAATTGAAGCTCATCATGGGGATGTAGAAACTAAAACTGTCATCGCTTCGTTAGTGCAAGCAGCTGATGCAATTTCTGCTGCCAGACCGGGAGCGCGTCGTGAAACATTAGAAACCTATATAAAACGTTTACATAAACTCGAAGAGATCGCGAATGATTTTGAAGGGGTGGAACAAGCTTTTGCCATTCAAGCCGGAAGAGAAGTTCGCATTATGGTTAAGCCAGATCGAGTTGATGATGTTATGTCTTACAAGTTAGCCAGAGACATTGTCAAAAAGATCGAGGAAAATTTGGATTATCCGGGACAGATCAAGATTACTGTCATTCGTGAAACGCGTGCAGTAGATTACGCCAAGTAAAAATCCGAAAAGCAGCGTTTTCTCCTTGGGAGAACACGCTGCTTTTTCTATCAAAAAAAGGGTTCCGGACGGCGTATCGTGAACTTAAAAGGGAGAGGTGATAAGAAATGTACAAACAAACGGAACAGGCGCCTCTGGGAGCAGCGTTTCTAATTTCTGCAATGATGATTTACCCATCAATTTCAGCAATTTCCCTTGATACAGTTCATAAAACCATTACATTTGAGTTTGTATCACAACCAAAGGAAAAGGAATTTGACCAGACTGAAGGCTTTGAGAAAATCAAAAAAGGGATTCGCTTTTATCATCAGATTGAGCGAATCAAACCCTTTGTGTACGAAATCACCAATAAAGGAGATTCTTATCAAGACAAGCTTTTAATACGGCGTGATATGAAAACTCTAGTGCCAACAGAAATCAATTGTGTGGTCGATCTTTTCGAGCGTTATTGCTCCGACGAAGATGAATGGGACGAGATCCCTGAATTAAGTGTTGAACAATGGCATCATCATAGTCAGCTCTATGAAACGCTTTATCAATATGTGATTCAAGGGGAGTACCAATCCTTGCGTGCATTCCGTGATTTTGGAACCATTTACATTCATCAGATGAATCAAGGAATAAGTGGTGATTAAATAAATGAGAGTACTGATGATAGGAGATATTGTAGGATCAACCGGCTGTAGAGTTATTGAAACATTTCTTCCCAGAGTAAAAAAGTACTATCAAATTGATCAAGTTATTGCAAATGCTGAGAATGCCTGGCGGGGAAAAGGACTGAATCGGCAAACAGCAGATGATCTCTATTCAGGGGGAATCCATATTCTCACTTCCGGTAATCATATCTGGGATCAGCGAGAAATTTTTGATTTTATTGAGACCGAAGATCGCCTGATTCGACCGGCGAATTACCCCAAAGCTACTCCTGGTAGGGGATGGACTACAACATGGGCAGGGAGTTCTGGAATATGTTATGCTGTCATCAATCTCTTAGGTAGGGCTTTTATTTCTGAATTGGATTGTCCGTTCAGAACATTGGACCAGATTCTAGATGAAATTCCCAAAGAAGTTGTCATTCGTATTGTGGACTTCCATGCTGAAGCAACATCAGAAAAAATGGCAATTGCACATTACGCAAAGGGAAGGGTGTCCGCGGTTCTAGGGACCCACACCCACGTTCAAACAGCGGATGAGCAAATTTTGTTGGGAGGGACTGGATATATCTCCGATGTAGGCATGACCGGTGCCTTCCATTCCATATTAGGTGTTGAAACCGAAGCCGTACTGAATCGGTTCTTGACTCATTTACCAACAAGATTCAATCCTGCCGATGGGCCAGGCCAACTCGATGCAGTTGTATTGGATATAGAGGAACAAAGTGGAAAAACAATTAGTATTGAAAGAGTTCAATGGCGCGAATGAACTTTTGTCAATAAGCCATTCTCGTCTACTGATCCAAAATCAATCAAGCAGGCCAAAGTGGACTATTGCAAACAGCCATTTTTACTTGTTAGCAAAAAGAGACATAATGATAGAACGCGTTATTAAAGGGATTTCTGTAAAAAACAGAGAAATATTGAATTGTAACTTGTAACAATCGCATCTTTCAATCAAAAATTGGCTTAAGGAGGAAAATGTGGACTTATCGAATATCTATCTCGACAAAAAAAACGGTGTGCCACTTTACCTTCAGCTTTCCGAACAATTGAAGAGCATGATATTAAGCGGTGTTTTAGCAACCGGAGAACGTCTTGCTACGGAAAGAACCATGTCGGATAAACTGCAGGTCAGTCGTAACACCATCAGCTTAGCGTATTATGAATTAGAAAGTGAAGGACTTGTTATTTCGAGACAGGGTAGTGGAACTTATGTTGCCGACTTAGAAAGAAGATTACAGCAAATCGATCGAAGACAAGCTTTAATGAAGGCAATCGATCACGTCATCAAGGAAGCAGCAGACAACGGATATACCCTAGAGGAATTTACCAGTCTCTTTTCTGGATGCATACGCGAATGTCAAGGGCATTTTAAAAAAGTTCATCTGGTCTTCGTCGAATGTAATCATGAACAAGCAGATTATTTTTCGAAGGAAATCGAATTAGGTTCCGGTGTGACTGTAGAACCGATGCTTTTAGATGAAATGCATTCGAAACGAGAAAACTTGCTAAAAGCTGACTTGGTTGTAACTTCATTCTACCACTTAGATGAGGTCGTTGCATTTTTACCGGAAAGGCAAGATATCTTGGGCATTGCTCAAGATCCACAAGTCGATACCATTGTAAAAATCGCACGACTTTCTAAAAGCGAAAAAATCGGATTGATCTCTTCCAGTGATATTTTTGCAACCGATGTTATTCGATCGATCCAGAATTCTGGAATTCCCGGACTCAAATTTGCTCGTTCCACTTCCAGAAACCCCGAGGTACTAAAACAGCTTATCGATACCGTCGAAGTAGTCGTTGTATCGCCGGGAAGAAAAGAAGAAGTTGAAAAACTGACAGGTAGCAGACCCATTGAGATTATTGAATTTATTTATCGACCCGATATGGGCTCGATTAACCTATTGAAAAATGCGGTATTGCGTTTAAGGGATAAAGAAGACTAAAGGAGGAATTGTCATGGATAATAATCCAAAAAACCGAGTTGTCGTAATCAACGAGAAGTTTTGTAAGGGGTGTGGCATTTGTATCGCTTTTTGCCCCAAAAAAGCGCTGACGCCTCAGACTAACGGCAAACCGGTCTGGAACAATGAACTCTGCATTCGCTGCGGTTTGTGTGAATTACGCTGCCCAGACTTTGCAATCTATCTGGTACAGGAGGGAGAAACCAAATGAATAAACCAAAATTAATGCAAGGAAACGAAGCTTGTGTTGCCGGAGCTTTGGCTGCCGGAATCGGCTTCTATGCCGGATATCCGATTACTCCCTCGACTGAAATCGCAGAATTATTGGCGGAAGCTCTTCCAAAAAGAGGGGGATATTTCATCCAGATGGAAGACGAAATATCCAGTATGGGAGCTACGATCGGTGCCAGTTTGACTGGAAAAAAATCGATGACCGCAACCTCTGGTCCAGGATTCTCTTTGAAGCAAGAGAACTTGGGTTTTGCAGTTATGACAGAAGTACCCTGTGTTGTCGTGAACGTACAAAGAAGTGGGCCAAGCACCGGAGTGCCAACTGCTCCTTCTCAAGGTGATGTTATGCAAGCTCGTTGGGGAACGCACGGGGATCATGCAATTATTGCTTTATCACCTTCATCGGTTCGTGAGGCCTTCGATGTAACGGTGAGAGCGTTCAATCTTTCTGAAAAGTATCGTACCCCGGTTATTTTGCTCTTTGATGAGATTGTTGGTCACATGCGAGAGCGAATCGAAATTCCGGAAGCTGGTAGCTATGAAGTCATTGATCGTGCTAAGACAACATTACCTCCCTCTGAGTATTTACCATATGACGCTCCCATGGATGGAGTGGCACCTTTGGCGCCCTTTGGTACCGGTTATCGTTTCCATGTTACCGGATTGACCCATGATCGTACCGGTTTTGCTACCAGCAAACCGAAAGAAATCGATTATAAATTACGCCGATTGGTCACAAAGATTGAAATGAACCTGGATGATATTTTGCAATGGGAAACTTTAGGTTGCGATGATGCGGATATTATTATTGTTGCCTATGGTGGAACTGCACGTTCTGCAAAAGCCGCTATGGAAATGGCAAGAGAAAAAGGGTATAAAGTGGGATTGTTCAGACCTATTACAATATGGCCATTCCCTGAAGAACCCTTGAAAAAGATTTCTGCCGGAAAACGTGTAATTGTTGCTGAAATGAACCTCGGCCAAATCGCGTTAGAGGTTGAAAGGGTTTTAAGACAAGACATTGAAAAGGTCAATCGTGTGGACGGAGAACCGTTAACGCCGCAGGAAATTGTTGACCAAATTGAGGGGGTATAGCTATGAGTAACGGAAGAGAATTACTGCGCATCAATAAAATGCCTCATATTTGGTGTCCCGGATGCGGAAACGGTATCATTACTTCTCAGGTGCTTAGAGCCATTCAAGAGTTAGGGTTGGACCAAGATAAGATTGTGATCGTTTCCGGAATCGGCTGTTCCTCTCGTGCTCCTGGGTATCTCGATTTTTCTACTCTGCATACGACCCACGGAAGAGCTCTCGCATTTGCAACCGGTGTTAAGTATGCAAATCCCGAACTCACGGTAATTGTGTTAACCGGAGATGGAGATAGTGCAGCCATTGGTGGAAACCATTTAATCCATGCTAGCCGTAGAAACATTGATATTACCACCATTGTTTTCAACAACTCCATTTATGGTATGACAAGCGGTCAGTATTCTCCATTGACACCGACTGGCAGTTTAGCTACTACAGCACCTTACGGCAATATTGATCGTTCCTTTGATTTATGTGCTTTAGGTCAAGCTGCAGGAGCTACCTATGTTGCGCGTTCTACGACGTATCACACCAACCAGTTACGGGATTATATCAAAAAAGGAATTCAAAATAAAGGGTTTTCTTTAATCGAAGCAGTTACGCATTGCCCAACTTATTTTGGCCGCAAAAACAAAATCGGTGGACCGGTTGAAATGCTAAATTGGCAAAAAGATCATGCCGTAACACTAAAAGCTGCTGAAAAATTATCAGAAGAGGAAATGGCCGGTAAGTTTACAATCGGTGAGATTTATAACAAACCTGCTTTGGAATATTGCGAAGCGTACGCACAAGTGATTGCGAGTTCGGAGGGTAAGAAATAATGAAAAAGCAAACTGAAATTCGGTTAAGCGGTTCGGGTGGCCAAGGTATTATCACTGCTGGAATTATACTTGCGGAAGCCGCTTTGTATGATGGGCTAAATGCCTTGCAAAGTCAATCGTATGGACCGGAAGCACGAGGGGGTTCCAGTAAAGCTGAAGTAATCATTTCTGAATATGAGATCAATTATCCCAAGGTTACCAGTCCCGATATTCTGGTCTCATTAACTCAAGATTCCTATGATAAATATAAAGTTGGCGTGTCAGCTAAATCCATTGTTGTATTGGATGAATCAATCGAAGCAGATGTAGATGCCGAATACACAGTGTATCAAATACCAGTATTAGAGATCGCGAGAACCCAATTACGACCGGTAGTGGCGAATATTGTTACTTTAGGTGTTTTGCAAAAACTGACGCAATGTGTAACTTATGAATCCCTCGAAGCGGCAGTTTTGGATCGGGTTCCTAAGGGCACCGAAGCGTTAAACAAAAAAGCTTTAGCAGCAGGTGCAGAAGCAGCAACCAAGTTTATCCTCTAATTTATCCATCGTTATTGCAGGAAGAAAGCTTGGGATTTTCTTGCAATAATGAGTGCCCTCTCGGTTATCCGGGAGGGTAGCTTACGTTAAACAATACAATAAAGGAATCGGAGGCGACCTGTAGATGAATGACAGAGAAGAGATTCGAAACAAAGTTGAGAAATGGGAAAAAGGCATTGTAGCCAAAACGATTTCACGCTTTCCGGAAAGAAAGACCCCTTTCGTGAGTACATCGGGCTACGAAGTAAAAAGAGTTTATAGTCCTCTCGATGTTGAAGAAATGGATTATAACAGTGACCTAAGTTTGCCTGGAGAATATCCGTATACTCGTGGTGTGCAACCCACAATGTATCGTGGACGTTTTTGGACAATGCGACAATATGCCGGTTTTGCTTCTGCAGAAGAATCCAATGAGCGCTACAAATATTTGTTACAACAAGGGCAAACAGGGTTATCGGTCGCTTTTGACCTACCCACACAAATTGGTTATGATTCTGACCACCCCTTGTCTCAAGGTGAAGTGGGTAAGGTCGGTGTGGCGATTGATTCGTTAGCAGATATGGAGATTTTGTTTGACGGGATCCCATTGGATAAAGTTAGTACTTCGATGACCATCAATGCTCCTGCGGCAGTCCTTTTGGCTATGTATATTGCTGTTGCTGAAAAACAAGGTGTGTCCATAGAAAAATTAAGTGGAACGATTCAAAATGATATTTTGAAAGAATATATTGCACGAGGCACCTATATTTTCCCACCTAAACCTTCTATGAGATTGATCACCAATATTTTTGAATACTGCGCCAAAGAAGTGCCGGAATGGAACACGATTAGTATATCCGGTTACCACATCCGCGAAGCAGGCTCTAATGCAGCTCAGGAAATTGCTTTTACGATTGCCGATGGCATTGCCTATGTAGAAGCAGCAATTAAAGCAGGGTTGAACGTCGATGATTTCGCACCAAGACTGTCCTTTTTCTTTAACGCGCATAATGATTTATTTGAAGAAATCGCGAAATTCAGAGCTGCTCGTCGGTTGTGGGCTAAGGTCATGAAAGATCGTTTCCATGCAACCAACCCCAAATCAATGATGTTACGTTTCCACACTCAAACCGCAGGTTCCATGTTAACGGCTCAGCAACCGGATAATAACATTATTCGCGTTACATTACAGGCGTTAGCAGCAGTTTTAGGTGGAACCCAATCGCTACACACGAATTCGCGTGATGAAGCCCTTGCTTTACCAACGGAAGATGCAGTACGTATTGCTCTAAGAACTCAACAAATTATTGCTTATGAGAGTGGTGCGGGCGATACCATAGATCCGTTGGCGGGTTCCTATTACGTAGAAGCAATCACCAATACACTCGAAAAAACAGCAGAAGAGTATTTGAAGAAGATCGATGATCTGGGTGGAGCAGTGGTTGCGATTGAGCAGGGTTATATACAGCAAGAAATCCAAAATAGCGCTTATACCTGGCAACAGGAAATCGAGAAAGGCGAACGCATTGTGATTGGTGTCAATAAATTCACGATGAAAGAACCTTCTCCGAAGGGTTTGTTACGAGTGGATCCCAAAGTTGGAGCGATGCAGATGCAAAAGATTACGGAACTCAAAGCCAAACGTGATCAAAATGCAGTTGAAGAGGTTCTTGTGAAATTGAAATCGGCTGCAGAAACCGATGCCAATTTAATGCCCTTAATCCTCGAAGCGGTCAAAGCATATGCAACATTGGGCGAAATCTGTGATGTACTGCGTGACGTGTTTGGCGAATACCAAGCATCGGTATCAATATAAAAGGGGGAGACAAAATGTCAAATCCAATTCGAGTTTTAGTAGCAAAACCAGGACTAGACGGACACGACCGTGGAGCCAAAGTCATAGCTCGCGCCTTTAGGGATGCGGGTATGGAAGTGATCTATACCGGGTTACGTCAAACCCCAGAACAAATCGTTGAAACTGCCATTCAAGAAGACGTTGATATGATTGGTGTGTCCATCTTATCGGGAGCTCATAACCATCTTTTCCCCAAAATTATGGAATTGTTGAAGGAAAAGAATGCAACAGACATCAAGGTCATTGGTGGTGGCGTGATTCCGGATGAGGATATTCCTTTCTTAAAAGAACAAGGAGTACTTGAAATTTTTACACCGGGAACATCAACAGTGGATTGTGTAAATTTTGTCCGTCAGCATGTCCGGAAATAAGTTATCAAATAAAGAGCAGGGATTGCTTCATGGGTTACAGCAGCATGATAAACGTCAATTAGCAAAAGCCATAACATATGTTGAAAACAATTTTTTAGAATCAAGACCTTTTATGGGAGCTTTACATCAAGCCGTTTCTTTAGGCAGAAGCGATGTAATCGGAATTACCGGTCCACCTGGGGCGGGAAAAAGCACCTTAACCGGTAAGTTGATTCAGCATTTTCGCAAACTTGGAAAGGAAATTGGCGTTATCTTAATCGATCCTACTAGCCCTTTCAGTGGAGGAGCGATATTAGGAGATCGAATTCGAATGAGTGAAAGCTTTACGGATTCCGGGGTCTTCATTCGAAGTATGGGCTCCAGAGGACGTTTGGGAGGTCTGTCTGCCGCTACGCAAGATACAATCAAACTCATGGATGCCTATGGGTTCGATATCATCTTGGTTGAAACGGTTGGTATAGGTCAAGCTGAAACTGAAATCGTTCAGACTGCAGACCTGACAGTTGTGGTTTCCGTTCCGGGATTGGGTGATGATATTCAAATCAGTAAAGCCGGGATCATGGAAATCGGTGATCTCTTTGTGGTTAATAAAGCCGACAAAGAAGGAGCTGAGCGAGTCGTTACCGAAATAAACATGATGCTTGATTTAGCACCAAAAGGACAACTCCGACCCCCTGTCATCAAGACCGTTTCTACTAAGGGTACCGGAATCGATCTCTTGGCAGATGCTTTGAATCGAGTAAAAGAACAATCCATAACCAGTGGTAAGTGGAAAAAACAAAGAGAAGAGCGCTTGTGGAAAGAACTCGAAAGTAATGTTGAGGCACAATGGAATCAAATTCTGATCAGCAGTTCGTTATATCGTAAACGTGAGACCCTGTTGAATGAATTATCAGAAGGAAAGACCAATGCGTATTCATTAGCACTCTCCATTCTAAAAGAATTGGAACTTCCATCGGTTCATGGTATGAGAAAAGGAGTTTATGCAATGTTACAAAAAATCGATCATCTTGGAATTGCTGTCAAAGATCTTGCACAGGCAACGAAATTTTATCAGGAAGTCTTGGGTTTAGAATTAAAGGGGACCGAAGTTGTAGAAGAGCAAATGGTCACTGTAGCAATGTTAAAAATCGGGGAGAGCAAAATCGAACTTTTGGAACCAACTTGTGAGGATAGTCCGATTGCCAAGACGATTGAAAAAAGGGGAGAAGGTATCGCTCACGTAGCGTTCCAAGTAGATAATATTGAAGAAACCCTCGCGCAATTAAAAGCGGGTGGGGCAAGATTAATTGATGAAACCCCCAGAATTGGTGCCGGTGGGGTGAAAATTGCATTTGTCCATCCAAAATCCACCTTCGGTGTTTTGGTGGAATTATGTGAAAAACACTAAAGCAGTAGGAGGAATGGGATTTTTATGGACAAGATTCAAGAACTAGCTCAAAAAAGAGCGACCGTTGCCCAAGGTGGCGGTGAAAAAAGAGTGCAGAGACAACATGCTGCCGGTAAAAAAACAGCAAGAGAACGAATCCTTTATGTTTTAGACCAAGATAGTTTTGTTGAATTGGACACCTTTGTAACACATCGTTGCACAGCCTTCGGTATGGAAAAAACGGAAGCTCCCGGAGAAGGCGTCGTTACCGGATACGGAACGGTGGATGGCCGACTCGTTTATCTTGCAGCTCAAGATTTTACCGTGATTGGTGGATCTTTAGGTGAAATGCATGCCGCGAAAATTTGTAAAGTTATGGACTTAGCCGTGAAAATGGGTGCTCCTTTCATATCTATCAATGATTCAGGTGGTGCCAGAATTCAAGAAGGAGTCGATGCTTTAAAAGGATATGGCGATATTTTTTACCGTAATACCCTTGCTTCCGGTGTCATTCCGCAGATTTCAGTCATTATGGGCCCCTGTGCAGGTGGAGCTGTCTATTCTCCGGCTTTAACGGACTTTATCTTCATGACCAATTACGCCAATATGTTCATTACCGGTCCACAAGTCGTGAAATCAGTAACTGGTGAGGATGTCAGTGCTGATGCCTTAGGAGGTTCAGCAATCCATGCTTCAACCAGCGGTGTGGCTCAATTTGTTGGCAATTCTGATGAAGAAACCTTAGATATGGTTCGTACGCTAATCGGGTTTATTCCTTCTAACAATTTGGAAACAACCCCTGTAATCCCTAGTGAAGATTCCGCTACCAGAATGGATGAAGGATTACGCGATATCGTTCCAGAGAGTCCAAATCGTCCCTATGATATGCGCGATATTATGAAGATTGTTGTCGATGACCAGAATTTCTTTGAAGTTCAAGCGGCATATGCTGCAAATATGATCACCGGCTTTGGCCGTCTCAACGGTCGAAGTGTTGGAATTATCGGCAATCAACCTAAGGTTATGGCCGGATGTTTAGATATCAATGCTTCAGACAAAGCATCAAGATTTATCCGCTTCTGTGACGCTTTTAATATTCCTCTTGTAACATTTACCGATACTCCTGGATATCTTCCTGGAGTGAGCCAAGAGCATGGCGGAGTCATCCGTCACGGCGCAAAATTGCTTTATGCTTATTCTGAAGCGAATGTGCCTAAACTGACAGTGATCACTCGAAAAGCTTATGGCGGAGCCTATATTGCAATGTGTAGCCGTCATCTTGGAGCCGATATGGTTTTTGCTTTACCGAACGCAGAAATTGCTGTTATGGGACCCGATGGAGCTGCAAACATTATTTTCAAAGATGAAATCAAAGATGCAGCAGACCCCATGAGCAAACGTCAAGAAAAGATCGATGAATATCGCAATAAATTTGCTAATCCCTATGTAGCAGCTTCTCGTGGTTTTGTTGACGATGTTATCGATCCCGCCACAATCCGTCCCTCATTAATCAATGCTCTCGAAATGTGCATCACCAAACGGGAATCCCGTCCGGCGAAAAAGCACGGGAACTTACCTGTTTAAGGAGGCAAAATGGAACAAGCATTATCAGTTATTGAAAAAACCGAAACAAGCATTATCACAACTCTGTTAGGCATGGGAACGGTTTTCGTTGTTCTGATTGTGTTAATCATTGTGGTGTCAGCGTTAAAGTCCGCGTTTTACAAAAAACCGGAAGTCGTTGCTCCACCACAACTCGCACAAATCATTGAAACAGAAACCCTTGACAACACAGCGGAAGATGATTTACAATTGGTTGCTGTGATTACGGCTGCTTTAGCTGCTTACTTAGGAAGTTCACAGGCAACCGGTATCAAAGTAAATAGCATACGTAGAAGGACCTCCCTCGAGAGCGGATGGGCCTCTACTGCAAGACAAGAAACCATTGCCGCGCGGCAAAGTTTGTATCAATAAGAGACGGATAAAGGAGATAGAATAATGAAAACCTATTTAATCCATGTTAATGGCGTTGCTTATGAAGTAGAAGTAGAAGAAGTAGGCGGTGCATCGACTCCTCAAGTAACAACAGCTGCTCCGGTTCAAGCTGTTCCAGCACCTCAAGCCAAAGCTGCTCCCAAAGCAGCGACTCCGGCTCCGGCTGCAAAACCGGCAGCTGCTCCCTCCGGTAATGGAGAGGTCATCAAAGCTCCTATTCCCGGTACCATTTTGGATGTCAAAGTTCAAGTGGGAACCGTTGTCAAGTCTGGAGATCTGTTATTAATTCTAGAAGCCATGAAAATGGAAAACGAGATTATGGCCTCCAAGTCTGGGACTGTAAAGGCAATCTTTGTTACCAAAGGTCAAAGCGTTAATTCCGGTGATGCCTTAATTGAAATGCAATAGAAGGAGGCGTAGCACATGGAACCTTTAAAAGCTGTATGCGGTGTCTCTGCTCGCCATCTTCATCTTTCAAAACAGGATTTAACTCTTTTATTTGGGGAAGACGCATGTCTTACCAATATTAAAGATTTAAACCAACCGGGCCAGTTTGCTTGTGATCAACGAGTTGATTTAATTGGACCCAAAAATACGATCAAGAACGTTCGAGTTTTAGGACCCGAACGTAAACAAACTCAAATTGAAGTGTCGATGACCGATTGTGTCACGCTTGGTATCCAAGCACCGATTCGAGACAGCGGGAACTTGGCCGGATCTGCTCCAATCACTTTGAAAGGTCCCAAAGGAACTGTTGAATTGACTGAAGGTGTGATTGTGGCGATGAGGCATGTTCACTTTCATCCGAATGAAGCAGGTCCTTACGGAATCAAGGATAAAGACATTATTCGCATCAAAACTACCGATAACCCACGTAGCCTGATTTTTGATCAAGTATTAGCCAGAGTTAATCCGGCGTACGCCTTAGAGTTTCACATCGATACCGACGAAGCCAACGCCTCTGGGTTGAGGACTGGTGATTTGGTAGAAATTCTAAAATAAAACCGTTGTACAGGGGACGCATTCGTGCGTTCCCTGTTGAAGTGAACAGGAGGAAGATGATATTATGCCCTATGAGTTTATTGCAGCGGGAGTTGGTGTTTTAGCCCTACTCTACGCCTTCTATTTAGCCGGATGGATCAAAAAACAGCCTGCCGGAAACGAAAAGATGAAAGAAATCGGGGATGCCATCCACGAAGGCGCAATGGCCTTTCTAATGCGTGAGTATAAAACCTTGGTCTGGTTTGTTTTAGTTGTCACTGCAGCAATCTTGATTATTGGATTTGTTACCCCGTCCGAAGTTTTGCAACCTCAAACAGCAGTAGCATTTATTTTGGGTGCTATTTGTTCGGTTTTGGCAGGTTATTTTGGTATGAATGTTGCCACAAGTGCAAATGTCAGAACAGCGGAAGCCGCCAAGCAAGGTCAAAATCCCGCTTTGAAAATTGCATTCAACGGTGGTGCCGTTATGGGTATGGCAGTTGTTGGCTTGGGTTTAAGTGGAGTTGCCATTCTTTATTATATTTTTAAAGATCCGAATATCGTAAACGGTTTTGCTTTGGGCGCAAGTTCAATTGCCCTTTTTGCCAGAGTTGGTGGTGGAATTTATACAAAAGCAGCCGATGTAGGTGCCGACTTAGTAGGTAAAGTTGAAGCCGGAATCCCTGAAGATGATCCCCGTAATCCTGCGGTTATTGCGGATAACGTAGGGGATAATGTAGGAGATGTGGCCGGTATGGGTGCCGACCTCTTTGAATCTTTTGTAGGATCAATTATTGCGGCGATGTCCATTGCTTTAACCGCGAAAATGGAAATCAATATGGTTTTGTATCCGTTACTTTTAGCAGCAGTCGGAACGCTTGCGGCAATGATCGGCACTCGTTTTGTCAATGCTGGTGCAGGTACAAGTCCTCAGAAAGCCCTTAATACCGGAACCTATGTCGCAGGTCTTTTGGTTGTTGCGATATCGGCAGTGTTTGCTGTAACCGGTGTTTCCAATTGGAACCTTTTCTTTGCAACGGTTGCTGGTCTTGTTGCAGGTATTGCAATTGGTCAAATTACCGAATATTATACCTCTTCTGATTTTCAACCGGTCAAAGGAATTGCTGAATCCTCGCAAACAGGACCTGCGACAACGATTATTTCTGGTTTAGCAGTGGGTATGTATTCCACAGCTGCACCTATTTTTGTGATTTCGATTGCCATTTTAGTTGCTTATAATTTTGCGGGTCTATTTGGAATTGCAATGGCTGCTGTTGGTATGCTGTCGACAACCGGCATTACCGTGGCTGTCGATGCCTATGGTCCTATTGCTGATAATGCAGGTGGAATCGCTGAAATGGCTGAACTCGACAAGAGTGTTCGTGCTGTCACCGACAAGTTGGATTCTGTGGGTAACACAACGGCTGCTATTGGCAAAGGGTTTGCCATCGGTTCGGCTGCATTGACAGCATTGTCGTTGTTCTCTGCTTATGCTACCAGTGTACAATTAGATGTCATTAACCTTATGGAACCCAAGGTAATCGTAGGTGTATTAATTGGGGGGATGTTGCCGTATCTATTTGGTGCTATGACCATGGAAGCGGTAAGTAAAGCTGCTCAAGAAATGATTGCTGAAGTTCGTCGTCAATTCAGAGAAATTCCGGGAATTATGGAAGGTACCGGAAAACCGGACTATGCCAGATGTGTTGATATTTCTACATCAGCCGCCTTGCGTCAAATGGTCTTACCGGGCGTTATAGCTGTTTTAAGCCCCATTGTTATCGGATTGTTGCTTGGAAAGCATGCAGTAGGCGGACTTTTGGCGGGTTCTACAGTTACCGGCGTTCTCTTAGCGATTCAGATGTCAAACTCAGGTGGTGCCTGGGATAATGCCAAGAAGTTTATTGAAGCCGGTGCATACGGTGGCAAGGGAACTCCCGCTCATGCTGCAGCTGTTGTAGGTGATACTGTTGGGGATCCTTATAAAGATACCTCCGGGCCTTCTTTGAATATTCTAATTAAATTAATGTCAATCGTAGCATTGACCTTTAGTGGCTTATTCTTATAGAAATCAATGATTAGAGCGGGCTCTTCGGAGTCCGCTCTTTTTAATGGTAAAATATGGATTTTTTTCTATCTGACTTCAATATCCCCATAATTCTATAAAGGGAAACTCTGATCAGGCATTGAAAAAAGTAGAATCAAATTTACCAAAAACAAAGGGGTTACAATTTTTATGAATCAAGCATTGGGAATTGCCGCTGCATTCGTTTTTATGCCATTCTTGACCAGAATCAAGAAAATAGGTTTTGGTGGAGCATTGGTCATTACTGGCTTATTGATGAGTTTATTCGCAGGAATTAAACCCCCAGAGGTCTTGGATGCGTTTCTACGTGTATTTACAACCTCATCGGTGCAAAGTACGATGTTGGCAGTCATCATGATTGGAATTCTTGGAACTGTCTTAAGTCATTACGGAATTTTTCAACGTATCGTAAGTAGTCTGGAAGTTTTAATTCACAATCCAAAAATTATAATGATGCTTTTACCAGCCATTTTAGGGATGTTACCGGTTCCAGGAGGGGCGTTTCTTTCAGTCCCTTTCGTAAATAATATTGGTAAGAAACTAAACATTTCTTCAAATCGTATATCAACCATCAATCTAACCTTTCGTCATGTTGCAATGTATGTAGTTCCCTTCGGATCTGCGATGTTGCTTATCGATTCGATCATGCCTGAAATTGGAATCTATCGGTTGATTGCATTGAACATTCCACTGGTAATTCTTTATGTGGGTGGAGCGTATATGATCCACCTCAAAAATGTTTCTTATGAAAAAACCGTTTCACAGTCTTCAGTTGTACAAGCACTTAAAGACTTAACCTTATATTCTGCGCCAATCTACGGTATTGTTTTAATCAATATTATTTTTGGATTTCCAATGTGGCTTTCAGTACTGATTAGCATCGGATTTAGTTTCTTCTTAGTCTCTGAGAAGAGCTCTTACTTAAAAACTGCCATCAAAGGAATCAACCTACACACCCTTTTTATGCTGGTGGGAGTCTATTTCGTGCAAAATCTTATTAAGAGTCAAACTTCAGTTATGACCCTTTTTTCGAACTTGTTTTTATCGGTTTCCGGTTTTAGCGTTCTATTGGTAATTATGCTCATTGCTACTGTTTTAGGTTTATCGACAGGCTTAAATATGGTAAGTTTAGGAATTCTATTGCCATTAGTACAAACTCTTCCGATTACAGCTACGGAAAAATTACTTTATGTCTTTTTCATATATATCTGGTCCTTTATTGGCTATTATTATTCGCCACTTCATTTGTGTCAGATTTTAAGTAACTCCTATGTAGGATGTGGAGTAGGGAATGTGACAAAAGAAAATATTAAACTTTTGCCGATCCTAGCCGGTGCTTCTTTTGCTTTGTTCTACTTATATCGCTTCTTACTGCTATAAATAACATTTGCTTAAGAGAAAAGAAGAACCTCCATTTTTGGTTGAAACCAAAAATGGAGGTTCTTTATGCGAATTTCTATAGTGTGCCGTAAAGACGATCTCCGGCATCTCCAAGACCGGGAACGATATAGCCGTGCTCATTTAAGCGTTCATCAATAGCCCCACAAACGATTTCAACATCAGGGTGGTTTTTCTGCAAGCAAGCGATACCCTCCGGAGCCGCAATGATACAAACCAATTTAATCTTAGTTGCCCCTCGGGCTTTGATCATGCTAATCGCTTCAGAAGCGCTACCACCGGTGGCGAGCATAGGATCCAAAACCAAAACATGTCGATTCTCGATATCTGGTGGCAATTTGCAATAATACTCGACCGGTTTTAAGGAGTCATGATCACGATACAAACCGATATGACCAATCTTAGCAGCCGGTATCAAACTCATCATAGCATCCACCATTCCTAAACCTGCCCGTAAAATGGGAACTAAGGCTACCTGCTTGTCTACAAACTTGCCAATGGTTTCAGCAACAGGGGTAGAAACGGGCTTTTCAATTAAAGGTAAGTCCCTGGTTGCTTCGTACCCTAGCAAGAGAGAGACCTCGTGAACCAGCTCTCTGAATTCCTTGACCGGCGTGGCTTGGTCCCGCATCATTGAAATCTTGTGACAAATTAGAGGATGGTTCATTTCATAAATTGTAGTGGCTGACAAGAAGATCAAATCCTTTCTTTAAACATTAAACATTTTCCGGTAAAACCGCATTAAGAATAACTCCGACAAAAGTAGCAACGAAAAGACCAGAAAAACGAATTTGAGCACTTCCTATGGTAAGAGGAATGCCACCGATCACATCGATACCAAGGCCTAGTGTGAGTATTAAGGCGACGATAATCAAATTGCGCGAATTTGTGAAGTCGAGATTGGCTTCGGCCAAAGAACGTATACCAATACTGGCAATCATACCGAAAATCACTAATTCTACTCCGCCTTTGACCGGACCTGGAATCGTTTGTAGGGTTGCTCCAAATTTTCCCAAAAATCCTAAAAGGATGGCAAAAATAGCAGCTAGACGTAGAATTGCTGGATTATAGTTCTTGGTAGTCGCAAGAACCCCGGTATTCTCTGAATAGGTTGTGTTGGCAGGGCCGCCAAAAAAACCTGCCATAAGTGTTGCTAAGCCATCTCCCAGTAGAGTTCTATGTAGACCAGGTTTATCAAAGAAATTTTTCCCTACTACAGTTCCGTTTGTGGTGATATCCCCTATGTGCTCCATAAAAGTTACTAAAGCAATCGGTGCTATAGATATTATAACACCCCAGTCGAACTTTGGTAGAGAGAAAAAGCCTGGAGTGACATAAGGGATATTTAACCAAGGTGCAGATTGTATGGCAGAGAAGTCCATTTGAAAGATGCCCATAAAATGGAGAACTAAACAGAGGAGATAGCCACTACCAATTCCGATGAGGATCGGCACTAATTTAAAGAACCCTTTGGCGAATATGGAAAAGCCAATGACAACAATTAGCGTAAACAATGCAATGAAGAGACTCAGGAGGGAGTCAGAGGTGAAACCCACCGTCGTAAAAACTTGGAAAGCACTTGAGGTTGCAATATTCAACGCGTCTTTTACAGCAATTCCCGCCAAGCTGATACCAATGACCAAAATAACCGGTCCGGTAACGACGGGCGGGAACATGCTTTTTACTTTTTCAGAACCGATGGCACGAATAATGAAGGATAATACCACATAAACAAGGCCAGCTGCCATAATGCCACCTTGAGCGTAAGGAATTCCTTTTGTGGCAGCAGCAGTTGCTACGGCGCCAATAAAGGCAAAAGAAGAACCCAGGAATACCGGTACTTGGAAACTGGTGCAGAAATGAAAAATAAGAGTTCCAATTCCAGCCGTGACTAAGGCTAGTGCAGGATTAAATCCCGTCAATAAGGGGACCAACACAGTTGCACCAAACATTGCAAACAAGTGTTGAATACCGAGGGCATAATCCTTTCCGGTTAAATTTTTCATGTCAAAATACCTCCCGTGCTTTTAGTTAGGAACATAACCTTAAGAATTATATAATAGATGAGCGCTATTGTCCATACATCAGCGAAACGTTTAAGAATTTTTTTTAAGGTTTCAAAAAGACACGCACGAAGCGAAGAATTTCTCGCGGTTGTGCGTGTCTAAAAATTAAGGAGTTGTGGGTGGTGGAGCTGGAGTATCGGCACCTAAAGATGAAAAGACTTTGGGGATTTCATATTTGGCATCGGGAGGAGAATTTCCGTAGGGAAGAGGATCTGGTAAAGGCTCCGGTCTACGAATGAAGAGCTGCTGAGCCACATATGCATTTGGTGTATCTGGAGTCGCTAACTGGCCATTACGGGTATCGATTTCTGCCAGCACATGCGTTGAGCAGACCTCTGTTAAGGCAGGTGCTGTGCCAGTAATAAAAATTTCATTCACTCGAGTATCTGCCGGACAATTGGCCGAAGGCCTAAGTCCAGATAATCGACACACCTCAACAAACTCTATGTTTTTCGGAACTTCCCAGTCACGAATTGGTAATCCTTCGTGAAGCTCGGCCATGAACTGTTGCCAAACTTTGGGTGCTATGCCTGTTCCATATAAATCATACATTTCTTTTACCTGATCGTGTCCAATCCATACAGTGGCTGCATAGTCTTTTGTGTAACCACAAAACCATAAATCATAAAAATCATCGGTTGTACCCGATTTGGCAGCAACGGGTCTTTCTCCGATTCGAGCGAGTCGACCGGTTCCGTAAGGAAGTGAAACCACAGTTTTTAATAAATCTGTCATAACATATGCAGTTTGCTCATCAAAAACAATGGTTTTATAGGGACGGTTCTCATAAATTGTGACTCCGTATTTATCGACGACCTTCGTTACAACAACGGGATTGGTACGAACCCCTTGATTAGCAAAGGTGGCATAGGCTACTGTCATATCTAAGGGGCTTACGCCATAGGTTAAACCACCAATGGCTGCTGAAAGATTTCGGTCTTCTTCGCCGATGCTTGTGAGTCCTAAATTTCGTGCAAAAGAAATACATTCGTCGACGCCAACCAATTCCATCGTTTTAATAGCAGGAATATTTTGAGATCGAGCTAAGGCTTCTCTTACATTAATCAGTCCAAAGTAGGCGTCATCAAAATTCGTAGGCTCCCAATCTTCCTCAGAGTTTGTTTCATAGGGAGTTGGAACATCATCAAAAACAGTGGCTGCAGTTATGTAACGGGCAGCGATTCCAGGGGCATAATCAATCAGCGGCTTTATCGATGATCCGGGCTGCCTTAACGAATCTGTTGCACGATTCCATGCACCGGTAGTATTCTCTGGGTACTCTCGACCACCTGCTAATGCAACAATATACCCGGTTTCAGGTTGAATGACAACAGCGGCAGCTTGACGGTCATATTGACCATCTTCATTGCGATCTTGGTATTTCTCCAATTGATCATGAATTGCTTTTTCTACCGATGCTTGAGCCACCGGATCCAATGTGGTGTGAATCTCTAACCCAAAGCTGGTAATTGCTTTTTCAGCAATTTCTTGAGATCCATAATAGGGTGTTAATAATTCTGGTAACTGATCTAAAACGTAATCAGCAAAATAGTTCGACGTAAAAGAAGCAGTTCGAGCGACATCTAAACCGACTAAGCTAATCTCAAATAGTTTCGCTTCTTCGGACTCTTCCAAAGTAATTGCGCCTTCTTCAACCATGAGATCAAGCATTAGATGTTGCATATAGGTTGAAGTTTCAAAATCGATATAAGGAGAGTAGGTGTTAGGGGAGGGTATGATTGCAACTAGCATCGAAGATTCAGCTAAGTTTAAATCTTTAGCGTCTTTACCGAAATACATTTGCGCCCCTGCTTGTACCCCTTGAGCCCAGTGACCAAAAAAGATTTGATTTAAGTAATAGCCCAAAATCTCATCTTTACTATAAAGCTTTTCCAGTTGTAAGGCTAAGGCCATTTCCCTTAACTTTCTGGCAAGGCTTACATCTAATGTTAGATATACATTTCGTGCTAATTGCTGCGTAATCGAACTTCCCCCACCGGCTTTACCCAATGATGTGATTGCTCGAATTGTGCCTTTAACATTGATTCCATTGTGATCATAAAAGCCCTTATCTTCTGAAACAACAATTGCTTTCTTTACCCAAGGAGAAATTTCATTGAATTCCACAGGTAGACGATAATCCTCTTCGAGGAACATCGAAAGCAGAACCTCACCATTCTTGTCATAAATCGTTGAGGCTGCTGCAGGGTTGGCCAGTAGATTGGGGTTCAAGTCGGGAAGGTCTTGTAACACTGAATATGCCCAGCCCAACCCAATTCCTCCAATGATACAAACGCTTAAGAGAGCACCAATTAAGATTTTATACCAAAGACTCATCGCTTCGGTCTTCTTTTTCTTTTTCGTATTTTCTGACGCAGATGCTTTCTTTTTTCCTATAAGGTTCATCCTTTTTCCCTCCTTTGGAAAATCATCTTGCTTATTATACCACAGCTATAAAAAAAAACAAATTTCAATTTTATGAATATGACCAATTCTATCAAAAGCCGATAGGAGGGAAAACGGCATTCTATAGAGAAATAAACAAGATGAATTTTGTATTCTAGCAAGGAAGTGATGATTTGAATCCATATGAAATCGCAAATCAACTGGCAGAAGCGATCTCCATGCATGCCGACATCCAAAGATTAAGACAGTTAAAAATGAGAATTCGTAACCAAGAAGCAGCCAAAAACATGATGGATGACTTTTTTTCAAAGCAAAAAGCATTAGCTTCTTTATATCAATCAGGCCATTCTCCGTCTCCAACACAAGTAGAGGAGATTCAGAAACTAGCTCAAGTTTTGAGTAATCATCCGTTGTGTCGCGAATATATTGATTTAGAAATGAAAATCGCAAACCTGCTCAACGAAATACAGCAGATTATCTCAGAACCAATTCGTTTGGCTACTTGGTATTCAGAAGAAATTTGATTCTAAAGAATGAGAAAGGGTTGTTATTATGTCAGGTCACTCTAAATGGGCTACCATCAAGCGTGCAAAAGGGAAAGTCGATGCAGTTCGGGGGCAAGTTTTTGCTCGTATTTCCAAAGAAATCATCGTTGCGGTTCGCAATAACGGATCGAATCCGGATTACAACATCAAGTTAAAAACATTAATAGCCAAAGCCAAAGAAAGTAATATGCCAAACGAAAATATTTCTCGTGCAATCTTACGTGGCAGTGGTCAATTAGAGGGAGTCAATTACGAAGAATTGACCTATGAGGGATATGGTCCTGGCGGTGTAGCGATTATGGTGGAAGTGATTACCGACAATCGAAACCGCACGGCTGGAGATATTCGGCATATTTTTGACAAATACGGTGGCAATTTAGGAGAAACCAACAGTGTTAATTGGATGTTTGAACGTAAAGGGTTATTGATTATCGATCGTGAAGAATACCCTGTCGAGGAAGATGAAATGCTGATGCTTGTTTTGGAAGCCGGTGGTGAGGATTTGCGGATTAAAGAGGATGTCTTTGAGATTTATACTACCCCAGCCGATTTTGAAACAGTTAAAGACACTTTGTCAAACAAATTCGAATTCCTTATGGCGGAAATCAGCAATATTCCTAACAATAAAGTTCAAGTCGAAGATGAGAATTTAGTAAAGCTTAAGAAACTCTTATCTTTCTTAAACGAAAATGAGGACGTTCAGAATGTATATGATAATGCAGATTATGAAGACGAAGAGGATGACGAGTAACGAGGTATCGTTATGATCATTTTAGGAATCGACCCCGGCCTAGCTACCACCGGCTATGCGATTCTGTCGGGCTCAGATGCTCACATGAAAGCAGTTGCTTATGGCAGTATCATCACTCCTCCCAATTGGGATACATCATCTCGGTTGGAGGCTATCCATAAGCAAGTCACCGAGATTATTGAGCAATACCAGCCTACCGAAATCGGTGTAGAAGAATTGTTCTTTAGTCGAAATGTTACTACGGCTTTAGTCGTAGGGCAGGCTAGAGGGGTCATTTTGCTTGCAGCACAGCAAAAAAACCTCAAACTCATGGAATACAAACCCATGGAAGTGAAATTGGCTGTAACGGGGTACGGAAGAGCCGAAAAGAAACAGGTTCAACAAATGGTCAAAGTCTTATTGGGATTGCCAGAAATTCCAAAACCGGATGATACAGCAGATGCGTTGGCAATTGCAATTTGTCATATGCAGTCAAGAAGGATGAAATCCTTGCAGGAACAAACGCACGGGAGGAATTGATATGCTAGCTTATCTTGAGGGAGTACTTGCACGTTCGCAACCGGGTGTTTGTGTGGTGGATTTATATGGATTTGGCATGCGAGTATTTGTCCCCATCTCCGATGCGTATCAGCATCTGAAAATTGAAGAGAAGATCCATTTTCATACCTATTTTCATCAAAAAGAAGATGGTTCTGCCATTTATGGGTTTCTAACTGCCGAAGAAGTAGAAATCTTTCAATTGTTAATCTCAGTCTCAGGAATCGGTCCCAAAAATGGCTTAAATATGATTTCGTTTGCATCACCATCGTTAATCAGTCAGTGGTTGTTGCAAGAAGATGTGGCTTCTTTAAAGAAAATACCGGGTATTGGTATAAAAACTGCTCAACGGATGATTTTAGAACTAAAAAGCAAGGTCAGTGGTCTTGAGTGGAGTAGTCATGACATTGAGTTAAAGGGACAACCCTTACCGAGCGACCCGAACAGTGCCACCAATCAAGCAATCGAAGCTTTATTGGTATTAGGATATGACTTGCGTGAGGCCACCAAACAAGTCCGACTCGCAGTTGAGCGCCATCCGGATGCGAAAGTTGAAGTTCTTATCAAAGATGCACTGCAAATGCTCCTACGAATTTGAGAAATTGAGGTGAATGGACATGGATGATCGTTTAATCACAGTGGATTCTCTTCCCGAAGAGGATCTAATGGAACTATCCCTTCGCCCCCGGTATCTCAAAGAGTATATCGGCCAAATCAAAGCAAAAGAAAATCTTAAGGTCTTTGTGCAAGCGGCTGTGCAGCGACATGAAGCCTTAGACCACGTTTTACTCTATGGGCCTCCCGGCCTTGGGAAGACAACATTAGCTCATATCTTAGCGAACGAACTCGGCGTCAATTTGAGAATGACCTCCGGACCGGCCATTGAACGTGCCGGGGATTTAGCAGCCCTATTGACGAATTTAGGGGCGTACGACGTTTTTTTTATTGACGAAATCCACCGGTTGAATCGAGCTGTAGAAGAAGTTTTATATTCAGCAATGGAGGATTATGCATTAGATATCGTTGTCGGAAAAGGGCCTAGTGCCCGATCGATTCGAATTGACCTTCAACCGTTCACATTAATTGGTGCGACAACACGATTTGGCTTTTTATCACCACCACTTCGGGATCGCTTTGGTGTAATCAGCCGTATGGAATATTACACACATCAGGAACTTGAACAGGTCGTGACTCGATCTGCAACAATACTGCAGGTGGATATTGATTCCGAAGGCGCGAAAGAAATTGCACGACGCTCGCGCGGGACTCCGCGGATTGCAAATCGCTTGCTGAAACGGATCAGGGACTTCGCACAAGTGCATGGTAACGGTATCATTACTAAAGAATTAGCGGATTATGCTCTTGATATGCTCGAAGTTGATGATATGGGATTTGATCGAATCGATCGTATGTATCTTTTGTCTGCGATTCAAAATTATGGGGGAGGTCCGGTTGGTGTAGAAACCCTGGCTGCCTCGATTCAGGAAGAGACGGAAACGTTAGAAGATGTCATTGAGCCATATCTGATGCAAATTGGCTTTGTTCAGCGCACCCCCAGAGGACGAATCATATCGTCGGCAGCATATCAGTTTTTGGGAATTCCTGAGAAAGCAAAGAATGGGGAACCAATAGAGGACAATCCTCAAACCAAATTATTGTCATAGTAGGTGTATCCATGGTATTGCATTCTTGTTGTGGCCCTTGTGCCAGTGTTGTTGCTCCTTATTTCAGAGAACAAGGGTTGGAGCCACTTTTGTTTTATTACAACCCCAATATTCAACCAATGGCAGAATACGAAAAACGCCGAAGAGGACTTTTAATGTTGGGGCAAGCTCAAAACTTTGCAGTGTTATTGTCGGAAGCCTATGATCCGTTTCCGTTTCTTCAACACGCAATCAAACATCCAAAAGAACGTTGTACCTATTGCTATGCCGATCGATTACAAAAAACGGCAGAAGAAGCTAAGAGACTGGGAATTAAACAATTCAGTACCACGCTTCTCGTTAGCCCGTATCAAAATTGGGATCATATTGTGGAACTAGGAAAGAAAATTGCTGTTAAGAATGGACTGGAGTTCCTCGCTCCGGACCTGCGCGCCAACTATCCTGAGACAAAATCAAATGCCTTGTCTTTGGGATTATACCGACAGAATTACTGTGGGTGTTTGTTGAGCGAGTATGAACGCTTTTATCCGGAGAAGGAGATTCAATCATGAAACGTTGGTTCACATTATTTCTAACTTTATTTATTGTTGTTTTGGCTCAAACAAGTCCACTCATGGCTCAGGTTCAACAGGTACCGGAGCAGATATCAGTGGGAATTGAATATGGTGAGAATGCTGTATCGCAAGTTCAAATTTCTTTTCAAAGCGGAGTACGCTTAGCTTCTGAAGGAAAAGAAATTTTCTCTAGCAATGGCATCTATGGTATCATCGCAATCCCTGTTTTTGGTGTGTATGGCGAAATTGCAAGTGGATTCAATTCCTTTCAAGATGCTTCAACCTACATTTTTGAACGGGGTTACCAAGGACTAGAGTGCTCACCGGCCTACGTAGGGAATAGCTGGAGCGTTTGGCTTTCAGCTGCAGGATGTCAAGCTCTGGGGTTGAGTTATACAAATGCTGCCTTAGAACATTGTTTATGGTTTTACGATAGTTGGGGCGGAGATCTCTTCTTTTATCAACCGTACACGGGTTCCACTCAAAATGAATTGCGTGAAACCATGGCCGTATTTAGTGATTTGTATGGCGGTTCAATGAAGTATGGACCGAATTTGCGCTCTTATCCTGGAGATATGCGTTTACAACGCTACCATTACGATGGCATTACTGTCATCAATCGCTTACCTTTTGAAACCTATATTGCTGCTGTCATCTCTCGTGAAATGTCCCCTTCCTGGCCGCTTGAAGCGCTTAAAGCACAAGCTGTGGCGAGCCGAAGTTTCATATTAGCGACTCAGTATGACAGCATTCCGCTTTACATGCAATACGGATTCGATATTAATACAACGCAACAGACTTATATCGGAATCGATTTAGCGACTCATTGGATTATTCAGCAAGCTGTGAAAGAAACCGAAGGTCAAGTTGCTCGCTACCAAGACATATATGGGAACAACGCAATGATTGCCGCCTATTATCATGCAGATTCGGGAGGGAGTACTGAGAATTGCGAGAATATTTTTGTTCAGGCGATTCCTTATATACGTGGTGTTCAAGAATTGTATCCTAGTGAAAGCCCGGATTTTACTTGGAGCACCCGGGAATTTTCAAAAGAGGAGATTCGGCAAATCTTAATCCCTTCTTATGGAGATGTAGGTGAGATTCAACAAATTCGTACCAGCAAAACCGGTGCATGGGGCGCTATGGTAGAAATGGAAGTCATTGGTAGCTATAAAACGCTTCGTCTGAAAAATTCAGCGGTGAAATCTCTTTTTGGTCTAAAAAGCTATCACTTTATGATTCACGAAAAAATCAGCACCTCTGTTATGAAAGCACCGAATCAAGTCACTCCTTATTTTGGAGGAATCACCTCGGTAATGACAGCAGCCGGAGTTCAAGCACCGACAGTACGATGGGGAACTTCTGTTTTGCAGAATGTGGGATTGACTTCAATTCAAACGAGCCAAACCCAAACCAGTTACCTCCTGACCGGCGGTGGTTACGGTCATAATTTAGGAATGTCGCAATATGGTGCGAAGGCAATGGCGGACCATGGTCATACATACACGGAGATTATTCAATTTTATTACAAAGGGGTAACGATTGGTCAATGATAACACAAAACAAGGATTTGTTGGTTTCTCAATTTGATTATCCCTTACCGGAATCTCTTATTGCACAAAGTCCATTGCAAAAAAGATCGGATTCAAAATTGCTTCTAGTAGATCGCGAACTGGGGACCCTAAAGCATGATACCTTTGCACATTTAGGAGACTGGCTGCGACCTGGTGATATTTTGGTGGTTAATGACACCAAAGTTTTACCGGCTCGACTCCTTGGAAATAAAGCAAGTGGAGGTCAAGTGGAATGCCTTCTCTTGGAGCGGGTGAGCTCCCATCACTGGAAGGCCTTGGTTAAACCCGGCAGACGATTGGCGGTTGGTAGTGAAATGCATTTTGGGGAGAATCTCCTCAAAGCGACCGTAGTGGAGCGTTTAGATGAGGGGGAGCGGTTGCTGCAGTTTTCCTGGGAGGGCGAGCAACCTTTTGAATCTGTTTTAGACCAATTAGGTGAAATGCCACTTCCTCCCTATATCCACCAACCCTTGTTGGAAAAGGACCGTTATCAGACTGTATATGCAAAAGAAACCGGATCTGCAGCTGCACCTACCGCAGGATTGCATTTCACTCCGGAGTTAATGAAGGAACTTCAAGGCCTAGGCATTGAGATCGTTTCTTTGACCTTGCATGTAGGCCTAGGAACCTTTCGCCCGGTTAAAGCAGAGCGAATTTCTGAGCATAAAATGCATTCTGAGTATTATGAGTTGAGCCAGACCGCTGCTGAACAAATCAATCGGGCAAAACAAGAGGGCCGAAGAATCATCGCCGTTGGTACAACGTCTTGTCGTGTTTTAGAATCTTTGACCGATGAGCAAGGTGTCATCAGAGCGGCAAGGGGATGGACCGATATTTTTATCTATCCGGGATATCGTTTTCGCTGTATCGATGGTCTAATCACCAACTTTCATCTACCAAAATCGACTTTATTGATGCTGATTAGTGCTTTTTCGAGCTGGGAGATAGTTTACAACGGCTATATGGAAGCAATTAAGCAGGAGTATCGTTTTTTCAGTTTTGGAGATGCCAGCTTTTTTGCGAATCATTCCCGCTAGATTACGAACCGTTCAACTCACCTTGGGAGTTGTACGGTTTTCTTTTAAAAATGATTGTCTTCTCAGTGATATCTTGGTATAATTATTGAATAAGATTGAAATGATTGAGGTTATTATATGTTTCATTATGAGTTGGTTCAACAAAATAAAAGCAGTGCAGCTAGACTAGGTAAAATCACAACAAATCATGGTAGCTTTGAAACCCCGGTCTTTATGCCGGTAGGTACACAAGCTACTGTAAAAAGTATGACACCTGAGGAAATCCATTCCATGGGTGCAAAGATAATTCTTAGCAATACCTACCATCTTTTTTTAAGACCTGGCGAAGACTTGGTTGCCGAAGCGGGAGGATTACATCGCTTTATGAATTGGAGTGGATCGATCTTAACCGACAGCGGTGGATTTCAGGTCTTCAGTTTGGATCAATTAAGAAAGATAAGTGAAGAGGGAGTCGCATTCAAATCCCATATCGACGGGAAAGCCCTCTTCATATCTCCCGAAAAAGCAGTCCAGATTCAAAACGCCTTAGGATCTGACATTATTATGGCCTTTGATGAATGTGCTCCTTATCCAGCGGAAAGACCCTATATTGAACATTCTTTGGAAAGAACGTCACGCTGGGCTGAACGCTGCAAAATAGAGCATAAGAAAACCGATTCTCAAACTTTATTCGGAATCGTTCAGGGGGGCGTTTTCCCGGATTTAAGGAAAAAAAGTGCCCAACAGCTCATCTCAATTGGTTTTGAAGGATTTGGGATCGGAGGTTTAAGTGTCGGAGAACCTAAAGATTTGATGTATGAGGTTTTAGAAGAAACCATTCCAGTCTTGCCACAGGATAAACCTCGTTATTTAATGGGAGTCGGTTCACCCGACTGCTTAATCGAAGGCGTGATTCGAGGGGTGGATATGTTTGATTGCGTCCTACCCACGCGAATCGCTCGAAATGGAACAGCCATGACCAGTATAGGACGTGTCACATTAAGGAATGCAAAATATGCTAGGGATTTTACGCCGCTTGATCCCCAATGCCAATGCCCGACTTGTAATAATTACACGAAAGCATACCTCAGACATTTATTTAAAGCTGAGGAAATGTTAGGACCCAGATTGGTTACGCAACATAATCTTTGGTTCTTGATTCATTGGATGGAAGAGATCCGTCAAGCGATTCGAGAAGATCGATTATTGGCGTTACGAGATGAATTTTATCAGCGTTACCAAGGTAGAGGTGCCGGCTTTTAGGAGGAAGTATGAGATATAAAGACTGGCGCTTAAAAGCGTATCCAACCACAGAGGACAGGATGTTGGCTTCTGAATTGCAGTTAAACCCAGCTACTGTGGCTTTGCTCCGTTCACGAAATGTAATCGGTAAGAAGCAGATTCTCGATTTTTTTAACCCAAGTATCGAGGATTTACCGGATCCCTTTTTGTTTTTAGATATGAATACGGTTGTTGAACGCCTTGATCAGGCAAGAAAGTATCAGGAAAAAATCACAATATATGGGGATTACGATGCCGACGGTGTTACAGCAACTGCTGTCATGTACAAAGGTCTGGAAAAGCTGGGGTTCAATGATGTAAACACCTATATTCCCAACCGTTTTGATGAAGGATATGGACTCAATGCTGAAGCCTTGGAAGAATTGATTCGCCAAGGCACGCAAGTGGTCATCACAGTGGATTGCGGGATTTCTGCTATTGCAGAAGCTGAGCTCTTAAAAGCGGCAGGAATTGATTTGATTATTACCGATCATCACCAGCCGGGAGATGAGTATCCGGAGGCTAATGCAGTAATCAATCCACATTGCAAGAATTCAAACTACCCCTTTCCATATTTAGCCGGGGTAGGGGTAGCATTTGAGGTGATTCGAGCTTTAGCGAGGCGTATTCTACCGGAGTGGAACTTCGCTGAATTATTACCTTTGGTTGCCATTGGTACCATCGGAGACGTAGTCCCAATGAAAAGCGTAAATCGAATTCTGACGAAGGCTGGTATCGATGCGATTAACCAAGGCCGCTCGCCAGGCATTCGTGCACTTGCCGATGCATCGGGAATCTCAAAGATTTCATCTACAACTCAAATCGCATTTCAAATCGTTCCGAAACTTAATGCTAGCGGGCGAATGGCTCATGCGGATTCTGCACTTTACACCATGTTGGCAGAAAGAGAAGAAGCGCAAATCCGAGCACAAGAGTTGGATCGTTATAATCAAGATCGCAAACGTACTGAGCTTGTAATTCAAGAAGCCGCTTTACAACAATGGAATAACTTCACCGATCAAGAAAAGAAAGCAGCGGCGTTTTTGTTTTATGATCCCCATTGGCATCATGGGGTTTTGGGAATCGTTGCATCCCGACTCAGTGAGACGTTGCAAGCACCGGTTTTTGTATGTGCCGAAGACAATGGAATTATTCGTGGCTCCGGTCGTGCACCACAAGGATTTCATTTACACCGCATCCTTACAGAAATGTCGGATGCTTGGATCAAATATGGAGGTCATGCGCAAGCAGCTGGTATCAGCTTTGCCAAAGATCGTCTGCTGGAAATCCGTCAACGTCTTCAACAAGCTGCTTTCGACATTCAAACTACATTGCCAACAGAAGACGTCACAATCGCCGATGTTGAGCTTGATTTTGATGTAGATTTAATACAACAACAACAGGAATGGACCTTGTTGGAACCCTTTGGTTCACAAAATGAAGAGCCCTTGGTACTCTTGAGAGGGGTTCAAGTGTTGAATGCGAAGAGTTTAACCCAAGGATTACATCTTCAAGTTCAGATCCAATATGGGTCACGCCGTTATGTGGGGTTTGCCTGGCGCAATGGAGAGAGTCTTTCCGATTTTCAAGGGATTATGGATCTGCTCGTAAAGTTACAAATCAATTCTTTTCGAGGTCGAGAAGAGTTTCGTTTAGAAATTGTCGATTGGAGAACTTCCCATATCAGTGGGCAGGAACTATTACATAAAATCAGAGAAATACCTCAAGGAAGCGGATTTACGTACCTTACACCCGAGAGAAGGACCTTGTTAGCGGAAAGCGGGATGTTTTCAGAGTATTTGCCACAAAATCAAGTATCTGAACATTTCCCCTTTTTACCACTCCCCTGTATCTGTGAAGGTTCCAGGGAAGGAAATTCAATCTTATTGGATCCGCCCCTTTGTGCTTGCCCTGAGGCGATTTCCCTCTATGATCCACTACAAGTTATGGAATGGAAACAGTCCTTGTATTGGATTCTACCGGATCGACTTCATCTTATGTCATGGTATCGCTGGTTCAAATCGGGAGAACAGAATACCTTAGTGGATTATGATCTTCAACATAATCCAGGAAATCTTTCCGAATTTTTTGCTGGAATCGCTGTCAAAAATGTGATTTATCTCTTTCGGAAAGCCGGATTGGTCGAAGAAACTAGTAAAGGTTTGATCTGGATCGATACCAATGGTTCCAAAGTGGATTTGACTAGCGTTAAGGAATTCATGCAGCTTCAAGAAAAAAGAGAAGAATTATTGGCTCATTGTTCGTAGGAAGGAGCCTGATTATGCAATGGTTTGATTTAGAACGTGAACTAAAAGTCTACATGTCTGCAAACAAAATTGAGAACGTTCATCGAGCTTATTTGGTTGCAGAAGAAGCACATCGAATGCAGAAACGCATTTCCGGTGAGCCTTATATTGTACATCCACTCTCGGTAGCACACATCCTTGCGGAGAGCAAACTGGATACCACGTCAATTATTGCTGCATTGTTGCATGATACGTTGGAGGATACTCCACTTGCATATGATCAACTTCAAGAACAATTTGGCATGGATGTTGCCCAAATTGTAGACGGCGTGACCAAGTTAGAAAAATTGGATTTCAGCAACGTATTGGAACACCAAACCGAAAATTACCGAAAAATGTTTTTGGCGATGGCTAAAGACATGCGAGTGATCCTTATCAAATTGGCAGATCGCTTACATAATATGCGAACACTCAAGGTTCACCAACTGGATAAACAAAAAAGCATTGCCAAGGAGACGATGGACATTTACGCGCCCTTGGCAAGTCGATTGGGTATCAACTCCATGAAGTGGGAATTAGAGGATCTCTCTTTTCGGTATTTGCTTCCTGAGATGTATTTCAAAATCGCAGCACTGGTTCGAAAAAGAAGAGAGGAACGAGAATCTGTTGTTCAACAAGCGGCAGACACCCTACGGAAGAGGCTGAATTCGGAAGATGTTCAAGCGGAAGTCTATGGACGTGCGAAGCATTTTTATAGCATTTATAAAAAAATGGAAGAAAAGAATTTGAGCTTTGACGAGATTTACGATGTTCTTGCGATCCGTATTTTGGTTCATACTGTTCGGGAGTGCTACGATGTTTTAGGTTTTGTGCATTCAGAATGGAGACCCATTTTGGGGCGTTTTAAGGACTATATCGCAATGCCCAAAAGCAATCAGTATCAATCTCTTCATACGACGGTTGCGGTTGATTCATCGGACCCTTTGGAAATCCAAATACGGACCTACGAAATGCATGAAGTTGCAGAATACGGTGTTGCAGCTCATTGGATTTACAAAGAAAAAGGGAAATCCCATAAAAACGATGATGTGCAAAAGATGCAATGGCTGCGACAGATTTTAGAATTGCAAAATCAAACTTCTGGTGCTACTGAATATATGGAAGAATTGCAACATAATATTCTGATTGACGAGGTGTTTGTATTTACCCCCAAGGGTGATTTGTTTGAAATGCCCGCAGATGCAACTCCCATTGATTTTGCTTATCGGGTACATACCGATGTGGGTCATCGGTGTATTGGAGCTAAAATCAATGGACGTATTGTGCAGTTGAATGCTACCTTGGAAAACGGTGACGTCGTTGAAATCATCACATCGAAACAAGCCAATGGTCCCAGTCGCGATTGGCTGAACGTTGTCAAAACAGCCTCAGCAAGGTCGAGAATCCGTCAATGGTTCAAAAAGCTGAACCGCGAAGAGAGTATCTTAAAAGGTTCGGAATTACTGGAGCGAGAACTTAAAAAACAATTAATCAAAGAAGAGCAACTTCTAATCGAAGGTATGAAGAATTTACCCTTTGAGATTGTTTTGAAAGAGTTTAATCTGCAAAGTCAGCAAGATTTGTTAGCTGCGATTGGATATGCCGATCTTTCTCCCCAAGTGGTCGTACATCGCCTCATCGAAGAACTAAAGAAGAAACTGCCTGAGAAACCTTTGCCCGATGCACAAGAACTGTTGGATAATATTCAAATCGGCACACAGAAAAAGGAAGCAGCTGGGATTATCATCGATGACATCGATAATATTGCTGTCAAACTCGCTCGCTGTTGTAATCCGATTCCCGGGGATCCGATCATTGGTTATGTTACAAGAGGTCGTGGGGTTTCGATTCATCATCGGGATTGTCCCAATGTTGTCATGGTTCAGGAACCGGGGAGACTTCTTCCTGCCAAATGGGGAGATAAGAATGTGGGACCTTTTGTGGTTGCTTTGACGGTAACTGCTTTAGATTATCCTGGGTTATTACAGCAGTTGCTGCTTTCAATCACGGAAAGCAAAACTTCTTTGATTCAAGTCAAAGCACGTACTAACAAGAGTGGCTTAGCCATGGTTGATCTTCATATTGAAGTGAAAGATAAAGAACACATGGAGAACACGATAGAAAAATTGCAAAAGATTCGTGATGTATATCATGTTGAACATATCACGCATAAGAAGATATAAGGAGATTACGATGCGCGCTGTAATACAACGAGTTCAATCTGCAAGAGTTGAAGTTGAAAATCAAGTGATAGGGCAAATAGGTGAAGGAGTATTGGTGTTTTTAGGAGTTGGGCATGAAGACAACGAAGAGGATTGCCAGTACATTGCCGACAAAATTTCAAACCTGCGAATTTTCCATGATGATCAAGGAAAAATGAACCGATCCTTGCTGGAGATTACCGGCTCGGTTCTACTTGTATCACAGTTCACTTTGTACGGGGATGCACGAAAAGGAAGACGACCGGGTTTTAGTGATGCAGCACCTCCGGAAATAGGAGAAAGACTGTATCGAAAAACCGCAGAAAGATTGAGCAAAAATGGATTAACGGTTGAAACCGGTCAATTTCAAGCACATATGCAAGTTCACTTATGTAATGATGGTCCAGTGACAATCTTACTCGACAGTAAAAAAGGGTTTTAAAATGAAATATACCATACAAAGATTAAGGGTAGGTCCTATGTCGTCGAATTCTTATTTGGTTTCTAATCCAGAGAAGCAGGCTTTTTTAGTGGATGCCGGCGGAGATGCAAAAAAGATTCTAAATGAAATCCAAAAACAAGAATTGGATCTTATCATGATTCTAAATACGCATGGCCATTTCGATCATATTGCAGCCAATGCAGAAATCATGAATGCAACAGGGGCAAGACTTTACATCCATCAGCAAGATATGTCGGCGTTATTTGATACATCGCTCAATTTAGCTGGCTATTTTGCATCAACCTTTGAAACCGTTGAAAAAGCATACCCCTTGTTTCATGGACAGAAACTCAACTTTGGTACGGACGATATCACTGTTCTGCATACACCCGGTCACACCCCCGGAGGCGTGTGTTACTTATTGGCAGATCATCTTTTTACTGGGGATACGTTGTTTGCCGGAAATGTGGGGCGCTGTGATTTGATTGGTGGCGATATGCAGCAATTACTACATTCCATTGCTACGCAAATTATGATGCTTCCAGATACCACCAAGATTTGGCCGGGTCATCAAGAGGGAAGTGACCTCGGACGAGAAAGGGCTTCGAATCCATGGATACAAAAAGCATTGGCTTTATGGAAAACGTAAAACCCTGGGGGGTATTAAAAGGGATTCGTCCCGGAAAAATTGTTCACAATTTATGGGATCAGGGTAGAAGTGATGAGTTCGTTTCGCAACACCTGCAGCAAAAGTATCGGGTGTCCGCTGGAAAAATAGAATTATTGCTCGAGGTTTGCCATAGAGAACGAGCCTGCTTTCACGTTAATGAACGTGTTGAAAGGGACTGGGGCGTTTATATTGGAATACCCTTTTGCCCTAGTAAGTGCGTCTACTGTTCGTTTCCCTCACACCCTATTCTTCAGGTGAAAAACCTGGTTGAACCTTTTTATCAAGCCCTTTTGCTAGAGATTGATCATACCCTTAAGGAGTTTCCTGAATTGCACAATAAGGTCACATGTTTGTACCTTGGTGGGGGTACGCCGGCCTGTCTAACTCCGTTACAACTTGAAAATCTGTTGCAAATGTTGCATCAATGGTTCCCGTTTTTGGAAGAAGTAACCTTTGAAGGTGGTCGCCCTGAACGAATGACTCCAGAAATTTTAAAAGCAATTCAAGGAAAGGTCGATAGGATTTGCATTAATCCTCAAACCATGAATGATGAGATTTTAAAACGAATCGGTCGGGGTCATAGCAGTCGTGAAGTTGTACAGGCGATGGAACGAGCTCGAAAAATGGGGTTTTCTTGGATTAATATGGACTTCATTGCTGGTTTACCCGGTGAAAGTGTAGATGAATTTACGTCTTCTTTATTGCGAGCCATCGAGCTTTTCCCTGAAAACATCACGATACATGCTTTGGCTATTAAACGAGCATCTGCGTTAAAGCACGATGAGCAAGAAATGGCTTCCTTGGATCATAAAACAGCAGAGCAAATGATTACTCAGTCACAATTCTTGTTAGATGCTGCGGGGTATCATCCCTATTATTTATATCGTCAACGCGATATTATGGCGGGGGCAGAAAATGTAGGGTATACTAAGCCGGGGTTTGCCAGTCGGTATAATACCTTGATGATTGCGGAACGCATGAATATATTGGGATTTGGTGTAGGAGCTGCTTCCAAGTTTATACCGAATGAACTCGTTGAAAACAAAATCTTCAGGATTGCGAATCCCAAAGACCTGTTCGTTTATTTAAAACGAGGAGCGGTTGAAACGGCGGAAAGAAAATTTGAAACCATGAAGAATATTGTAAGAGGTGAGGAAAATGTTGATTAACGGACCCCGAGGAACGGTTGATATTTTGCCGGAAGAGAGCAGAATTTGGCGTTTTGTTGAAACAGTGTTCGCGGAAGCATGCGATGCATTTGGATATGGAGAACTACGATTACCCATTTTTGAACATAGCGAACTCTATTTAAGAGGCGTGGGGGAGACCACCGATATTGTTCAAAAGGAAATGTATACCTTTGCTGACCGAGGTCAACGTTCAATCACGCTCAGGCCGGAAGGTACTGCCGGAGTTGTACGATCATTTTTAGAACACAAAATGCAGAATCAACCTTTACCGATCAAGCTGTATTATAATGGACCTATGTTCCGATACGAACGACCGGAAGCCGGCCGGTTTCGACAATTTAGCCAAATCGGATTTGAAGCATTAGGAAGTCACGATGCCTCCATGGATGCTGAAATCATCGGCTTGACTATGGAGTTTTATCGACGGTTAGGAATTCCTCAAGCTGAATTATTGATCAACAGCGTAGGTTGTCCAGTTTGCAGACCAGTTCATAAAAAGGCTTTACTTGACTATTTGACTCCTCAAAAACACGAGTTGTGTGAGGATTGTCAGAACCGCTTAGAGAAAAACCCATTACGCGTATTTGACTGTAAGAATCCTCATTGTCAAGTGATCCTTAAGGAAGCACCAAGAATCTCGGGATATTTGTGCGAAGATTGTCAGACACATTTTGATCAGCTGAAGGGATATCTTCAAGGATACAATTTACAGTATAAAATTGACCATAATTTAGTACGAGGATTGGATTACTATACTCGAACCGTTTTTGAAGTCTATTACCCGGACCGTTCTGTTTTGCCTTCTGCAATTGGTGCAGGTGGACGGTATAACGGGTTAGTTGAAGAACTGGGAGGTCAAGATTTGCCCGGAGTAGGCGTAGCCATGGGTGTTGATCGAGCTGTAATGGTTTTAAAAGCGACGCAATCCAAAGCAATCCTTGCACCTCGAATGAAGTTATTTGTGGCGGCGATGGGAACTCAAGCCCATCTTTTAGCGACAGAGATTCTAGCTACGTTGCGCAAAGAAGGAATCTATTGCGACCAAGATTATATGGGACGTAGTTTAAAATCACAAATGAAAGCTGCCGACAAATCCGGAGCACGCTTTACGGCGATCATCGGAGATCAGGAAATTGCCAAAGGTTTATTCTTAGTTCGTGATATGGATGGAAAAGAGCAGTGGGAATTGAGCAAAGAAGATCTTTTAACACTGATTCGAACTGCACCGGATGCTTAACTTTCAAATTTACTTGATTCATACCTAGTGCTATGTTACAATAAAGATGGCCCTGCGATGTTTGCGAAGAAGGATCAGTTTTGAGCCAACATCAAAACATTTGGAGTTCTATATTTGTATGATTCACCGTGCCTTAACTGTGCATTAAGTCATACGTGCGGACACCGCCCTGCGTTTGCAGGTTCAAAAGCATCGTTTGGAACGGCATTGTGGGGACAGAGGCGGTCGTAAGACCGTCTCTTTTTTGTGTACCGAAGCATTTTGCAGGAATCACTCATTCGGTAGTCGAATCAAATAAAAAATACTCGAAGGGGATGTTTTGATTGAAGCAACTAGAATTTCGCAGTGATACCCTTACCAAGCCAACACTTGCAATGCGAGCCGTAATGGCAGCAGCCGAAGTTGGAGACGATGTTTACGGAGAAGATCCAACGATCAATCGTTTAGAAGAAATAGCAGCCGAAATGACCGGATTTGAAGCGGGTTTATTTGTGACAAGTGGAACCCAAGGTAATTTATTGGCATTACTTACCCACTGTCATTCCGGTGATGAAGTGATATTGGAAGAAGACAGTCATATCTTTGTCAATGAAGTCGGTGGCATGGCTGCATTAGGGGGCATCCAGGCCAGGACATTAAAAGGACCGATTCAAGCTCAAGGAGCGTTGCAACCAGAAGCGGTTATGGCGGCAATACGAGCCGAAAACGTACATTATCCAAATTCTACATTGGTTTGCTTGGAAAACACCCATAACAAAGGCGGAGGTGCTGCTTCTACCCCAGCACAAATGAAAGCAGTCATTGACGTTGCTCATACCCATGGACTAAAAGTCCACTTAGACGGAGCGCGAGCGTTTAATGCTGCAGTTGCCCAACAACTTAGTATCGCAGAATTATTGCACGGTTTAGATTCAGCCCAACTTTGCCTTTCTAAGGGCTTAGGAGCCCCTGTAGGATCATTGTTGGTTGGAAGTAAGGCAATGATTCAAAGAGCTAGAAAATGGCGTAAAATGGTCGGTGGTGGCTTGAGACAAGCAGGTATTTTAGCTGCTGCCGGAATCTATGCGTTAGAACATCATCTTGATCGATTACAAGAAGATCATGAGAATGCTCAACGATTGGCAGATGCGATTGATCAGGTTACAGGCTTGAAAGTCATTCGTCCTGATATCATGACCAACATCCTATGTGTAGATACCACAGCTTCCGGTAAAACCGGCAAAGAATGGGTTGATATCATGGCTCAGCAGGGAATCAAAATTGGAGCGAATGGCCCCTTTAGTATTCGGTTTGTCACCCATTTGGATGTTTCTCGCAATGATATCCAAGATGCCATTGAACGTCTTGGAAAGATGTAAGGAGGAAAACGATGAAACTTGCCTTTATTAATGCTGATTTATGGACGGTATCTCATGGCGTGATTAAAGCCGGGCAGATTTTACTTATCGACGGAAAAATCGCAGCACTCGGCACGAAGATTAATCTGCCCAAAGATACCCAGATTATTGACGTGAAAGGGAAAATTATAACCCCCGGTTTAATCGATAGCCACAGCCATGTAGGCGTCATGGAAGAATCAATTGGCTGGGCGGGCGATGATGTCAATGAATGCACTGATCCGAACACTGCTCAAGTTAGAGCTCTCGATGGTATCAACCCTCTTGACAAAGGCTTTGAGGATTGTTTAAAAGGAGGCGTTACGACCGTTCAAGTGGGTCCCGGATCCGGTAATGTGATTGGCGGAGAAATGTTGGTCATTAAAACAGCCGGCACGATTGTAGATCACATGGTTGTCAAACCTCTTTCTGGAATGAAAGCAGCCTTAGGCGAAAATCCTAAAAATGTATATGGCAACCAGAAAAAAATGCCGTCTACCCGCATGGGAACAGCTGCCGTTCTTCGGAGTGCGTTACTCGATGCTAAAACTTATGCAAAGAAAAAAGCAGAGGGTAAAGAACAGCCTTTTGATATGCGAAAAGAAAATTTAGCAAAAGTTTTAAACAGAGAGATTCCTATGCGCATCCATGCACATCGTGCCGATGACATTGTCACGGCGATTCGCATTGCCGACGAATTTGATATCGAAATTACCATTGAGCATTGTACGGAAGGCGATAAAGTAGCGGAGCTGCTCGCTGAGAAAAAAATCTATGCGGCGGTCGGACCCACCTTGAGTTCAAAATCAAAAGTGGAGTTAAAAGATATGGGGTATCACACCCCTGTGATCTTAGCAAAAGCCGGTGTTCCGTTCTCCATTATTTCAGACCATCCCATCATTCCTGAAACCTATTTACACATTGCTGCCGGATTGGCAGTCCGAGAAGGATTGCCCGATGATACCGCTTTAAGAGCGTTGACTGAGATTCCGGCTAAAATGCTAGGCCTTTCAGAACGAATGGGCTCCTTAGATGTGGGCAAAGATGCTGACCTTGTGGTTTGGAGTGAAGATCCCTTTGAATTCATGTCGCAAGTATGCTATACCGTGATTAACGGATCCATCGTATGGCAAGGAGGGAAACAATAATGCGTGCCTTTATTCATGCAACCATCTATCCTGTTTCCGGACCGAAACTGGAAGACGCCACTCTTTTGATTCAAAATGGAACAATTGTTGCGGTAGGACAGCATATTGATATTCCAACGGGTGCCGATATTGTAGATTGCACTGGTAAAACAATTCTTCCCGGTTGGGTCGATGCTCATACCCATGTTGGCCTCTGGGGTGAGGCAGAAGGTCGTGCCAGTTACGACGGCAACGAAAGTTCCGGAGCCATTACAGCCCAAGTTCGTGGTTTAGATGCCATTAACCCGGCTCATCATAGTTTTGAAGATGCTCGAAGTGTGGGTACCACAACCGTGCAAACCGGCCCTGGCTCCGGCAATATTTTAGGCGGTGAACTACTAACAATTAAGACAGCAGGAACGATTATTGACAACATGGTCGTTCGTGCTCCCAGTGGATTGAAATCTGCTCTGGGTGAAAACCCTAAACGGTTTCACGGACAGATGATGAAGCGTATGCCGTCTACTCGCATGGGATCGGCAGCGCTACTCCGAGAATGGTTGATCAAAGGTCAAGAATACCGCAAAAAAGTCGAAGCTGGCAAAGCCGATGCGGATTTAGGTCTAATCAATATTGTCAAAGTTCTGAACAAAGAAATCCCTTTAAGAGTTCATGCTCATCGTGCCGATGATATTGTGACTGCGGTTCGTGTAGCCAAAGAATTTGATATTTCTATTTCCCTGGAACATTGTACAGAAGGACATCTGATTGCGGATTTCTTAGCTGAAGCAGGGTTCCCGGCTTGTGTGGGACCAACGTTGGGTCACCGCTCAAAAATTGAAACCATGAACTTGAGTTTTGAAACACCAGCGGTCTTACATAAGGCAGGTGTCAAGTTTGCCCTGATTACCGATCACCCCTTTGTCCCGATTCCTTTTTATAATGTTGTCGGAGCTTTAGCGACCGTTCATGGACTACCTGAAGAAGCTACCCTGCGAGCGATGACTCTTTCCCCCGCGGAAATTCTAGGGGTTTCAAATAGAGTGGGTTCTTTAGAGGCGGGAAAAGATGCGGACTTTGTAATTTGGTCCGGTCACCCATTTAAAACCAGATCGCGCGTACTAACTACTTATATACAAGGTCAAGCAGTGTATACCGGTAAAGAATAAAAGACGTATTGAAACGGGACACACGATTTGTGTGTCCTGTTTTTTTATGGCTTTTCCTTGTCAAACGAATCAAAAAATGATATGATTTTAATGTTATGGACATTACAGTGGAACGGGGGAGAGTCCAATGGTATTCCGAAATTTTGAGCATTTGTTTCATACACTACAGCAAAGTTCAACAATGAAAACAGTGGCTGCAGTCTGTCCCGATGATGCTGCCAGCTTAGAAGCTTTACTTCATGCAAGGGAACAAAACATTTGTCAAAGTATCTTGATTGGTAATCAAGAGAAAATAACTTTATTGTTAAAACAAATGAACTCAGATAATAGTTCTCTAGAAATTATTGCTGTAAACAATCCTACTGAAGCTGCGGAAAAAGCGGTGGCTTTGGTTCACGATCGTAAAGCAGATTTTATTATGAAGGGAAATCTCGATACCGCTGTTTTATTAAAGGCAGTGGTGCATCCGGAAAACGGATTACGAGACCAAGCTCTGATGAGCCATTTGGCCTTCCTTGAGATTCCTGGGTATCACAAACTCATGGTCTTGACCGATAGTGGTATGGTTTTAGAACCCACACTTGATCAAAAGAAAGAGATTGTTTCTAATGCGGTGACGACCTTAAAAGCTATGGGATACACAGCAATTAAAATCGGTGTTTTGGCTGCCGTTGAGAAAGTGAATCCAAAGATGAAGGAAACCGTGGATGCACAATCTTTAGCAGAGATGAGCCAAAAAGGAGAATGGCCCGGCGTGATAATCGAAGGACCGATTTCCTATGATATCCTATTTAGCAAAGAAATCGCTTCAAAAAAGAAGCATTGTAGCCAGATTTCCGGAGATGCCGATGTAATGTTGGTAGATCGTATGACAACAGGCAATATTTTAGGAAAGGCTCTAATCCTTTCTGCAGGGGCGCGCATGGCGGGTTTGGTCGTCGGAGCGAAGGTCCCCATCGTTTTGAACTCCCGCGGATCAAGCATGGATGAAAAGTTAAATGCGTTGATGTTAGCTGCTTTTAGCCTGAAGGTGAATCTATGAACAATCTTTTAGTCATCAATCCTGGTTCTACTTCGACCAAGATTGCAATTTTTCATGAGGATTTTTTGTTCTTGGAAACGACAAGGGAACATAGTACAGAAGAATTAAACGTCCATTCTTCACCGGAAGAGCAAGCACAGTTGAGACGAGAAGCGGTGTTAACTTGGATTAAAGAAGTTGACTATGAAACGACTCTCTTTTCTGCGATTGCAGCTCGAGGGGGCGTAATTGGCCAACTCAAGAGTGGAGCGTATCGAATCGATCACACCTTAAAAGAAGCCTCCTTGCACTCCACTACACCACATGCTTCGAATTTAGCCGCTGTAATTGCTTTTGATTTGGCACAGAAATGGCAGATTCCGGCGTATATTTACGATGCAGTTTGTGGAATGGGCAAACCGAATCCGATTTACACCTACTCTGGTCTGAAAGATTTACCACGACCTTTTCTGACGCATGTTCTCAATACTCGGGCCGTCGGTTTTCATCACGCACATGTAAACAAGCAGGACCTTTTTCAGAAAACCTATATTGTGACCCATTTAGGAGGTGGAATCACAACCAATCTACTATTTCATGGTGAAATTCTCGATTTTGTTGGGGATGATGAGGGGACGTTCTCGCCGGAACGTTCCGGTGGATTGCCCGCTCGAAGTTTAGTCAAGCTTAGTTTTAGCGGAAAGTATACGCAAAAGCAATTACAAACCAAGCTAAAAGGTCAAGGGGGGTTGGTAGATTATTTTTCTACCAATGATTTTCGGATTATCGAAAAAAAGGCCTACCTAGAACAGGATCAGAAGGCAAAGGATCTTATTGCAGCTATGGCATTACAAATTTCCAAAGATATTGGTTCCATGGCCACAGTGGCGGAAGGAAATATTGATGCAATTTTATTAACAGGGGGACTGGCGCACTCAACGAAACTCTGTCAACAGATCGAAAAGAGAGTCCGGTACATTGCACCGGTTACACGTTATCCGGGCAGCTTTGAAATGGAAGCACTAGCCAAAGGTGTATTGCGGGTGCTGCGAGGCGAAGAGATTGCACATCGGTTTACGGAGTAGGTAGAATAGAACATGATGAAAGGGGGAATAACGATGGATTTATTTGACCTAATCGCAACAGAAGACCTCAAAGCTGCAGAGCCCTTGGCTGCGAGAATGAGGCCACAAAGCTTGGATGAATTAGTGGGTCATGAAGAAATTCTTTCACCCGGAAAGCAATTAAGAAGAGCGATAGAGGCCGATCGAATTGGATCGATCATCTTTTATGGACCCCCTGGCAGTGGAAAAACTACCATTGCTCGACTCATCGCACATTATACAAAAGCCGAATTTCGAGCTTTAAGCGCTGTCTCGGCTGGTGTAGCTGACGTAAAAAAAGTTATCGCCGAAGCAACAGACTTGCGTAAAATGTACCGAAAGAAAACCATCCTCTTTTTAGATGAAATTCATCGCTTCAATAAAGCGCAACAGGATGCCTTATTATCAGCGGTCGAAGAAGGAATCATTGGTTTGATCGGTGCAACGACTTCGAATCCTTTTTTCGATGTCAATTCAGCTCTTTTGAGTCGTGCCAGAATTTATAAGTTAAATCCTTTGAGTCCGGAGAATATGGCTTTGATTATTAGGAGCGCTCTTAAGGATTCTGTTCGCGGTTTAGGTAAAATGAACATCGAACTCCAATCGGAAGCAGAAGAACACTTAATTTTGACTGCCAATGGCGATGCAAGAAAAGCGCTCAATGGTTTAGAATTAGCTGCATTGACTACGCCAGCCAATCAACAGGGGATCATCCAAATCAGTTTAGACATCATTGCTGAAGCAATGCAATCGAAAGCATTGCGTTACGATAAGGATGGGGACCAGCATTACGATGTAATTTCTGCTTTTATCAAGTCGATGCGCGGGAGTGATCCCGATGCGGCACTCTTTTGGTTAGCAACAATGATTGCAGCAGGGGAGAGTCCTCGCTTTATCGCACGGAGAGTTGTGATTTGTGCTAGCGAAGACGTGGGAAATGCCGACTCCATGGCACTGGTGGTAGCTATGGCAGCCGCTCAAGCGGTTGAATTAATCGGCCTTCCGGAAGCCAGAATTAATTTGGCGCATGCGGTTGCCTATATTGCATCTGCACCAAAAAGCAATGCAGCTTACACTGGATATGAAAAAGCTGTTGAAGCTGTGGAACAAGCCAATGATATCTCTGTACCGGTTCATTTACGGGATGCCAGTTACTCAGGAGCGAAATCCTTTGGGTATGGACAATCTTACAAATATGCACATCTGTATCCTGAGCATTTTGTGGAACAACAATACTTGCCCGAATCGTTACAACGAAAACGGTTCTATGAACCGACGGATTTGGGACAAGAAAAGGAGATTAAGGAACGGTTAAAACGACTATGGGGAGATCGTTATGTTGATTGAGTATCAGGTGGTGGCCCGTGAACATTCTCTGAAAATACCGGTGGGGTTGTGTCGCTTTTTCGGAGATGTTCGAGAGGTTCATTCCGAGGAAGAGGTCAAAGTTTTCGTTGAAGAGATGCGAAAGAAATATCCGGATGCGAATCATCATTGTTGGGCGTATCGCATAGGCGTCGGAAATGAGCAGACATTTCGCTATTCCGATGATGGAGAGCCCTCACAGACAGCGGGAGCCCCGATTTTGACCGCGATCGATCACCTGCAATTGACCCATACCTGTGTGGTGGTCAGCCGTATCTATGGGGGAGTAAATCAGGGGGTTGGTGGCTTAATCCGAGCGTATCATTCTACGGCTGCTGCGGTTTTAGAGGAAGCTGGTAGCAAAATAATCACCGTTTACGAATCACTGTTAATACCCTGTCGTTATGATCAAGTCGGGCTGGTATTAAGAGAGTTAGAAAGAGTTTCTGCTCAAGTTGTGGAAACTGTTTATTTGGAGAATGTGACAATCAAAGCTAAAATTCGGCCGATTGATGTGAATCAATGTACAGCTCGAATCTTTGATTTGTCAAAAGGAACGATTGTAGCTCAACGAGAAAAGGAAGTACAACGATGAAAAAGAAAAAAGTGCTCATGGCCTTGAGTGGTGGGGTCGACAGTTCCTTAGCAGCTCATTTGCTTCAGGAGCAAGGATATGAGCTCATCGGAGCCACGATTCGAGGATGGACACCCCCGGGTTGGGAAGACCAGAGCGATGATGTTGGTGGCTGTTGCTCCTTATCTTCGGTAGAAGATGCCAGAAGAGTCGCTTTTAGCTTAAATATCCCTTACTATGTTTTTAATTTCGCTCAAGCTTTTGAGGACGAAGTCGTTATTCCTTTTACCGATGCTTATTTCCAAGGATTGACACCGAACCCTTGTATTCTGTGCAATCAAAGAATTCGATTTGGACTCTTGTATCGTAAAGCCAAAGAAATGGGCATTGATTTTGTTGCAACCGGTCATTACGCCAGAATTCAAAAAGACGCAAGTGGGTTGTTTCACTTACTACGGGGAATTGATCTCAAAAAAGATCAAAGTTATATGCTTTATACTGCCACGCAAGAAAACTTATCGAGAACCTTATATCCTTTGGGAGAAATGACCAAGGAAGAGACTCGGAACTTGGCGCGTGAAAGAGGGATTGAAGTATTCAACAAACCCGACAGTCAGGATATATGTTTTATTCCCGATGGCAATACAGCGGGTTTCTTAGCGGGTTATCGTCCGGGAGAATATGCCGGTGATATTAAATACATCGACGGTCGTGTGATTGGACATCATCAGGGCTTTCATCAGTATACAATTGGCCAAAGGCAGGGACTTGGTATCGCTTGGCCAAAGCCACTCTATGTTTTGGAGATTTGTCCTGAAGATTGTAGTATCGTAGTCGGGGAGCGAGACTTCCTATATCAGTCGCACTTGGTAGCAGATCAGGTTCATTGGATTGCAGGACAAGTACAATCTGAACCCGTTTTATGCCAGGCAAAAATTCGTTATGCAGCTCCTCCCGTAGCGGTTTGTATAAAACCTTCGTCACAAAAAGATCAGGTAGAAGTTGATTTTGAACAACCCTTAACCGCCATTACCCCGGGTCAGACGGTGGTTTTTTATCAAGGAGATGAAGTCTTAGGCGGGGGAAGGATCTTAAAAGTATAGGAGAAGAGAACCATGCAGTGGAACATCGATTTTTGTAAAGATAATCTAAAGACAGTGAAAGGTGCTAAAGAGGCCTCGAAAGAGCTGAAAGCTTTATTGGAAGGGACTGACACCCTCTTTTTTAAACAAAGTTGTATTAATGCTTGTCGTCCTTGTCATAAGAAAGCGCTCATCCTAAGACTGAACGATGAATTAATTACGGGAGAGACAAATCAGGAAATCATTGAAAAAACCCTAAAAAAAATCAAAGAAGCCTCTTGCTTATCCGAATAAGATGTGGTATATTCTTGTTACGCCAAAAAATATGCCGGAGTGGCGGAATTGGCAGACGCACTTGACTCAAAATCAAGCGTAGTAACCCTACGTGCCGGTTCGAGTCCGGCCTTCGGCACCAGTAACAAGAAAAGAGCAGAGGAATACCTCTGCTCTTTTCTTGTATGTAGAAAGCGTCTTTGTTGGGAGGAAGCATAAAGATGAGATATTTGGTACAAAACATAAAACTTCCACTTGAACAACGCGGGAATCTTCTTCCTGTATTGACAAAAGGACTTGGGATAAAGCCAGAAGACCTTCAGGAGTGGCAAATCGTTCGAGAAGCAATCGATGCCAGAAAAGGTCAAATCAATTTTGTCTATCATGTGGAATTCGAACTGAGATCTCCAGGTAAACTCTCAAACAAAAGCAAATGGGAGATTACACCCGCACCCACACGCGGATATCAAACACCTCAACCAGGAGCGAAGAATTTGGAACACCCTCCGGTGGTGGTCGGTGCAGGACCGGCAGGCTTGTTCGCCACTTTGCTTTTGGCAGAAATGGGGTATCGTCCCCGTTTAATAGAACGGGGTGCTCCCATTGAAGAACGGGTTCGCGATGTTGAGGCCTTTTGGTCAAAGGGGCACTTAAATCCCCGCTCTAACGTTCAATTTGGTGAAGGTGGAGCCGGTACCTTTTCCGATGGTAAATTGACCACACAAATAAGAGATCCTAGAGTGTTTAAAGTGCTCCGTGAATTTGTTTCCTGTGGAGCTCCAGATGAAATCTTATATCGGCATAAACCCCATATTGGAACAGATCGCTTACGTCGCGTAGTAATCCGTATGCGCCAGAGAATTTTGGATATGGGGGGCTCGATTCACTTTCATACGAAGATGGATTCGTTGGTTCTTCGAAATCAACAAGTCGTCGGCGTTCGCTTGGAGAACGGAAGTGTGATCTCAACTGAAAGTGTAATCTTAGCTATTGGCCATAGTGCTCGTGAGACCTTTGAAACGCTCTTTAATCAAGGTGTTCAGATGGAAGCAAAAGCGTTTTCACTGGGCGTTCGTATTGAACATTTACAGGAATGGATTGATGCAGCACAATATCACAACTGGGCAGGTCATGCAAATCTGGACCCAGCTGAATATAAACTTGTTTATCACACGACAACCGGAAGAACCGTCTACTCCTTTTGTATGTGTCCGGGAGGACAAGTCGTAGCATCGGCCAGTGAGGAAGGGCATCTTGTTACAAACGGGATGAGCTATTATGCAAGAGATGGAAAGAATGCCAATAGTGCTTTATTAGTGGGGGTTTCTCCTCAGGATTTCTCATCAACACATCCCCTCGCAGGAATCGAATTCCAAAGAGAATGGGAGCAAAAAGCGTTTCTTGCCGGTAAAGCAAATTATAAAGCGCCGATACAACGAGTGGATGGATTTTTAAAGAACCACGTGAATTTTACTGCCGGAGTAGTTGAGCCCAGCTATAGACCCGGAGTAGAACCAAACAACCTGACAACACTACTGCCAAACTTCGTGGTTTCAGCTTTGCAGGAGGCAATTCCCCAATTGGGTCAGAAGCTTCGAGGATTCGACCATCCGCAGAGTATTTTGACCGGGGTAGAAAGCCGCAGCTCTTCGCCGTTGAGAATCATACGTAATCCATTGGGCGAAGCCAATATAACGGGTTTGTTTCCTGCGGGTGAAGGTGCAGGATATGCCGGTGGTATCGTATCTTCTGCCGTAGACGGATTGAGAAGTGCAGAACTGCTTATACAACAGTATCGAATGAGGTGAATTTGATGCAAGACAGGGAGAATCTAGTTGACCTTTTAATCATAGGTGGTGGGGCATCCGGACTCATAGCGGCACTCACGGCGTATCGTAGTAACCGCAATCTCCGTATTTTGATGTTGGAAAAAAACGAAAAATTGGGTAGAAAGCTTTTGGCTACAGGAAATGGTCGCTGTAATTTCACCAATGAGGATCAAAACAAGAGCCATTATCGCGGGTTTCATCCTGAGATTATTGCGGAAATTTTAGATTGCTTTGGAAAAGATGAGACCTTAGTCTTTTTTCAAGGATTAGGCCTCCATGTTCATTGTGAAGATGGGAGATATTATCCAAGGAGCAATCAAGGAAAAATTCTGTTACAGTTGCTTCAAAATGCTTTACATCGTAGCACGGTTCAAGTGCAACTAAACACTTCGGTGGAAGAGATTCACCGCCACCCTTATGGGTTTGAAGTGCGATGTCAGGATGGTCGTCGGTATCATGGCAAAAAAATAATTCTTGCTACCGGGGGCAAAGCGGCTCCTCAATTGGGTAGTGAAGGAGATTTTTACACCTGGTTGAGTAGCCAAGGGCATAAAATATATCCGTTATTACCGGCATTGACACCTTTGAAATTAGAAGCGGCATCTTTAAAGAAAATCAGTGGAATCCGGTTTCAAGCCAAAGGCACACTTATAACTCAAAAAAAACAAGTCGCCGAAAGTGTGGGAGAGTTTCTTTGGACAAACTATGGGGTTTCTGGAATTCCAACTCTTGAGTTGAGCCGTTATGCTGCAATAGCTTTACATCAGAACAGAGAAACTGAACTTGAGTTTGATCTTCTACCCGAATGGGACGAACGAGGTTCACAGAACCTTGTGTTTTCTTGGATGATGCAAACCAGAGAAGAAGTCGTTTCTTCTCTAAGCGGATTGATTCACAGCGACTTTGCTGAATTTTTGGTTGCGTTGGTTGAACAACAAATTGGACAGATCAAAGCTTTTCACCCAGGCCAAGCGGCAAGATTGGCTAAAATTCTCAAAGGGCTGCGCTTTCGTGTGATCGAGACCCTCGGTTGGAAAGAGGCGCAAACCACCGTCGGCGGCGTGGCGTTGAATGAAATTAATCCCAAGACTATGGAATCAAAAAAGATTCCTAACTGTTATCTTGCAGGAGAAATTTTGGATGTTGATGGTAACTGTGGGGGATATAATTTGCAATGGGCTTGGACTACCGGATATTTGGCCGGGAAAGGTGCCAGTCAATAGAAAAATGCACTCAAACGCCTTTAAAAGCGCCTGAGTGCATTTTATTATATGTCTTAGCACAATTCCTTGAATACTTCGGTAATCCGTTCTAAAGCCCAATCGAGCTCTTCTTTGGTAATCACCAAAGGAGGAGTAAAGCGAATCGTTGTAATGTGAGTTTCTTTACATAAAATTCCTCGATCCATGAGCGCTTCACAAAAGCGTCTTGCATTTCCAAATTCGGGTTTGATTTCGACTCCAATCATCATTCCCTTACTGCGTATCTCCTTCACGGCAGGGCAGGGGATTTTTCGCAACTGCTCGGAAAAATAATTGCCTAAGGTTTCGGCTCGCTCCGGCAATTTTTCATTGATCAGAACATCTAAAGAGGCAATGCCAATTGCTGCGGCCATGGGGTTTCCACCAAAGGTAGAGCCGTGATCTCCAGGTGTGAATACCGACATTATGGCTCGATCTGCCAAAACAATAGAAACAGGGTAGACCCCGCCCCCTAAGGCTTTCGCCAATATTAAAACATCGGGTTTGGCATTTTCATGCTCAAAGCAAAACATTTTTCCGGTTCGACCTAAGCCTACTTGGATTTCATCAAACATCAGTAAAACATGATTGCGAGTAGCGATTTCACGAAGAGCTTTTAAATAGCCTTGAGGAGGAATGATGACCCCGCCTTCTCCCTGGATGGGTTCAACTAAAATCGCACAGGTGTTTTCGTCGATTAGTGCTTCTAGTGCTTCCGCATTCCCAAACGGAGCAACGCGGAAACCGGGTGTAAAAGGACCAAAACCTTCGCGATACTGGGCTTCGGTAGAGAATGTAACAATGGTGATGGTACGCCCGTGAAAATTGTTGCTGCAAACAATGATATTACATTGATCTTTAGCGATTCCCTTCACCTTTTCTCCCCATTTTCTAGCCATTTTAATGGCAGATTCGACTGCCTCAGCTCCGGTATTCATGGGTAAGGCTTGTTCATAACCAGCAAGTTCTGCAGACTTTTTCAGAAAACGTCCCATTTGATCATTGACAAAAGCGCGGGAAGTTACCGTGATTTTCCCTAACTGATCCATAGCAGCAGCAATAATTGTGGGATGACGATGTCCCTGATTGACCGCTGAGTAAGAGGCTAGCATGTCTAGGTATTTTTTCCCTTCGGTATCCCATACCCAACAACCTTCTCCCTTGGCTATGACCACCGGCAGAGGTTTGTAATTTTGAGCACCGTACTTCTTCTCCAGATCAAGGTAGTTTACCATTTGATTCGTTCCTTTCTCTTCTTGGGCAAAATCATGTAATTTTGATATGCATTCTAAGCATTATACGAATGTTTTGCCAAAACAACGTATAATAATACAATAATACGCAACGATATGCATACCTTTTTTGAACAATTTCATCATACCAGCCTTACAGAGAATTGTCAAGATAAAGTAGGATTGATTCGTATTCTCAGCAATTGTGCTTTTCTTGACAGTGTGCTACAATAGAAAGGTCAAATTCGAGTTTTTTACTAAGAAAGGGATGAATCATATGGATCAACAAACATTGCTTCATGAAGGAATTTTAGCTAAATTTGTTCGGTATGCTCGTGTCGATTCTCAGTCACAAAGTGGTACCGGAACGGTACCTAGCACAGCCTGCCAATTGGACTTAGCGAACATGTTACTAGAAGAGCTGAAGACGTTAGGCTTAAACGACGCCACTATGGACGAGTTTGGTTTTGTCACTGCAACATTACCAGCAAGTGCCGGAAAAGAGGAGACCCCTGCAATTGGGTATTTGGCTCATATGGATACTGTTCCCGGTATTCCCGCGGTTGGTGTCAAACCCCAAGTGATCGAAAATTATCAAGGTGGGGTCATTAAATTATCCTCTGGCGATACCATCGACCCCGAAACTTGTAAACCATTGCAACAAGCCCTTGGACATACCCTGGTAACTTCCGATGGCTCGACCCTTTTGGGTGCCGACAATAAATCGGGAATTGCTGCGATTATGGAAGCGGTTTGTCGTATGATTAATAATCCGGAATTGATCCACGGTCCCTTTAAGGTCGCTTTTACAGTCGATGAAGAAATCGGGAGTGGTATCAGTCATTTTAACGTTGAAAAGTTCGGTGCTGTTGCCGCCTATACCGTCGATGGTGGTGCCTTGGGAGATTTTCAGGCCGAAACCTTTAATGCTTATAATGTAACCGTGAAGATCATGGGCAAGAGCAGTCATCCCGGCTCGGCAAAAGGCAACATGATCAATGCAATGCATATGGCTGCCCAGCTGTGGAGTGCAATTCCCGCCAATATGAGACCCGAAACCACCGATGGCTACGATGGATTTATCCATCCGGGTTCGGTACAAGGAACAGCAGAATCGATAGAGTGTCATTTAATCATCCGGGATTTTACCACAGAAGGTCTTCAAGCGAAAGTCGCTTGGTTAGAGGCTCAATCTGCCGCGCTGCAAGCAGCGTATCCGGGTTCAAGCGTAGTTTTAATCCATACCGGTGGTTATAAGAATATGTTTGAGATCTTGAAAGAAAAACCGGAGATCGTCAATATTGCTCGAACCGCTATGAAAAATTGCGGTATCGACCCCTTGCAATCGGCAGTTCGGGGAGGAACCGATGGTTCCCAACTGACCTTTATGGGTCTTCCGACGCCAAATCTTTTCTGTGGTTGCGTCAATGCCCATGCACGTACCGAATGGACTTCGGTTCAGTTTATGGAAAAGGCAACCGATATGCTCGTAGAAATTGCACGCTTATGGAGTATGCAGTAAATGGCTTCTAAAACGTTGCGCTTAGATAAGATTCTAAGTCATATGAAGATTGCTTCCAGGAATGACCTTAAGAAACTGGCAAAAAGGGGTTTGATCCAAGTTAATGGTGAAATCATCACCGATACTTCGCGTCATTTTGATCCGGAGGCTGTGTTAATTGAGGTTGATGGACAACCTATCCACTTTATTCAGTACCATTATTGGATGATGAATAAACCTCAAGGCGTAATTTCGGCAACTTTCGACGGACGCGACCGAACCGTAGTCGATCTTATGGCAACCGAAGATGCGATATTTGAACCTTTTCCGGTTGGCCGATTGGACAAAGATACGGAAGGCTTATTAATTTTGACCAATGATGGAGAATTATCGCATTTTTTACTCTCACCTCGTTTTCATGTTCCTAAAACCTATACAATGGTAGTGAAGGGAGTGTTAAACGATGAGAGTATAGCTGCGTGCAAAGAGGGCTTGGTTTTGGATGATGGTTATAAAACGCTTCCAGCAGACTTGAAATTATTGGCAGTAGACACTGAAACACAAACTTCAAACGCCGAAATCGTTATTGCCGAGGGCAAATATCACCAGGTAAAACGAATGATGGAAGTTTTACAGTGTGAGGTTACTTACCTCAAAAGGATAGCCTTTGGACCGTTAATGCTTGACTCCGATTTACCTTTAGGCTCGTACCGACCTTTGCGTTCTGAAGAAATTCAGGCGTTACGAGATGCAGTTTAAAATAACGATAGCAAAGGGACCCTTCTCGGAGGGTTCCTTTGCCTAAGACAAGGGGAGAGGTCTATGTTGGATCAACTTAAAGCAGAACATCCATTCCTCTTTCTGCTAGTAGTAACTTCAGCCATTGTGGCGATTGCAACTCCTGCATATGCCCTTGCGGTTTTGCTTCAATGGTGGAATAAAAGGAAGAAGAAATGACCGAAAAATTGCTTCAATGGTATGACTCATCGGCCAGAAATTTACCCTGGCGAGCAAGCACAGATCCTTATTCGATTTGGTTATCAGAAATCATGTTGCAACAAACAAGGGTAGATACCGTGATCGAATATTATAAAAACTGGTTAAAGATTTTTCCAACGATTCAAGATCTTGCAAATGCTTCGGAAGAACAAATTCTTCGGCAATGGCAGGGTTTGGGGTATTACAGTCGAGCTAGAAATTTTCACAAAGCAGCAAAATTGATTGTTGAACGAGAGCAAGGCCAATTTCCGGAAACGGCGGAACTTTGGAGAACGCTTCCCGGAGTCGGAGAGTACACGGCTGCTGCAATCGCTTCGATTGCCTATAACCAAGCTATTCCAGTCTTTGATGGCAACGTGATTCGGGTCATGACACGAATTATGGGAATTAAAGAGGATCCCACGAAAAAGGTAGTGAAAGACCGATTACTTCAACAGAGCATGAAATGGATTTCAACGGTACGACCCGGTGACTATAATCAAGCCATGATGGAATTGGGGGCAACAATTTGCTTGCCTAACGGAAAACCACTTTGTACTTCTTGCCCTATTTCGCAATGCTGCAGGATCTCTAAAAGTGTAGAATGGCGAGATATACCTCTGAAAAAAGCGACGGTTCGAAAAAAAGTAGAGCAGAGAACGGTTTTCATTCTGCGCAATCAAGAAAAGATCTTGATTCAAAAGCGTGCAGAGACAGGGTTATTGGCAAATTTATGGGAGTTTCCCAATGTTGAGGGTCATTTTGAACAAAACGATGTGCTTTCCTGGTTGCTTAATCGGAACTATAATCCGAAAGCAGTGGAAGCCATAGAAAAAAAATTTAAACATGTGTTCAGCCATATTGAATGGCATATGAGACTTTGGATTATCGATGTAGAAAATGTTGTATCGGAAGAAAAGGTCCTATGGATCTCAATAAAAGAGCTTCAGGTTCAATATGCACTTCCGGTTGCTTTTAGCGTTCTCCTTGACTTCATGTTAAAGAAAACGAATAAAAGAATTAAAAATTAAGCATACAAATGAAAAGAATTAATATTTGGATTAATTTCTATAGATTCGGTACGAAACAATCGGGTTGAACCGTTGACAATTTTTACTAGTTATGTTAGAATCAACAAGTGGTAATGATTCTTATTACGTAATTAAAGTAGGTGAAATCCATTGCGCTATTCAAGACAAAGACATTTAGTGAAAGATACATTACAGAAAAGCCATAGTCACTTATCGGCGGACCAGATTTATCGAATGGTCAAAGAAATTGATTCTAACATCAGCATCGCTACGGTATATCGTAATATAAACCAATTGTGTGAAATGGGAGAGATTATCAAATTAAACGTACCAGATGCTGCCGGTTATTTTGATGGAAATAGTAAACCACATTTTCATATGCTATGCGAAAAATGCAACAGTATTTTAGACATTCCAAGCAGCGTTTTACCCGACATCAAGCACTTGGTAACGAAAGCGACAAATTTTCAGATCACACAAAGTGAACTGTTCTTTAAAGGTGTTTGTGTCAATTGCGCTCAAGTGGATTTTGAACCCAAGAACCCAGCGAGATCCGCGGGGGAAGAAGCTTAAGAAGGTGTTGGAGGTATTTCAATACCTTCATTTTTTACGATACATAACTTCTCAAAATACATATTTTGAGAAGTTAAAAGGATGGGAAAAAGCCTTGTGCCATTGGTTTCGTTCGAATCTTCAAGTCAGCTCTTCTGAAGGGTCTCTTTAGGCTCTATGGATTAATCTGAACACTTTTGACAAATCCTCTTACAAACTACAAAAAAACAAAGAAGAATCTGTTGACGTTGTTAAGCTTCATAGTGTATAATAACTCTCGTTGGTGTCAAGACCAGCACATGGATTTAGGGGAGTAGCTCAATTGGTAGAGTAGCGGTCTCCAAAACCGTTGGTTGCGGGTTCGAGTCCCTCCTCCCCTGCCATTTTTCAAAAAAATGACCCCCTAGATGGGGTTTATTTTTTTTGGAAGTGAGGTGTGGTATGGATACAAGTGTTGAAGTCAAAAAAGGCTTAACGGGTAGTACTTTGAAATTGATTGCAATTATAACCATGTTTATCGATCATATCGGTGCTTTCCTAATTGAACCGATCCTGTTTAATGCTAATCCTTATATGACTAAGCCGATTTTATGGGGACTAACCTTAACGCAACTGAAAACTTTGGATACAACACTCCGCTTGATCGGCCGCCTTGCTTTTCCACTATTTACGTTTCTCTTAGTTGAAGGATTTCTGCATACACGGAGTAAAAAGAACTATTTAATTCGTTTGAGCCTATTTGCACTGATATCAGAAATCCCTTTTGATTTAGCCCGTAGCCGAATCATTTTCGATTTTTCGTATCAGAATGTTTTCTTTACCTTGGCCTTAGGGTTAGCGGTTTTATGGTTAATGCAGAAATATACCGATACGTTATGGAAATGGTTGATACCGGTAGCCGGCATGCTTCTAGCGACCTTCTTAAAGACCGATTATTCTTGGTATGGCATAGGATTGATTGTGATTCATGAATTTGCTCGCAATTTAAAAATCGAAGGTCAAATAATCCTGGCATTATGGTTATCGGCTCAGTATACAGCCGTCTTTGCACTTTTACCGATTCACTTTTATAACGGACAACGAGGTTTATCGTTACGGTACCTTTTCTATTGGTTCTACCCGGTTCACCTACTTTTTTTCTACGTTCTATTTAAAAATCTCTAAAAAAAAACGGGCGCTTTGCCCGTTATTTTTTTGTAAAACTAATTTTTCGCTCTTCCCCTTTAAGAAGCCGTTGGATATTCCCTCGATGTTGAACCAGAATCAAGAGTGTTAACATTGAAGTAAAGCCGATGTCTTCTGCTGGAAATCGTAATAGAAGGATTCCTAATAACCAAAACATCGCCATGAGAATGGAACCCAGCGAGACATATTTACTACGCCAAACGACCAGAACCAAGAGTACGAGTGAAGCAATGCCGACCCAGGGGTATAATAAAGTAATGACAGAGGCCGAGACTGCTACACCTTTCCCCCCTTTAAATCTTAAGAATACGGACCAATTATGCCCAATAATGACACTTAATCCGGCAACGAAGAACCCAAGATCAGGGGTTCTTAAAAAGAAGGGCAAAGCCAAGGCTGCAATGGTTTTAAAGATATCGCCCAACAATGACAATAATCCGCCTTTTAAACCAAGCGTGCGGAGGGCGTTGGTGCTACCTACATTTCCGCTTCCATGTTGGCGGATATCGATTTGAGCCATAGCTTTTCCTATGAGAAAAGCCGAAGGAATCGAACCACATAAATAAGCAAAGATGCCTATATAGACGAAAGTCGAAGTGTTCATCAATGGAAAACCTCATCTGTTCTTATTTTTGGTCTTCAGGAACCAGTTTCATAGCGGCTTCGGTTGCTAAATCGGAAACATTGGTTTTCTTTTTCATAAACTGATTTTGAACCTTATCCATAATGCCGGGCATGATATCAATAAGGCGATCTAGACTGGTATTCGCTTTTTGGTGTTGGAGTTGCAAAAGGCTAACTTGATCTCCGTTGACAACTAAAAAGGCTAAGGGAATGATTTTGGCTCCACCGCCCGCTCCAACCGATGAACTCCCTCGAATCGCTTCATTGGCCGTTGCATCATTTCCTCCCGAACCAAATCCAAAGGTGATTCCGACAACGGGTAAAATGGTCACGCCATTGACAAGAATCGGTTCGCCGATGACGGTCTCCGAAGTCACTAGTTTTTTTAAATCTTCCATTAATGTGCCTAAGTATTCTTTCTGCATGTTCATCTTCCTCTCATTTTTCATAATTCGGAGCTAAATCTCCGCAGGTTTCAAGGTTGTGCTATTTGGACGGGACATCCGGTAGATCATCAATAAAGTTCTTCTTAAATCACGGTTGAGAATCAGAGTTAGGGGAATCTCTAAAATAGAAATGTGACATTTAAAACGGATCGATCCAGATAAGGTCTGTTCACGATAATTGGGTTGAACGCAAAAGGCAAGGAACGGAACCGAGGGTAAAGCGCCATAGATTGCCGAGAACAAAAAGGCTGTATCAGCGGGGTCCTCTAAACCAAGTTGACCTCGAAGGAGCAATGGACGAATATGGAGTAATCGGAAAAGTCGTAAAAAAGCTCTCCAAAAGGTTTCTTTTTGTTCGAGAGCCCAGCTGATCCAGTGGAGGATCTCTTGAACATCGATTCGTTTTTGACTTTGTACGATGGGTTCCGCTGATATGGCTTCTTGAGACTTAGGAGAAGATCGCTCCGCAACTGGAGGTTTAACTTCGGAAGGATTTTGGCGAGTGGGTGTAATCGGCTTCTTAGAGACTGTCTTCGTAGCACTCGGAACAGCTTTGCTACGAGGTTGTAATCTTGATTTTAAAATTCGATCTAACGGTATTAGCCAAGCATATTTGACCTTTAAATCATAACTAAACTCGTTGCCGTCGTAATATCCTGTGACTGAAAGGTGGAAAGGAAATGCCAATAGCAGCAGGATGAAACCGAGGAGACCGAGAATACCATAGAATATGATCTTTAAGATAAGGCCTACCATCGCTAAAGAAGACATATGTACCTCCCTCCCCCCTTATACATATTTGATTAATATCCACTGCACGAAAAGGAGTTCTATTATGCTCAAATATCTTGCAGCGACAGCGGCGTTGCTCTCCGTTACAGTGATTTGGGGATCCACGTTTCCCCTTTCAAAAATCGTTTTAGAAGAAATTCCACCCCTATTTTATTTAGGAATTCGTTATACCTTAACGACCTTGATCATGGGTGTACTCTTTCCTAAGCAACTATTTCAAAACTTAAAACCCACCTTTACAAAAGCCTTTCCATTAGGTATTGCAATTTTCTTTGCATATCTGACACAAACATTGGGGGTGAATCTAACAACAGCCAGTAAAGCAGGGTTCTTTACTGCTTTTTCGGTTGTTTTGGTTCCCATATTACTTTTTTTTATCAATCGTCAGAAGCCACCCAAATCTCTCATCGTTGGAGTAGTTTTAGCTTTAGTCGGACTAGCGTTGATGTCGGGTCTATTAGATGAGCAAATCAATTTTAATCAAGGTGATTTACTCGTCTTGCTCTGTGCTTTTGGTTTTGCAATCCAAATCATTTTAGTAGCACGATTGCACCCCGACAGTAATCCAGCGAGTGTTGCTACCATACAATTTGCCACCGTGGCCTTGTTTTCCTTCTTCATGGCCTTTTTTCTGGAAGAGATTCCCTCTTTAGCACACATAAGCCCCAGAACTTGGTGGATCATCCTGTTTTTAAGTGCGTTTGGTACCGCCTTTGCTTATACCATACAAATCTACGCACAAAAAGAAATGTCCGCCGGCCAAGCTGCTATGATTCTAACCTTTGAACCGGTTTTTTCAGCGATTTTTAGTTTCTATATTTTGAAAGAGCAACAAAATCTAACCACAGTAACAGGTGGACTTTTCATTGTTTGCGGTATGATTATCAGTCAATTTTATCCGCTGTTTGAGGAAAAGTGGAAAGTGCTACAAAGATAATAGATATTTTCAAAAGAACAGACAAGCTTTATCGGCAAGTCTGTTCTTTTTTCGTTTCTATTTATAAAGTAATGCCGTTTTGCTTAAGAAGCTGCCGAGATGTTTCAAGGGAATCGACACCATCTTTATTCTTGATAGGGGCAAATTCTTTTTCACGAAGCACTTCAAACGATAAACAATTGTCCATAAGGCGAATCATATCTAAAACCAAAGTTTCGAATTTATATCCGTTGTTTGCTTGTGGTTGAACCAATTCTCCTTGATCATCCAAATGAGGAATCTTTTTTTTGACAATATGCAAGGGTAAATGTTGTTCCAAAATTGCTTCCAGCCGGTCAACCCGAAACAGGTAATTTAAAATTACGCCGAAGTTATAGAGCAACTCGCCTTTTTCATCACGAGCATGAACCATTTCATCGGTCAGTTCGAAATATTCTACAATAGAGGGTTTTCCGTCTTCCAAGCACAGTACACCAACTCTTTCCTCGGGAAAGGCTTTCCGAACAACCTTAGAAGCACTAACGAAACTTCCCAACAGAGTTGCTCCCACAAAGACAGGATCTACCATTTTTTGCAAGGGATTATCAACGGAGAAAATATTGAGCCATTCAACCCCCCATTCTTTGAGCTTAGGCAGGAGATTGGCTTTTACCAAGGATGAAAACCAGCCTCCATTGCCATTGGGTGAAAGGCTGACTCTCCCCTTTTCTTCAAGATAAATTTTACCGTTATAGTCTGCTGAAGGGGCCATTTCTTGGATGAAAAAGCGAACATACTCTTGGTTATAGCCAAAAAATCGATGCTCCGTAAAAAAGGTAATGGTTTCTTGGTTGTTTTTTTCACTCGTCATCACCAAAAGAGGTATCCAAGAATCCGCTTCATGAACCACTTGTAGCAGGTTTTTGATTAATTGTTCGAAGAGAAAAAGCTCTTTCGTTTCACCCAGATTCAACATTCCTTTGGGATGTTCAAAACCTAAGCGTGTACCTTGACCTCCGGCTAAGAGGACTGCTCCAATTTTTCTTTGGCGAATCGCTTCTAAACCTGCTGCTCGATACGTTTGCTCGTGCCTGTCAATTTCATCTACCGTTAACGCGCCTAAAGGAGCGATGCTACCTTTTTGAATCTCTTGATCTTTGTTCTCAATCAATTTTAAGAGTTCAAAATCAATCGATTCCAGTTGCTGGATCAGATCCAGTTGTTCCTCTTTGGACAACTCATAATAGTATTGGATCAAATGTTCTTGATCATATTGGTGAAGACGTTGCAATAATTCCGATGGAATCATGATTCACACCCCTTGTATTATTCTGTTCTCATTATAACAAATTCTGCACGATTTTCCAAGTGTAGAAAAAGAAAAAACCGCTCCTTGCAGGAACGGTTTTGAAATAAACTAGTTAGACCGGTTGCATGATACCAAAGAAAACCAACCAAGCCAAGACGGTTTTGGCAGCTAAGCTCAGAATGATATAGACTCTCTCACCGTAGAGATAATCTTTCCATTTGCCAATCTTTTTGTATTGAAGGATCATGTTAATTGGGAAAAGGTTAAAGAAGACAAAATAGGAACCGAAGATTGCGTAAGCAAACCAGGGAACTCGACTAAGATCAGAATTACCAAAGGTGTGCATTACGATAACAATCCAGGGGATGATTCCTGCCACGGAACCGAATACGAAAGGACTCCATTGAATCTTTTTCGCGTTTTGGTTCATTTGCTCCATGAGTAAACCGAACAAGTTCATCGTTGCGTTAAGGCCAAACATTAAGAGGATTGCTCCGATGTCATATATAGCGAAAAGTAATCCGATCAAGACAATCATCAAGGAAGAGCTCAAGGCGTATTCATACCAGCGGAAAGGATTCATACCCTTGCCTAAGTAGCGATTATAGATCTGGTTTCCTGCCGGAATTGAAATGATAAAATGAGCGATTGCTGACAGATAGAGAAAAGCGGCGACCCACAACGCAAATGGAACTGTGAAAACAGTATTGGTTTCTGTAACCAAACGTCCCAATGTGGTATTGAAAGTAAGGAAGTTCGAAAAGACTGGAATTTTGAAATTGGAAGCTTTATCATAGGTTGCATACAAGTAGGTCATACCTAACGCTTGTATCAAATGGAAAAACCCCATGATTGTATTGAAGCGTCGCAGACTTTGTAAAGAAGTGGGTTTCATAATATGCTCTCCTTATTTAATAAGAATGATTCTTATTTGTATTATTAGGGAGAACAAATGAAAAAGCAAGTGCTTCAAATGTGTCTTAGTCACATAAATTTTGTAACCAAATCGTTAGAAAAGATTCATTAGAGAAAGAGAGACTCCGCTGAATAAGATCCACAAGCGCATACTTTTTTTACCGGTGTGCAGAGAATAGAGTGCGGAAATGCTACCTACCAATAAAACGAAAGTCAACCACGTACTTTGTAATCGCAAAGGAGTAAAGCCAAAACGTTGAATGTAAAGATATAGTTTGGAAAATGCGATACCGGCAAAAATGACACCTTGCAAAAGTAAAGCGGTGGTCAAGCGTTTCAATTGTTTGGTATCACGCAAAGGCTGTAGGTTGCTTAGCGCAATCACCCCTAATAAAGAAAAGTTTAAAGCCATAATAGCACATAGCTCAAAGAACCCTTGGCGTGCGTATTGAGCAACAGTGAAGTTTTCGGGGAGCTGTTGCAGAAAAGCTCCAAACAAATAACTAGCTTGCAAGACAAAAAAGAAAAGATAAAGCAGTATGAAAAGGCTCAAAATTAGGATCCATATTTTGTTGGGAATCGTGCGAAGGTGCGAGGATTTTTTGTAGATTTGGTCACGAACAGCATCCCATTTTTCTCTGCTTTCATGAGAAATTCCTACAATCAAACCATAAAGATACGCTCCAATGGGTATACTGATTAGAAATCTCAAAACGAATTGTTCGAAATTTTCTATACGAAAAAAATCTAAAACACTTCTTAAAAGGCGGTGAAAGGTCTCATCGGCAGAAGCTAAAAGCGACCCCGCCGTATACAATAAGAAGATTGAAAACAACAGTGCAATAGTTACACTGACTTTGCTTGTTAAACTACTGCTCTTCTTCAAGGAACCGAAAACAATGAGAAACAAGGTTTTTAGCCGTAAGAAAAAATTCTTGATTGGAAAAACAACAAATCCCAAGGCAATATCCAAGGGGAGGAAAATGCTGCTTTCACGAGCGATAACAATCCCTGAACGGGATAACAGCCAGTAAACCGCATAGGCGTGGCTGAACAGAATCGAATACTCTCCCCAGATTGTCGTGCGTTGTGTGACAATGCCGAGGATGATGAACCACAAAGAGATGAGCCAAATCCAACTTTCCCAGCTTGCTTTCTTACGACGATACACGATCTCAGTGCTGATACAAAAACCCAAACTAAAAATGACCAAAATAGTTCTTCCCAATGAAATTGGGTGTGTAGCCAGAAAGGTATATAGATACGCGAAAATATAACTTGCTAGAATGCCAATCAGGGCTAAAAGACTCGATTCACTTTTTTTTGATGCTTCTTCCATTATTGTGGATCCTCCCTGAATTCAAGTAAATCCCCCGGTTGACAATCCAACTCATGACATAAAGCCATGAGAGTAGAAAATCGAATCGCCTTCGCTTTGTTATTTTTAAGAATTGAGAGATTGGCGGGGGTTATACCGATTTTTTCTGCCAGATCGCCAGCAGAGATCTTTCTCTTGGCCATCATCACATCGATATTGACGATGATTTCCATGGTTCTCTCCCCCTTTTCTAAACTGTGTAATCCAATTCATTTTTCATGGCTTCTGCTTCTACGAATACATTTTTGATGATTCGGACGATCAAACCCACGAAGGCGGCAGCGATTGCAATGATGATAAGCGGTGGATAATATAATACACTAATCAAACAGAGAATCGAAGCAGCGAAGCAAGCCCACCCGGCACGCCGTAAATGCCCAATATTGCTTTGATCAAAAACAATCGCCTTTTGCATGTTACGCAAGAGTTGCCAAAGAGAAAAAAGTAGGATCCAGGCAAAAATACTGCCAATATAAATCGTAGAAAGCAGCAAATATCCGTCGCGCAGTCCTTCTAACGGTAGAGAGAAAGCGACAAACCAGTCTGCAATCCAAAAAGCTGTAAAATCAATCCCTAAAAGCATCAGCGCGAATAAAAGAATAAATCCTTGCGATAACATAATGCTACGATTCTGATTCCATTTCATAAAAGAACCCTCCTACAATCAATTGAGATGATTATAGCAGGGAAAAATATGATTGTCAATATATATTTATTGATAAACAATAAATAGTTCTCGTAATTCAAAAAAACCCGGTAGCGAATTTCGCTACCGGGTTTTAACTCAAATCTTAGAGACACATTTCGTAAATCGCCACAATGTCCTTTTCTTGTAAGGGTTTGAAACCTGCCAAAGTTGCATTGTTGCATGCTTTCTTAGCCATGTCGGTAAAATGCTCGCGATCGATCCCAACTTCGGTTAAGCTGCTTTTTAACCCTAATTGGGTAAAGAGGAAGTTTTCGGTTCGACGTATGGCCTCTTCGGCGACTTCCATCGGAGGCAGAGATTTGTCAATTCCAAAGACCTCGGTTCCGTACTGGTAAAAACGAGAAACAGTGGTTTCATCTAATACATATTTCATCCAGCGAGGAGTTAAGATTGCCAATCCTAAACCATGCGTGATATCATAATAAGCGGAAAGTTGATGTTCCATGGGGTGACAACTCCAGGCGAGTTGCTTTCCTCCTCGGACGAAATCATTGATTGCCCATGAGGAAGCCCACATCAAATTGGCTCTGGCTTCACAATCTGTGGGATTTGCAATGGCTTTTGGAGCATATTTAATGACCGTTTTCAGCAAGCCTTCCATAACGGTATCCAGCATATAGAGGTCTGGGTTCATATTGAAATAAACTTCAATAACATGGGAAAAGATATCGGCGCTTCCGGAAGCCGTTTGAAAAGCACTGACCGAATAGGTATTGGTGGGATCTAAAAAGGAGACTCTAGGACGTTGTGAAGGGGTAGCAAAGCCGATTTTTTCTTTGGTATCTAAATTCGTAATCACACCGCCACAATCCATTTCGGAGCCCGTTGCTGAAAGAGTCAGGATGCTGACGATGGGAAGAGTATTTGTAGCCGGTACTTTGCGTTTGACAATATCCCAGCTATCACCTTCATAGAAGGTTGAGGTACCGATTAATTTTGCGGCATCAATGGTTGAACCACCACCCACAGCTAAGAGTACATCGATTTTTTCTTTGCGACAAAGCTCAGCAGCCTCGTTGATTGATGTATGACGTGGATTAGGATCAATTCCGCTATATTCAAAAATCTCAAGATCTGTATCTTTTAGCTCATCCATAATCTTATCATATAAACCGATTTTCTTAATTGAACTCTTGCCATAAATCATCAGTACTTTCTTGCCGAACTGCTGTAGCTCCTTTGCTAAATGGGAGAGTTGGTTTTCACCAAAATAGACCTTGGTTGGGATGTCATAGATAAATTTTGCGTTCATTAATTGAACCCCTTTCTTAATTGACATAGCCGTAGAGACCTCGTACTTGGACTTCGCCACTGCGCAGAGTCTCTCGCATGCCATTGGTATATTGTATGATCAATCCGAAACTTTCATCGATATCTACGGCAAAAGCACGGATTTGATTGCCTTGTTTCAAAATCATCACTTCTTTTTGTAGACTGATACAGGATTTTCGGTATTGCTGACAATAGATTGCCTTTTCATGAGGCCAATCAAGAATCATTTGATCCAAAGATTGAATCAAAAAAGCTGTAAGTTGAGAGCGGTTGACCCTCTTCCCTGTTTCTATAAAAAGGGAGGAGGCAATTTCTGATAACTCCGGTGGAAAATCCTTTGTTTCGTGATTGACATTCAAGCCGATTCCAACCACCAAATGCTGGATTTGTCCACTCTCACTTTCCACACTCATTTCTGTGAGAATTCCACCGATTTTCTTGCCATTTAGTATGATATCGTTGACCCATTTCACCTGGGGTTGAATACCTGTCAATTTTTCAATGGCTCGTATCGTTGCAACGGCGACCCAAGCGGTGATACAGGCCGTATCGGCAGGTAATGTTTTGGGTCTTAATAGAAGTGATAAATAGATTCCTTTGTTCTCCGGCGAATGAAAGCTTCGTCCTAAGCGCCCTTTTCCGGCGCTCTGATGATTTGCGACAACGACTTGACCTTCCGGTGCACCTTCTTGAGCTAATGCGTTTAAATAGGTGTTTGTTGATGGTAAGGAATCAAAACATGTAATCTGTTCTACTCTCTTTTCAGGAAGATTGGAAAGCAATTCACCTAGGGTAATGACATCGGGAGACGACATCAATCGATATCCTTTATTGGTTCCGGATTCGATGATATATCCTTCGTTTCTCAAAGTTTTCACCGCCGTATGGATTGCAGCACGAGTCAGAGAAAGACTTTGACTTATCTCTTCCCCGGAAACAAAATCTGTGTTCTGTTTAAGAATTGCTAAAACGGCATCTTTGGTCATTTCATCACCACCATTTTAATTATACCACACGAAATGTCGATTGTAAACTTAGTTATTTTTTTCATTGACAATTAAGGTAAAACCCTATATGATATTGTCAATCTAAAATCATGGAGGGTTTACATTAAAGCATGAAAACAAAAGATTTAGTTTTAATCTCACTATTCGCGAGCCTGATTGCAATTTGTTCTTGGATTTCAATTCCGGCAGCAGTTCCCTTTACCATGCAGACCTTTGCTGTTTTCATAAGTTTGGGTCTCTTAGGGGGAAAGAAGGGATTTCAGGCAATTCTAGTCTATTTGTTACTGGGGGCCGTGGGGTTGCCTGTTTTTGCCGGATTCACGAGCGGATTCGGAGTTTTATTGGGAAGCACTGGCGGATATTTATGGGGTTTTCTAGGTGCTGCTCTCGTGTATTGGGGTGCTTCCACAAAAATCAAAAAATTTTCGAAGATTTGGCTTTGGAGTACAATGCTCTTCGGATTACTGCTTTGTTATCTATTTGGTTCTTTATGGTTTTATGCGATTGCCTTTAACGGTGGAAGAGCGTTGTCGTTTTATACGGTCTTGACTTGGTGTGTCTTTCCTTTTGTTTTGCCCGATTTACTTAAAATCGGATTAGCAATTTATTTGACGGAACGTTTACGTTTCGCTGTCAAGATCCTTCCCGGGCATCGTTCCGGCTCGGTATAAAGCATACAAACTTTACAACGTAAACATTGACCGGTTTCAAGGCCTGCCATAGCATCCTTAGCCCAATCAAAATTGACCATAAAACCTCGACCGATGTCAATCATATCTACTTTTGTGTCATTCAAGATGTTTTCTGCCATCTCTGGTGATGTGATACCATTTGCAGCAAACACCGGCACCGATACGGCTGCTTTGATTTGCTCAGCAGCATAAATGATGTCCCAATAGGGATATCCTTGTGGCAAAGTAGTTTCTTGTTCGCGACGAAATCCGTAGGAGATATCGAAGAAATCGATTCCACTGGCCTCTAATTGCTGAGCATTCACGATTGCGTCCTCTAGTGTGGGCTCAAATCCACCCAAACGGATCCCCACAATCCAAGAAGCTGGCGTTTGTTTGCGTATTTGTGTGATGATTTCTCTCACAAATAATGTACGGTCTTGCCCATAGGCATCGGTTCGAGTATTGACTTTTCGATTCATGAATTGACAAAGCAAGTAATTATGACAGCCATGAAGTTCAATCCCGTCATAACCGGCCTTATACGCTCGTACTGCGGCATTGACGAAATCTTCCTGAATTGCATGTACATCTTCTAGAGTCATTTCGATTCCGGTTTTTTCACGACCATCGGCACGTGTGTAGGTGTATGCACTGGGACAGAAGGCCTCTTCTTCTATACCAACGATACCGGCGTGATGGATTTGAACCAGAACGGGAGCTCCCGCTTTGTGAACGGCTTGGACTAAGTTTTGATGACTTTCGATCTGCTCATCATTCCAAAGTCCCAGCTGCCGAACTCCTAGTCTCCCATTTAAGTTGATTGCAGTGGCTTCAACAATGATCAATCCGGCTTGACCTAAGGCTAAGCGCTGGTAATGTTGTACGGTTTCTTCAACAACCAAACCGGTATGGGGTTGGCTGAAGGGTGTGATCATAGGAGGAACACAGATCCGGTTCTTAAAGGTGAGCGTTTTCAGTTGCGTAGGGGTAAAGATGTTTTTTATCATCGACGTCCTCTTCTTTCTTGAATGGATTGGATGACCGCATCCATTTGTATTTTACCATAAATAAAGACATCGTCAAAGGGAAAATCAGAGAAACTTAGAATGTTAACTATATTAATGAGAAAGGACGATTCAATATGAAGATGCAAATCAATCTCGATCGAATGATGAAGGATTTAGAAAGCCTGCGGCAATTTGGCAAGACCGACGAAGGCGGCGTTTCACGCCATCCTTTTACAAAGGAAGATCAACAAGCTCGCAATTATTTGATTAAAGAAGCTGAAAAGAATGGATTAATTGCGCGTGTGGATTCTGCAAGCTCTGTGATTCTCCGCTACGAAGGGAAAAATCCAAGCGCCCCGGTTATTTTGATGGGTTCACATTATGACACGGTCATCAATGGCGGAGCTTACGATGGCATCTTAGGGGTTGTGACTGGGCTTGAAGTGGTGCGTACTTTGAGTGAGAACAACATCCGCTTGGAACACCCTGTAGAAGTGATTGCTTTTAATGATGAAGAAGGATCGCGTTTTGGCAAGGGCTTTGCCGGCAGTAAAGCGATGACCGGTAGGCTATTTCCAAAAGATTTAGAGGAAAGCCGAGATCGCAACGGCATTTCTTTAGGGCAGGCGATGCAAGCAGCTGGGTTTGATCCATCTCTGATTCCGATGGCACAGAGAAAATCTTCTGAGCTCCATGCTTTTGTAGAATTGCATATTGAGCAAGGCCCAGTTTTGGAACATGCCGGGGAGGATATTGGCATCGTAACTACCATTGTGGGAACATGTCGCTATAACATTATCGTCCACGGAAGACCGGACCATGCGGGTACTACGCCAATGGAGATGCGAAAAGATCCTTTGGTTGCCGCAGCAAAAGTCATTGCGAAAATTCCGGATTTAGCCCATTTATATGATCCCCAAGGGGTTGCTACGGTTGGCATTATTCAAACCAAACCGGGTGCTGCCAATGTAGTTCCGGCTTCTGCCAGTTTTTCATTAGATGTTCGATCAAAAGTCCCCGGTGCTGCCCGGGGTGTCGTGGAGCGAATCCTCGAAGAATTGAAGCAAGCTTGTGGTGAAGATCTGACTTTTGAAGCGTACAATTTAAAATCCGTGCAGCAAGAGACTCCGGTAGATCTGCATCCTTGGGTTCAGAAAAACATTGAATTGGCTGCACAAAAATTGGGGGTTCGCTACCGCTATATGTTTAGCGGAGCAGGTCACGATGCCGAACTTATTGCAGAGCTCTGCCCTACCGGAATGATCTTTGTGCCTAGTCGAGAAGGCCGCAGTCATAGTCCCTTAGAATATACAAAACCCGAGCACATCGAAAGAGGTGCTCAGGTCATGTTAGAAACCGTGTTGAATTTAGATATCACTTCCGCTGACCTCGAAATCCCGAATATATAAGATAGACAGCGATCAAAAAAGACCCACTTAAATCAATGATTTTGGTAGCAGGATGCATAGGGGCGATAGCAACGGCGGATAGTGCGATGACGACACAGAGATCGACCGCTGATTTTGCTTGATACAATTTCTCCTGCCCTTTCACCACGACTGAAAAGGAATCATGTTGCATGGAGCGGTAGCGTAACCAAAAATAGCTGTTGGTGATAAAGCCAAGAATGGCAATTACTAAACCAACACTGACATTTCCACCGGGCTGATAACGGGTCATCTGTAGGAACGCCAAAAGCAGTAATATCACACCGGAAGAAACCATAGCTATTTGAACAGAACGACGGGAGAGCTGCTCTAAACGGAGTTGCTCTTCTTTTGTTACCCTTTTTCTGGTTAGGGTGCGATAAACCCACCATGAAATGAAGACGGCAAAGAGCTCCGAAGTTCTGCGTAAAAAATCAGCAAATTGAGTGATCGATAAGCTCATCAGCACAGAAAATCCGGTGACCAATGGCCCCGGAGAACTCAACAATAGTGCAGATAACAACGTTCTTTCAGCACCGGCGGATTGGGGTTTATGTGGTGTATTCATCTTAACCCCCAAAGCTTTGTATCGATAAGATTACCAAGGAAATGGCCGTAGCGGCCGATAATGGCACGGTGAGCGTATCAATTCCACGATGTGATACCAACTCCACCCCTGCACAGATGGGTGATACCAACACAGCTAACAACAAACAGAGAAACCAGGGGAGCACTGCATAAGCCCACGAAGTGAAGAAGATTGCAAGGGAAGAAACCACGGCCATAGCAAACGTACCTTCCACTGTTTTACGCTTATCAACCCCCGGTACATTGATAAAATTTCGTCCAAAACGCTTTCCGATTAGGGCTGCTGCAGCATCACCATATCCCCATGCCATAATCGAAATCGGTACGACCGCTTTCCATAAGGGTCCTCCCCATCCCCAATAAACAACAAAGAGGATGATCATCATGAGGTAGGCTAGGATCAAACTCGATTTGACCTCTCCTTTGGAACGCTCATTCAAGAAACGTTTATAGATGCCAGTGTGTTCCAACAAAGTCAAAATCGGATAAACTACCACAATGAAGGATAAAGCCACTAAGGTAGCTATTAGCCATGATCTACTGGTGTACATCAGCAAGTAAACGGACATGGCACAGGTAATGTGAAACGTCTTTCGAATAATCTCGGTTGGAATGATTCGCAATTTTCGAATTGTCAGTACAATCAGCAAAGCAGAAATGTACATCACGACCAAGTAGATAAATCCTTTTAAAACATCAATGGCCATGCTGCACCTCGTTTTCTATGTAGTAATGGAATAGAAGCACCTTTCTGGTGCTTCTATTCCTTATGGTGGAGACGAAGAGGATCGAACTCTCGACCTTACGGATGCGAACCGTACGCTCTCCCAGCTGAGCTACGTCCCCGTGATCAGCGCTAAGCAAAACCCCATTTAAAACCTTTCTCATTATACTCATATTATGAAGCAGGGTCAAGAGGTTAAAAGAGCTTTCTGCGGTTTTTTTACACGTCCCTCAAAGACGGTGAGCAGTAGAACAGAAAACAAAATCAAGACCGTTCCAAGAATTGTTCTTACATTGAATTGATCTTGGAAAACCACGATTCCCCAAAAGATGCTGGTCAAAGGTTCAAAAGTGCTGAGTATGGCAGTGTTCTGTGATCCTATCATTCGAACACCCAATTGAAAGCACACGACAGCAATCACTGTTATTGTAATCGAGAAGAATAAGAGTAATCCCCAAGCTAAAGGGGTTAGACGATAAGTAAACGTTCCTGTAGCTAGTGCGTAACCTAAAACTAGAACGGAACAAACCAAAGAGTTATAAAAGCCATATTTGAACGGATTCATCTTACTGAGCCCACTTTTGTCTAAATAGACAATATAGGTAGCAAAAGTCACTCCTGATGCTAGAGCCAACAAAATTCCTAAAGCATTCGCCGGAGAACCGGGGCTATAGAACATAAGGATACCAAGCGTGCTCATGACCAAACTGGCAATTTTAACGCGATCGATCTTATCATGAAAGAACAGAAAGCACTCCAAAAAAACAATAACAGGATGGATATAATGCAAGGTTGTTGACATGCTGGAATCAATGTAGTTATAAGAGGAATACATAAAAATTGGAGTAAGGGCAGCGCCAATGGAACCAATAACAAAGAACTTTTTGAATTCTACCTTTGAAATCCCCATGTTCCCCGAAGAAGTTTTCCACATTAGAAAAAACAAAATCGGTAAGGGTAAGAAGTTGCGATAAAACACTACGCTAATAGCATTTGCTCCGCCTAGATAAAAATTTTTCACGAATAATGGCATACTCCCAAACATGATTGCGGAGGTAATCATTAGGAGGGAGCCCTTCAGTTTAGTGCTCATGCAACGACTTCCTTTTGTAATATGTGAAAAGAAAAAGGGGCGGACGATTTAAATTCCGCCCCTGGTCTGGAATTGTTAGACTTTGGGGAAGCTGCTTTGTAAAATTGCAACCATAAGTTTGATTCCATTCTCAACATCATCCATATCTACCATTTCGGAAGGCGTATGGATATAGCGGCAGGCAATTGACATTACACCGGAAGGAACCCCGGATTTGGTCAAGTGGATTGCACCAGAGTCGGTACCACCGGCTTCTAATACTTCTAATTGATAAGGGATATCATTTTTGGTGGCGACTTCTTTCATGAATTGAATCATGGCCGGATGGCATAGAACCGAAGAGTCACGTACTTTTACGGTAGGCCCTTTGCCCAAAGAAACTTCCATGGTCACACCTTTAGGAGTATCCCCGGTACGAGTGACATCAATAGCAATGCCGTAATCCGGATCCACAGCAAAAGCAGAGGTTCTTGCTCCGCGTAGGCCAACTTCTTCTTGAACGGTAAAGACGAAATGACATTCCACGCTTGGATTTTTCAGTTGTTTAATGGTTTCAATTAAAACTACACAGGCAATTCGGTCATCCATAGCTTTGGAAACCATGCGTTTTCCTAAATCGATGCATTCGTAATCAGCACCGGCGCAGTCACCAATTTTAACTTTTTCTGCGGCTTCAGCACGTGTTGTAGCACCGATATCGACATACATTTTGGCTAAACTTAAGGTCTCACCCGCTTCTAACTTTTCTGCTCCGTAAACTCCGCGAGTACCATTGCCAAAGATACAACGAGTGCCTAAAAGGACGTAAGGATTCAGTCCGCCTAAGTTTGTGAAGCGTAAGAACCCGTTATCGTCGATATGGGTGACCATGATGCCGATTTCATCCATATGAGCGGCTAACATAACTTTCGGGCCGTTGCCCTTTTTGACGGCTATCACATTTCCTAAAGCATCAATGCGTGCCGAGTCCACATAGGGTCGAATCTCTTCCATAATCAGGTTCGCCACGTTGGTCTCCAAACCGGTAGGCCCATAGGCAGTGACAATTTTTTTGGTTAAGGCTTTTAATTCCATCATTTATTTTCAAACCCTCCTGTTTCTATGGCATTAATGAATGCTTTAACGAGAGCAATCGTGTTCTTATAGTCTTCTAAGTGAATGACAGAAATGGGTGAATGGCAGTAGCGGGTCGGGACCGAGATTTCAATCGTCGGCACGCCGCCTCGGGTTTGATTGATTTTCCCGCTGTCGTTCCCTCCAGTAGCGGTGTTCTTGTACTGATAAGGAATGCCTAATGATTCGGCAGTCTTAGCGGCTAAAGCGATTAGTTTGCGATCACTAATCACAGAGCGATCCATAAAAGTAAGCGATGGACCGGCTCCGCAGCGAGTCGATACCAAATGGTCTTCAACGTCACTAACATCGTGTGCAGTGGTCCCTTCTAATGAGATTGCCAACTGAGGGTCAATCGCGTAAGCTGCAACTCCAGCACCACGCAACCCAATCTCTTCCGAGACGGTAAACACACCATAAACCGGAATATTGAATTTCTCTTTCATGACTTCCGCTAAAACGGCGCATCCAATGCGGTCATCAAACGATTTTCCTTTGGCAAATCCATCGCCAAAGGTTTCATATTCGGTATCAAAGACAGCATAATCACCGACCGAAACCACTTTTTCTGCATCTTCTTTGGATTTTGCTCCAATATCAATGTATAGCGCTTCTAAGGGCAAGGGCACTTGACGTTCTTCGGGTTTTTGCAAATGGATGGCTTTCGCTCCAATCACACCAGGCAACTTCTTCTTCCCTACCCGAACGACCTTGGCTACTAGAACTCTGGGATCAATCCCACCAACCGGTTTGAAATACAACAACCCACTGTTTTCAATTTGTACGATCATTAGACCGATTTCATCCATATGTGCTGCTAACATCACACGTGGACCAGGTGCATTTTCGTTTTGACTGTAAATCAAATTACCCAACACATCGGTTTTCATAGAAAGATTGTAATTAGCTAATTCTTCTTTTATAACACTACGAACTTCATATTCGTCGCCGGCTACTCCGGCAGCTTCGGTGATTCGCTTTAATAACATGATAATTCCTCCACAAAAGCACAATCCAGAGCAGCAATCAGATATGCTAAGAGCTTTCCGGACTGTTGGATATCGGAGTAAGATAAGGTTTCAACGGCGGTATGCATATAACGCAACGGAATTGACACAACTGCAGTAGCAACACCGCTTTGCGTGATTTGCATCATCCAGGCATCGGTTCCGGTAGCTCCGGGAGATGCCGATAAGGAGATTGGAATCCGGTTGTCTTTTGCTACTTTTTTGATCAAGGCCAGGACTTTGGGATGTACATTGGGACCCATAGCAATAGAAGGACCACCTCCCATGGGAGAGGTATTATAATCGGGAACAGCAGGCATTCGGCCATGACACACATCAATGGCAATTCCAACATCGGGCATGATGCCAAAGGTAGAGGTGATGGCTCCGCGCATACCGACTTCTTCTTGAACCGTTGCAACTGCATAAACATCTGCTTGATGCTTTAGTTTTTTCAATTCTTCTAAACATTCCAGCATTACCATAACACCAGCTCGGTCGTCCATCGCTTTACCGGCTAGCCAATCATTTTGCAGATCTTGCATCGTGCGTTTTAAAGTGACCAAGTCTCCAACCTGGACAAGCTCTTTCGCTTTTTCTGCGGAATAACCAATGTCAATGCGTAAATCAGACAAAGGAACGGTTTTTTTGCGTTCTTCGGGACTCAGTAAATGAGGTGGCTTCGCAGCCACAAATCCCATGAGGGTTTTCTTACCATGAACCCAGACTTCCTGAGCAGGCAAGGTGCGTTGGTCAAAGCCCCCGATTTGTGTTACATGTAAAAAGCCTTTGTCATCAATTTTGGTGACCATTAAGCCAATTTCATCCATGTGACCGGCTAACATGATTTTAGGACGCTTGCCATCACCAGTTCCATTTACTTTGGCAATTATATTTCCCAAAGCATCGCTACGAATGTCTTCTGTATAAGGTTTAAATAATTCTTGGATCAAACCGGCTACCGGGGCTTCAAATCCCGATACTCCGGTATTTTCGATCATAGACTTGAGTATTTCTTTGCCATTCAAACGTAAGCTCCTCCTTTATTGAGTGATCCTTGAATCGGTTTAAAGATCGTCCCGAACTCCTAAGAAATGAGCAATATTAGCTTTTGAATCTTTGACACCATTAATCTTACCGGTTTTGCTGGTAAAAAGTGTGGTTATGCCAGGGCCATGACCCATGATTACGCAATTGCTGTGAACAACAACGCCCACGGTAACGGCACCTTTTAGATACCCACGACCATAACTGGTATCACAATTGCGCAATAAAACCAAATCACCAAAGCGTAACTTACCCAAACCACATGCTTCATAACTTTCCGGATCATGTGTCATAATATCATAATCTCCGGTATCTGCTGTGGAAGAACCAATTCCGGAACCCATGAGATGGGCCGGTACTTCTGTAACGACCGGAACTTGTAAAACCCCATCAATCACCTTGAGATTCATTTTTGCTAAAAGATCAGGATCACAGTTTTTGATCATGACTTCCGGAGTCTCTTCAATTGCTAAACCCATGCCATAACTTTTAACCATAATTTTATCGCCGATAATCATTTTCTCTAAGTCTTCTTTAGCAAAATAAACTAAAACATGCTCAATACCGCCATGGGTTCCGGTAACGTAACCAACAGCTCCCTTGGCATCGCCACTAACAACTTTTGCCTGATTTCCTACGCAAGCATATGAATTCAATCCACTATTTTTGGCGGGATCGTCTAATTTCATGCTTACACCGGGCTCAACATGGTCACCGATCACATCCATACAACTGTCGCCGATTGCCCAGTTATAGGTAATACCACCTGTTCCGGGTAAAGGAATTGCTTTGCCATTGGTATCGATGCGATAAACCGAGGGTTTCTTGGGTTGAGAGATTTCTCCGATTACACCGATCATTGCAAGTCTGTCTCGATTGGTCTTCATAAATTAGAACCTCCTCTTTAGATTTGCTTATGAATTCTGTTTACAATCTTGTAAATCCTTCTGAATCCGAAAGTACATCAAAAAAACCGTGGTTGACACGGTTTTGAGAGTTTTGTTAATTGGAAGAGGGTTTCATTTTTAGTCCGATTTTTCTTTTGATACGACAAAGCGCGTTATCGACTGCCTTGGTGGAGGTTTTCAGTTGATTGGCAATCTCCTGATACGAAGCCTTTTTCAGATAAAGTAAAAATACATTATACTCAAATTTACTCAACGTCTCCATAAGTTGGGCTTTGATGGTTGCGAGTTCCTCGCGATTCATAACCACTTCTTCCGGATCGGTCATGCGAGTGCTAGGAATCATATCGATGAGGGTACGATCAGTACCATCGTCATATACCGGTTTATTTAGCGAAATATAAGAATTTAGAGGGGAATGTTTTAATCGTGTCGAGGTTTTTACTGCGGTAATTATTTGGCGAGAAACACAAAGTTCTGCAAAGTGTTTGAATGGAATGCCTTTTTCATATTGGAAATCTCTTATTGCTTTATGAAGACCGATCCAGCCTTCTTGTAAAATGTCTTCTTGGTCCGCTCCAGTTAAAAAATAAGGTTTGGCTTTACTGCGGATGATATGACGATACTTATGGAGCAAATATTCCGATGCATATTCTTGACCTTGTTGAGCAAGTAATACGACCTCTTCATCTCGCATCGTTTTTAATAACTGGTTTTGGGAAAGGTGTGCAAACATGGCATGACCTCCTATCGTTCCCTTTGTTCTATCATAAAGAAAAAGAGTTTTAAAGTCAAGCAAACGACACAAATATACATAAAATTTCGCAGAAGAAGGAAGGATAATCGATCATCTGCGTCGACCTTTGAGTACAAAAATCCGGGTTCCTCTACCAGTTTGGCGATAAGAAACCCGGAAATATTCTGCTTCTACTATACTCGAATTTGAGGAAATAGTCAAGAAAAGTTTCCAAGAAAAAAAGACAGAGATAATAATCTCTGTCTTCGAAATTTTGGTCGGGCTGCCGCGATTCGAACGCGGGGCCTCTTGAACCCCATTCAAGCGCGCTACCAAGCTGCGCCACAGCCCGTTAAAAGAACATTGTCATTATACTCAATGTTCAGAGAAAAATCAAGTCGGAAAATGGGAAGAGTTTCGTAGGATTTTAGAACCGCTTCTTCCACTGCTTAGCATTATCCATGAGATTTTTGGCTAATACAGAAGCAGCATCCCCTGCTTGATTCCCAGCAATCAGACGGATCAGTTCATCTTCTATTTCCTGTTCTGATAAAACTTTCAGCAATGTATAGGTTCGATCTTGAGATTCCACTTTGCGAATAAAGACATGATGATCTCCCATCGCTGCAACAATGGGCTGATGCGTCACTAAGAGCAGCTGATAATGTCGGCTAAGATTGGCAAGTTTTTCCGCCACACGTTGCACAGTCTCCCCGCTGATTCCCGTGTCAATCTCATCAAAGATCACGATTGGAATGTCTCCTTGAAGCATAACGCTCCGCAGTGCTAACATGATTCGTGATAATTCTCCCCCGGAAGCAATCCGCAATAAAGGTTTAAGCGGTTCACCAATATTGGTCGAAATCAGAAATTCACAACGTTCTAATCCATCTGCCATAAATTTTGTGTCCTGGGACTCCGCTTCCTCGTAGAATGTAACCTCGAAACGACATTTTGGCATTTCCAAATCTGCTAGTTCTTTCATAACAGACTGACTGAGCGAGATAGCTAAAGCTTGACGCGAGGTCTTCAGTTGTAAGCCGATGTTTTTCAAATTGCTTTCTAAAATTCGGATATTTTTTTCAAGGTCCTGGATAATCTGATCATTGCTTTCGGCAGAAGCGATTTTGTGTTGGATGGTTTGATAATAGTGTAAAATATCTTCAATGACATTACCATATTTGCGTTTGAGTTGAGCCAACAAACTTAGACGCTCTTCAATACGTTCTAACGATTTCGGGTCTTCTTCAAGATGATCTTTGTAGCGAGTTAAATCTGTTGCAACTTCTTCTAACGTATAAAAACACGTTTCCAATTGCGCTGCGGTTTCACTTAAATCGGGATCGGTTTGAAGGATGCTTTGTAGTTCTCTGACCGCAATCCGTAAAGCAGAAACAGCTCCGTAGGATCCTGCTCGATCTTCCTCTAATAAGGTGTAGACTTTTTCCAAAGAAGCTCTGTTCTTTTGCACAGAACTTAACCGTTTTCGTTCAATTTGCAGCTGTTCCTCTTCTCCGGGTATCAATCGAGCTTCTCGTATCTCTTGCTCCTGGAATTGCCAGAGCTCAATCATTTGCAGACTTTCTCTTTCCCCTTGACGGAGGTCAACCAATTTGCTCATGGCATCTCGCCATTGATGGTAGAGTTGGCGGTATGAAGTTAGAAGTTCGCGATGTTTTCGATCCCCGGTTTGATCCAGGAATATAAGATGATTTTTAGGTTGAAATAATTGTTGATATCCATGTTGACCATTGATTTCGATAAGAGAATCGGCACACTCCCGTAAAATACTCAAACTAGCGGGCTTTCCATTGATTCGGATTTGTCCTTTTCCCTTGTCATTGAGTTCTCTCCAAATGCAAAGTCGGTCAGATTCTTCATCGGTCAATTCATAGTGTTCGAGGATCTGAATCAATGCACTCTTGGGTTGATACGAGAAAAAACCAGTAACCGCCATATGCGATTTTCCGCTCCGAATTGCAGAGGTCGTACCTCGTGCACCTAGGAGGAAAGCAATGGCATCCAAAAGAATAGATTTGCCGGCTCCGGTCTCACCGGTAAAAACCGTTAATCCATCCATAAGATTCAATTCAATTTTCTCGATTAAGGCAAAGTTTTCAATGATTAGTTGTTCAAGCATGGTGGGTTACTCCATGATTTCATACAACTTGGCAACGAAACCTTCAACTTGTCCTTCTTCTCGCAAAATGATTAAGATGGTATCATCTCCAGCTAATGTTCCAACGACTGTATCCCAACCCATGGCATCGAGAAGAGCAGCAATACTATGAGCATTACCAGGCATAGTTCGAAGAACGATGAGGTTACCAGCATGATCAATCGAAACTAAATTGTCCAGCAACGCACGTTTCACTTTTTCTAAGGAAGGTGAGATTTGACCTACTACACCGGGTAAAGCGTAACGCGATCGTCCATTGTCCATCGTGATTTTTAACAATCCTAATTCCTTAATGTCCCGGCTAATCGTTGCCTGGGTGACCACCAAGTGGTATCGCTGACGCAATAATTCAACCAATTCTTCTTGAGTCTCTACAGAGTGGGTTTTGACCAATTGACGAATTAACGTTAATCGTTTACCTTTCATTGCTTCTTTCCTCCTATCATCATGTTGGATTGATCTGCAAAGTATCTCTTGAATTGCTGCTCGAGATGCTCTTCATCTAAATGCAATTGCTGCAATAGCTCAGGTACTTTTCCGTGGGGAATGAAATGATCGGGAATTCCAATACTATGCACCCTGCATTGCAGATTATACTCGTGAAGGAATTCTAAGATTCCCGAACCAAAACCTCCAATGGTGGTATTCTCTTCAAGGGTCAGAATTTGTTTTGCTTGGCTCAATTGAGAAAGAAGAATTTGCACATTCAGAGGCTTGATTGAACGAATATTAATCAGGCCGATTTCTAAGTGCTCGGATTCTCGTAAACGATGAATTGCTCTGGCAGCACTGATGGTTATCGGTCCGGTGCTTAAAACCCAGTGTTCTTTCCCCACAAACAAGATTTCTGGTTCTGTAATATTGGAAGTAGAAGGCAAAAGTGACGGTGGATAATCACCATGATAATTTGTTTTTGGAAAGCGAATGGCAACTGGCGATTGCAGATTTAATGCGAAGCGAAGTAACGGTTCAACGTCATCGGGATGACTAGCGACTAAGATTGTTAAATTAGGAATCAGCCGTAAATAGGTTAAATCAAAAACACCGTGATGGGTCTCCCCATCTTCTCCCACGAGTCCGGCACGGTCTAAAATAAAGATGACCGGTAACTGTTGCATTGCAATATCGATTAATACTTGATCGAAACTGCGTTGGAGAAAGGTTGAATAAATTGCAACAACCGGATGTAGCCCTTGGGTTGCAAGGCCTGCTGCAAAGGTAACCCCATGTTGCTCGGCGATTGCTACATCAAAAAAGCGATTGGGATACAATGACGCAAAGGGGCTTAAACCGGTCCCATCGGGCATCGCAGCAGTTACTGCGACCAGTTTTGGATCTTCTTCTGCCAATAAGATCATCGCCCGGCTAAAGGCTTTGGTAAACTTCGGCTCCGATACGCTACGCGGTTTTCCGGTAGATGGATCAAAAGGACCGGGTCCATGAAAGAGGCTCGGTGAGGCTTCTGCCAGATCATACCCCTTCCCTTTTTTTGTTATAATGTGAAGCAAAACAGGCTCTTGGGAACGTTTCGCAAGTTCCATTGCCTCGATCAACTGCTCAAGATTGTGTCCGTCGACCGGGCCTAAATAGGTAAACCCTAATTCTTCAAAGAGCATTCCGGGAACAAACCATTGTTTCACCGAATCCTTAAAGCGATTAATCGCACGAATGGTAGGTTTTCCGATGTTTGGAATTCGTTCCAGTACATTTCTGGTTTCTCTTTTAGTTTGATAATATCGTGGTGCTGTTCGAATGCGGTTGAAATATTCTGATAAAGCTCCAACATTTTCGGAAATCGACATCTCGTTATCGTTTAGAATCACAGTCAATTTGGTTTTACTGCGACCGGCGTGATTTAAAGCTTCAAAAGCCATGCCTCCGGTCATAGAACCGTCCCCTATGACCGCTGTGACATGAAACTTCTTTTTTTGCAAGTCTCGTGCTAAGGCCATGCCGAGAGCTGCAGAGATAGAAGTAGAACTATGGCCTGTATCAAAGTGGTCGTGCTCGCTTTCACTGCGCTTTGGAAAGCCGCTTAAACCACCAAATTGGCGCAAACTAAAGAAGCCACCATAACGTCCTGTCAACAACTTATGGACATAACTCTGATGACCTACATCCCAAACAATCTTGTCTTTGGGTGATGAAAACACTTTGTGATAAGCAATTGTTAATTCCACGACTCCGAGATTGGAAGCCAAATGGCCACCGGTATTGGAAATCGTTTGAATTAAGTAGTCGCGAATTTCCTGAGCTAGAATTTCTAATTCTGAAACATTCATTGATTTTAGAAAACCGTTTGAGATGTTGGGTAAATATTGATACGGCATGATAAACCTCACATGGCAAACCCCACTGCCAAGCCAAGAATTGCCCCGGCTAAGACTTCAATGGGAGTGTGACCGATAATCTCTTTTAACTGCTTAATTTGTAGTTCCTGTAAATCCGGAACTTGCAAAATTATATAGTTCAGAATCTTAGCTTGATCTCCTGCTGCTCTTCGTACACCAGAGGCATCGTACATAACAATAGTGGTCATCGTGGCAGAAATGGCAAAAGCTGCACTATCGAGTCCCATGAGGCGACCGGCAATGACAGTAATTGCCATCATTGCTGCTGTATGCGAACTTGGCATCCCTCCGGAACGATTCATTAATTTCCAGTTCCACCTTCGCTCCAACAAGTAATTGACTAACACCTTAGAAAGTTGCGCTAAAAAAGCAGCAATGAAGGCAGCAGAAAGATAACGATTGCTAAAAAACTGTTGAAATCCGTTCACTTGATCACCACTATTCATAAAAATTATTGTGTTCTAGTTTTGATTCGATTAAACATTTCTAAAAATGCCGACGTGTCAGCAGGTACTTTTGCTAAGAGATCAAATAAGGTTCGAAACTCTTCTTCTAAAAGTTGTTGGGTTTCTGTTACCCCAAAGCATTCCACATAGGTCCATTTGTGTAATGAAGCATCTCTTCCGGTTGCCTTCCCCATAAGGGAGGAATCTCCAATTACATCTAAGAGATCATCTTGCATTTGAAAGATGATACCAAAACATCGTCCAATCTGACGCCATAGCGAGACAATTTCAGGGTCTTCAGTACTGAGATAACTCCCAATGACAAAGGCGGCTTCAAGCAGAGCTCCGGTTTTTAAGCGGTGCATTCTTAGCAGTCTATCCGGAGTTCGGTTGATATCTGTCTTGATGTCAAGAATTTGTCCACCAATCATTCCATAACGACCGGCAGCTTGGCTTAAGGTTTTGACCAAAAGGCAGGTTTGCTCCGAAGAGTAATCACCATGGAGCTGGCCTTGGGTCAACAATAAAAATGCTTCAGTCAAAAGACCGTCTCCGGCAAGTAAAGCGACCGCTTCGCCGAAGACTTTGTGATTTGTGAGCTTTCCGCGTCTGTAATCATCGTTATCCATACAGGGGAGATCGTCATGAATTAGAGAATAGGTGTGCACACACTCCAAAGCAACAGCAGGATACAGGGCCCGTTGCCATTCTTTTTGATGTGCCTCAACAACCATACATGGAATGAGTGCCCGCAATCGCTTTCCACCCGATAAAAGGCTGTAAGACATTGCCTGATCAATCTCAGCTAAATCGCTGGGAGTATCTGAGAACAGCGTACTGCAAAATGCTTCAATCTCTAAAAGCATTTGCTTTTCTGAAGTCATCATCAGACTTGTTCCTCCAAAAAGGGTTGTAAGACAAGCTCTCCATTGGCATTCAACGTAATCTTTTCTACTTTCTGCTGCGCAAGGTTCAATTCCTGCTGACAAAAGCGAGCTAATTGGACTCCTTCTTCAAAAAATCCCATTGCTTCTTGAAGAGATAAGCTGCCACTCTCCAGTTGTCGTACTATGGATTCTAAACGAACCAAGGCTTCTTCAAATGTTATTGCTTCTTTCTTCTTAGGCATTTTGGTCTCCTCCGTTCCCTTGCTCTTTAATTTCTAAAATTTTACCGGTAGCATTGCCATCGGCCAGGGTTATTCGCACTTCGTCTCCTAAACGCAATTGCCTTATGCTGGTTATGATATCTTGGGTATGCTCGTTTTGACAAAAGGCATATCCTCTCGATAAAATATGCAAAGGACTCAAGGCATCGAGTTTTCCACAGAGGTTTTGCCATTGACTGGTTCTTTGTTGAACTAGTAAAGTCGTGGCGTGTAACATGCGTTGCTGAGGATCAGAAAGGCTATTTTGCTTATGTTGAAGCCAAGAACGAAAGATTTCAGGTTCTAATTTATTTTGATAATAAAATAAGCGTTCTTGCTTTTGCTTAAAACTCATTTCTATGGCGTTGAGTAAACGATTTTGCAATTCATTGATTTGATCTTTCATCTTTTGAAGATCGGGTACAACCAATTCTGCAGCAGCAGAAGGAGTTGGAGCACGTAAATCAGCAGCAAAATCGCTTAACGTAAAATCAGTTTCATGTCCCACGGCAGAAACAACAGGGATGTTAGATCGATGAATCGCCCGCACAACAACTTCTTCGTTAAAAGCCCACAATTCTTCCAAGGATCCTCCACCTCGTCCAACAATCAGGACTTCTGCCAAGTGATGTTGATTGAATAAGTCAATGGCAGTTGCTATTTGCTCTGCGGCTCCCGGCCCTTGGACCAAAACCGGAGTCAAATAGAGTTGAACGCCTGGGCATCTTCTAGTAATGACCGAAATGATGTCATGTACTGCGGCTCCGGTAGCAGAGGTGACAATGCCTACGGATTTCGGTAAAAAAGGAAGTGGCTTTTTTAAGTGTTCAGCAAAGAGACCTTCTTCGGACAATCGGTTTTTTAACTGCTCTAACGCTAAGGCAAGGCTACCAATCCCTTGAGGTTCCATTTGACTGACATAGAGCTGATACTGACCGTCGCGTTCATAAAGCGATACTGTTGCTCTCAGTAAGACTTTCATGCTGTTGTCCGGACGGAAACGCAAAAGGCGAGCTTTCGCACTGAACATCACGCAGCGAACTGAGGCTTGGTTATCTTTAAGAGAAAAGTAGAGATGACCGGAGGATTGATGTTTATAATTAGAGATTTCCCCTTCTACCCAGATCTGATGAAAGGCGGGCTCGTCTTCTAAAAGAGATTTAACCCATGCATTGAGCTGGACAACACTAATAATTTCGCGTTCTTCCATGTCAAGCCTCCTTTCTACGATTCTCTCACGGCAGAAGCAGCTAGCAAGGCAATTCCGACGGCGTTATCACTGCTCAACTCTGGCGAAGCAAAATAAAGAGTGATTTGCACAAAGGGATGTTCCAAGCGATGCCGCAACCGATCTTTGATTGTCTGGTTAGCGGCAACTCCACCTACCAATAACACAGAAGTCAAACCAGTTTTTTTAGCAGACCATAGAATCATTTTCTCTAACGTGGTTGCGATGCAGTTTTCTACTCCGCGAGCAAGATCTGAGTTTGCAACACCCGCTTCTAAAAATTGTTGTGCTTTCGTCTCGGCTCCGGAGAAGCTTACTTTCCCTTCGCGAAAGAAGGAAGGGATCGAAATTACATTTTTAGAGTCTTTCGCTAATTTCTCCAAGGAAGGACCAGCAGGAAAAGGTAATCCCATAGCAACTCCAATACGGTCTACAAATTGGCCGGCACTCAAATCTCCTGTTTCTGCAATGATTTGCTCTTCATAACCGGTTTTGTTTTTCGTTACGAGAAGCAATTCGGTAGTACCACCGGATAAATGTACTGCTAAAAAAGAAGGCGTAGTTGGCATTTGGGCGCTATAAATTCCAGCTTCAATATGTCCTTCTTGATGACTGTATAGAAAAAGAGGGACATGCAACATTTGACTCATTACTTTGGCAAATTGCAGCCCCACCAAGAAGACCGGCATATACGATTGAGAAAGAGCTCTAGGCCGATCACTGACGCCAATGGCTATCGGAGGGTTGGATGGATGTTGTAATAGGTTGAATACGGAATCCATTGCTTTTAAATGAGCGAAAACGGCATCGGATTGACGCAGGCCCCTCTCCCCCTTTTCTACCGGTAGCAATTTTCTCTGATGTCCCAAAACTACTCCTTGAAGACTTACAGCAGCCATGGAGGTTGTATAATTACTGGTGTCAATACCTAAAACCCATGGCTCATCGTGAATCTGAGTCATTGGTAGTCACTTTCTTTCCCATGAATTTCATATGCTGAACAACATTGCCTAAAATTCCATTAATGAATTTCGATGCCTCTTGGGTGCTATATATTTTGGCGATTTCAATTGCTTCATTTACTGTTACCCCCACTGGGACATCATTCAAAAACATGAGCTCGAATAAAGCCATGCGTAAAATAGTCCGTTCTAAACGCACGATTCGATCCATTTTCCAATCTACAGCAAACTCGTTGAGGGTAGAATCAAGCTGGGGTCGATGTTCAATCACCCCTGCAATAATGTTCTTGGCAAACAAAAAATCATTTTCCGTCATCTCTGCTTCTTCTAACGAGAGTGGCATTGCTTGATCCGCGGAGATTTCTTGAAATTCCTGTTGAAATAAAGTTTTCAAGGCGGTTTCCCGCGCTATACGCCTAGACATAATTTTCCTCCCCTTAACGTAGGTATCGAAAGGCCACCGTTACGACGATGGCCTTTCCTGTTATTTTTATACGCGTGATAAATAATCACCGGTTCTGGTATCGATACGGATCTTGTCGCCTTCATTAATAAAGAAAGGTACTTTTACTTGTGCTCCGGTTTCTAAGGTTGCTGGTTTAGTTCCCGCGGTCGCGGTGTCACCCTTGACGCCGGGTTCGCATTCCGTGATGGTCAGTTCAACAAAGTTGGGCATTTCAACACCAATGACTTTGCCGTCGAAAACTTGGATTTGAATATTCATATTTTCGATTAAGTATTTGAGTCCATCGCCGATTTGGTCGGCAACGAGATCCATTTGTTCAAAGGTGTTGTTGTCCATGAAGGTATAAAAGTCACCAGAGACATATAGAAATTGCATTTCTTTATTTTCAACTCTGGCTTTGTTGAGTTTTTCACCGGCATTGAATGTTCGTTCTTGCACGGCACCGGTAGCTACATTTTTCATTTTTGTTCGAACAAACGCAGCACCTTTACCTGGTTTTACATGTTGAAATTCTAAAACTGCCCAAACGGCACCGTCAATTTCTACGGTGACGCCGGTTCTTAAATCGTTGGTACTAATCATTGGAAACTCCTCCGTTCACTCTTTAAATTTCTATGAGGGCTTTGCTGGTGTGATTAAAGTTTTTGTAGCCCTCATCCGTTACTAAAACCATATCTTCGATTCGCACTCCACCCCAGTTTGGAATGTAGATGCCGGGTTCAATTGTTACAACGTGACCAGCTTCTAATGCAATCAACCCTGATTTACCACAGCTAGGGCCTTCATGAACGTTTCTGCCAACTCCATGACCTAATCCATGGCCAAAATACTCTCCGTAACCGGCTTCTGTGATCACAGTTCGAGCAACCATATCCAGCTCTTTGCCGGTGATACCGGGTCTGACAGCATTCAATGCAGCCATGTGAGCCTCGAAGACAATGTTATAGATTTTGAGCTGCTCCGCACTGGGTTTACCAACAATCATGGTTCGTGTCATATCTGAGCAATAACCTTGGTATTTCGCTCCGAAATCTAAGGTTACAAAATCTCCTTCAGCTAAACCGCGTTCTGTTGGTCGACCGTGAGGAAGCGAAGAACGAGGGCCGGAAGCGACGATCGACTCAAAGGCTAAGCCATCTGCACCTTGTTTTCGCATATAGCGTTCCATTTCTAAGGAAACTTCCAATTCAGTCATGCCAGCTTGCATGAAGCCTAGGATGTGTAGAAAGGTATGCTCACTGATATCAGTAGCCTTTTGCATTTTTGCGATTTCTTCGTTGGTCTTAACCATTCGTTGCCCCTCGATTAGACTGGAAATGGGAACGAATTCGACCTCAGGATTCGCTTTCATTAAAGCAGTCGCTTGCGCATAAGACATATGGTCTTGTTCAAATCCGATTCTATGAACACTCAGCTCAGTTAATTGATTCTGTAAAGTCTGAGACAAACTTTCAACCTGACGAATCAATTGGAACTCGGGTGCTTGTAAAACAGCTTGTTCGTAATAACGGAAGTCCGTAATCAGGTTTGCTTTTTTTTCGGTCACCAAAAGCCAACCGGAAGAACCGGTGAATCCACTAAGGTATGTTCGATTCTCTTGATTGGTCACTAAAAACGCATCCAAAGCTTGTTGATGAATGGAGTCACGCAAAGATTGGACCAAACTCATAGTCTACCTCCTTATGATTGAAACTTTTACAGTATATTTTACCATAAGATTTCAGCTTCATCAACTATTCTTTGATTATTTTTTGAGTTCTTCTACAATTTAATCGGGTCGTATCACGATTCTACCGGTTACTGGCGACAAAACGATCTCAATTCTATGCTTATGTGGGTTTTCCAGACGAATCGTGCATCCAACGGATGGGGTTCCTTTGGGATAATAGGTGATATTTAAGGTTGAAGGGTTTATAATGCGAATCCCTTTTGGTAATTGATAATAAGGCTTTTGAGGAGTTAATCCTAGATATCGAACTATTTTTTGATCTTCTAAGGTTGAAATGCATATAATTTTTATCGTTGTATTCTCTCGAAGGCACAACATTTGGGTAATGCGAAGCTGAAACGCAACCTCTTTCGCTACAATCTCTAATTGCCAGTCCCATAAAAAGCTAGAAGTCTGTGGCAAGGCTAAAGAGAATACAATTCCTAAGAGCGCCAGGCATAAGATTACTTCGAGGAGAGTGAAGCCCTTATTTGATTTCAAAAGGATTTCTCCCCTCCTCTGCACTGTAAATCATAGCGTCATTATGGGGCATGCTCAATTTTTTCCCAGCCTGGCTTTGAAACTCCCAAAGCAATAGGGTTTCTTGATTCGCCGGCAAAGTTCGAAGAAGAATCAGCTCGTGATCAAAGATTATGGAGCTTTCCTGAAGATAATGTAAAGACCGAATCCACTCCGAATACTCACCTTGCCATAAAAAGTGTAATGAAAACGTAGAATCTTCTTTAATAAAGTTGATATCGATTTCCAAGAATTCACCATTGCAATTGTTTATCATTTCAGACAAAATCTTATGCAATTCAGAAACTGTCAGTGTAGTGCCTGTTTCCATAATCAACCCTTTTAACCGCTCTTCAAGAGCAGCAATCTCATCGATTAAACTATTCATCATGCTTTCATTGCCCTGATTTTGTTGCAAATCTGTTTCGGGCGAAGTCTCACAAACAAACAATTCGGGTAAGACTGGAAGAATGTAGAAGCGAATTGTCAGTATCCAAATCAAGATCAGTACAAGCAAAATCATGATTTTCTCACGAAAACTTAAATTACGAGTTCTCATGGTAGAATCTCCGGTCTTTTCAAACGATACTCCAATTGAAAAATATAATTTGTTTCTTCCCGCTGATCGATGTGACTCCCATGGTAGTTCCAACCGGTAAGCAAATCTTCTTGGAGCAAAGTCGAAAGCAAAGCTACGTCCGTGCACTGCCCTCGGAGTTCTAAAACTCCATCTTCTGAACATTTCAGTTCAGTTAACACGACCTCTTGTGGCAAAAGCAGTGTCATACTTTGAAAAAGATCCAGTATAATGAGATTCATATCTACATCAGGTTGAGAATTCACTGCGGATAACTGCTCTTGAAGTTGATCACGTCGTAGAGTTAACTCATGATAATTCTGATGCATTTTTGGTGTTTCAGAAAATGCAAATTCACTTTGAAGATGATCAGACTTATTCAAGAAATAAGCAACGATCAATGTGATTAGAATTAGGCTTGCTAGAACGATGATACTGAAATCCAGAACTTTATGTTGATCTGATTTTCCAAGAAAAGAAGAAGTATATTCAAGATGCATTCAATCGTGCTCCTTCTTTCATTTTATTGTGATAAGAGTTGTCAAGCTCTCCAGCGTTTGACGGAAGGTCATTGACGGAAGAAAAGTCATCTCCAAAAACTGTTCGGACATTTCCTTCGTTATAGAGTCGATCCAATTGTTTAAGTTTTCGGATTCCTCTGAAATGCATAGTTGTGTCTGAATTGAGGTTCTCTCGGACGAAGGAGCGATAAAATATCGAATATACGAACAGAGTGCTTTCTCCAGAGATTCTTCAATAAGAAGTTCAGAAGAGGTTGGTTTGAAATTGAAGTCACGATAATGTGTAATAATTCCGTTTTGAAAGAGATGACAACGGATTCTTTCTTTGAAAAATTCAAGCATAAAAAGCAATCCCTCTGTTTTATTCGTACTTTGAGTCAAATAGTAAACATAAGCTCTAAAACAAATCTTTTTGATGTGATAACCGTATTCTTGTGCTAAATCAAAAAAATCTTGATACGGCTCATGATCTAAAACATAGAGAAACCCGGAACAGCGATTTTCTTTTTTTCTTTGAATCTCATTTTCAGGAAGAATACAATAGGCACAGGTTTGATTTCTAGTCGGCCCGGGTAAAATTTGTTCTTGATATACAGATAAAGCTTGTCTTAACTCTTTCTTTTTCAAGTAGGGATAGGTTGGTAGAGGTTTGATGAGAAGGCTTTTTTCCGGAAGGCAGATTGCAAGATAGTTTGCCTTCTTTTGGTCGATAGAACGAAGCCTTTCAAAGAAAGCGCGGTAAGCTTCATGATTGATCGACTTAATTTCTATACTCTCGGACAGCAAAATTTTTGGTTGTTTGTTTTTGATTTCGCAATAAACAAAGCGGATTAAATGTTCCTGCAAATCGATATTCCAAATCTTTACGGAACCCCATAATAGACTCATAGGTACTCTCTTTTCTAACGATGATATCAATGAAGATTGCGCAAATAAAAATAGCGCTGGATTTTTGCTGATTGCGCTGCTTTTCCTGCTATTGTAATGGCAATGACGTTTTTTTGAAGGGGGTTGATCCATAAAAAATCCAAGTCTCCGACTTCGACCGCCAGTTGAATGGTTCCTGGTGAAGAGGTTCCTTGGATGCTTTCATATAAAATACCGGTATAACGGTTCAAATAGAAGCAATAAACGTGCGTCAAGTTCAATTCGTCTTTCACGTAGAACACTGCTTTCTTGGAATCAACAAGAGTTGAAGGTTTGATTTCTGCAGCATAGGCCATATACGCGACTTCCTTAAAGCAGTCTAAAGCAGTATTCATTTGCATGATTTGCTCGCAAAGTTCACTGTCTAACCCATAATCGTTCGCTACTGTGTGCTGGATTCCCATAAAACATGTAATAAGTAGGGTAAGAAGTGCGAGTGAGAGGATAAATTCAAGGAGTGAAAACCCCTTCTTTTTGGTTGTAAACAAACGTGATATCGCTTTCATAGTGATTTCCAATTCTATCCCGCCAATTTAAAGTTAAACAAATTTGCATCGGTGAATCTTTTTCAGAAAAATTGAGGTGTTGCCATTTCCTCTTATAGTTGATATCGAGGTGAAGATATTCGTCTTCAACTTGACCGCTAACTCCCAAATTTCGAACAAGTTCCTGACATCCATCACCAAAAAAAGCTTCCAGACTGTTATGAATGACATCGATTGATTTTTCCCGTTGCTGGGTATAACGAGCTGCTGAGAAATTTTCAATGGAAAGGGATAAAATTGGGAGTGCAACGGCCAGAAAAATTGCCAAAGAGAGTATGATTTCCAAAAGTACGATCCCCTTTTTCAATGAATGCGCGCTCCTTACTCTCCTAAAGCTCGTTGGGGTAAAATTTTATATTCACTACGAGCCAGTATCATTTGTGGGCAGGGACGATAATTCGTTGAAATGATATGTTCTTTATGTTCGAGAATCCAACTTAAAAAAGTTAAATCGGGTTCCAATTGTAGAGTTGCTTGTGATAAATTGAGATTTTCACAATAAAGCAAACCCATACAGCGAACAGCTTGATCGGCCCTTGCTACGATTTCAAGACTTCCTGTGGTAATAATCGAGGGGAGTTCAACGATTTCATTTCCAGCCCGAAGATCAAGTTGGATCGATTCCTTTGTTACATAGATATGATCCAGCAACAAGTCGGAAATCATGGGATTTGTAGGCAAGGAATAATCGATGATGAAATCAGTGCTTTCGCCCGTTGAGTTGGAGATTGATTGCATGTTCCATGCCACAATCTCTTCAATATTGAGATCAGAGACGACTGGATTTTGTTGATTATGTAAAATAAATTTTAGTTGGTCAGCATTAGAAAGCACGATTTGGTTCGAAGGAAAGAGTATAAAAATCCCTTGGAATAAAGCAGAGGGGTGTAGTTGTAGTATGCCATCTCCACTCAGTTGCTGTGTGATAAGAAGAAGTGGGAAATCAGCTGGAGATTGGTAGATCTGATATCGGCTTTGCAACAGAGTATAGCTTTTTTTGAATTTTCCAATCCCTTGCAAACGCAGTTCGTTTTCAGTGAACTGCCATAGATAACGGCTCTCCCCTTCATTCAATGAAAAGGAATTTGCAAAATAATGATCGAGCCATCCTTGCTCTTCAAATTGTTTCTGCAGTTCGAATTCGGCCATCTCATGTGCAGATTGAGCATTGAAAAAGGATAATACTTCATCTCTGTGTTGACTGCTTAACCAATAGCGAAGCGTGCGATCTAAGGTAACACCAGATAACAACACTAACAAAAAAGCCAAAGTTAAAACGGTGAGAACAAGAGCACTTCCCTGCTTATTATGGGTATTTAAATTGCACTTCACTTTGCTATTGGCCAAGCACGCCATAAGGCGACTCCAAAGAAGATTATCGAAACAACTGCGCTACTTACAATAAGCTGTAGAAGCGTTGTAGAAAGCCACCAGCACAAACTCCAGGAAATCAGCATTCCAAGTTCAAGCCAGAGATACCGGAAAGGGATCTTCACCCCGCAATAACGACAGCGTCCACGTAAAGCAAGCCAACTGACAATGGGGATTAGGTCAAGCACACTTAAAACATGTCCACAAGAAAAGCAATGGGAACGTCCTCCTAAGGATTCCTTTCTGGGCAGACGCCAAACCAACATGTTCATAAAGGATCCTAAAACAGCACTCAAAACCAAGTAAAAGGGTAAAAAAGGGTTTAATTCGGTTAGACTCATTCGGGTATGATCACTTCCTTTATAGGGTTGCTATCTGAATCATAAGCACCTTTGTAGATTTGGATGCCTCGGCTGGAAGCATTCCCTTCTAATTCACCAGCTGGACAGTATCGAAACGTATAACTTCCAGGCGTGACAGTGACACTTAAAGAATTAAAATCAATTTCCTCTAATACCTTGGGTTCGCTGAACACATCGGAAGAGGTTCCAGATAATTCATTCTTCAACTCTACTCGTTGGATTGCTGCTACAATTTGCATAGCATCGGCTACGGCTTTATCGAGTTGGGCTTCATCATATATACCTTTGATTTTTGGAATTGCAGTTGCGGCTAAAAGGGCAACGATGGCCATGACCACCATAACTTCCACTAAGGTAAATCCTTGTTTGCGTGTTTTCTTCTTCATTCGATCATCTTCCTTCTTTCGTTAAAGCATTTGATATCCTTGCCATTGATCCATCATGGGTAGTAAGACTGCTAAGGCCAAAAATCCAACCAAGAGAGAGATAAAAATAAGGAGTCCGGGTTCAATCATCCGTTGCCAAGATTGAATCTGATTGTGAACTTCTAATTCGTAAAGTGTCGCTACGTCCTTCATGGTTTCGTCTAGACGATTTCCCGTTTCACCAATTTGTATCATTCGGATGAACCCTGAAGGCCAAAAGTCAAAATTCTTCAACGCCGATGAAAAGCTGCTTCCCTCCTCCATCATTCTAAGAACCTGTTGTAGACATTGACGTAGATAGATAGATTCAACATGGTTCGCTGCAACGGGCAAAGTTGAATTGATTTCTAACCCATGACGAAGTAACATGGAAAAGGTGTAACATAATCGTGTAAGTTCTCGTCTGAGCAAAAAAGAGCCCAACTTCGGCACCTTCAATAAAAAACGAGACCACCGTACTTGAACATTTGGAATGCTCAGAATTTTGGGAAGTAGAAACGTGCAGAGAATCCAGAATCCCATTAAAACACAAAGAAACAGCGTTCTCTTTTGATAACACCACAGTAAAATTTGAGTTGGTCGGGGCAGCGTGCGGCTACCAACATAGAGAGATAAAAATTGAGGTACGATGAGATTCATTAAGAAGTAACAAACAATCCCTGTCACAAGTAGCAATAAAATGGGATAAATCATTGCTTGTTTGAGTTGCTGATGCCGTAGAACTTCTTTTTGATAAAATTCTGAAAGATCTCGAAAGATGGTCTCCCATTCGCCGCTGTGCTCACCTGCCCTTACCGATTGAATAAAGAAGCGAGGAAGGACCTCTCCCCACCGCTCTAAGCTCTCAGAAAATCGAAAGCCGGCGTTCACGGAATGATCGATCTCTCGGAAGAATAAAGCGTGACTCGGTGTTGTGCTTTCTTCGACCATTAAATGCAAAACTTCATTTAACGGGATTCCGCTTTGCAAAAGAAAACTAAATTGTTTGCACGATAATGCTAATTCCTGGTTGGAAAATAAGGAGCGAGATCTTAAGATTGATCGTGGCGATTCCCACCACTTCTCTTCTTCAAGTTGGAGAATTAGAGGACATTGATCCACTAAGTTTTGTAATACTTCTTCGCGATGCTGTGCATATAAACTTCCTTTTTGTTTCGCACCGCTAGAAGTTAAAGCTATGAATTTGAACTTCTTCATAGGTAATCCTTAGAATCTCTGCGAGGCAAGTAGGGAATAATTTCTGAAATCACGGTTTGAGCCAAAGCAGCTTTCTCTATGCCATCCCAGTAAAAAGGTTTCATCCCATTTTCAATAGCAGAGGTACGCAATTCCTGTAAAGAAGCTTTATTCATAATCAGCTTGTGCATCTTTGCATCGGGAATCAAGAGCTCGAAAATCCCCATTCTCCCCTGCAAAGGATGAAACTGACATTTCGGACAACCCTCACCCACTTGTGCGAAGCGGGGTGGGATTCCATAGTGAGAATGGGGTCTATAGTGTTCCCAAACTCGGGAATCTGCGAGCTCGAATCTGGCACAATAGGGACATACCTTTCGTATCAATCGTTGTGAAACAATTCCACTTAGGGTTGATGTTAAAAGAAAGGGTTCAACCCCCATATCAAGCAAGCGTGTAATCGCTCCGGCAGCATCACTGGTATGAAGTGATGCAAAAACCAGATGACCCGTTAGCGCAGCTTGAAACGCGACTTCAGCAGTTTCGCGATCTCGGATCTCGCCGATTAAGATAACATCGGGATCTTGCCGCAGTATGGCACGTAATCCCTTCGCAAAGGTTGCGTGAAGTTTATCGTTCACTTGCATTTGTTGGATACCGGCTAAATGAAATTCTACCGGATCTTCAATTGTCACAATATTGAGGGATTCTCGGTCGAGTTGTTGCAAAGCACTGTATAGAGTTGTGGTTTTTCCGGAAGCAGTCGGCCCACAAACCAAGATCATGCCATGAGGCTGGCGAAGGAGTGATTCAAAAGGTCTGAGGAGGTTTTCTGTCATGCCCAGTTGTTCTAGGGACGAGAGGGATTGATTTTTTCGTAGTAATCGTAAAACCACTTTCTCTCCATAAAGCAACGGCAGCGTGCTAACACGAAAATCGATTTGTTCGTCGTTCAGGGTCTTTTGAAATTGACCGTCTTGCGGTAAGCGTTGTTGAACAATATTGAGTTCTGACCAGATTTTTAAGCGAGAAACAAAATTTGCTTTTTTGGTTTCTTCGAACATACGATGTAAAATCAGATTCCCGTCGATTCGGAAACGAACCCGCAACGCATGTTCCAGTGGTTCAAAATGGATATCGGTTGCCTTTTTAGCACTGGCTTGTTCTAAGATTTGTAAAAGCTCATCTTGTTCTTGTTCAATTTGCCACGGAAGTAAAACTGGATATCCGGTTGACATTGTTGAAACGGGCTGAAAGGTCGGGGCCGAGCAGTTATAGAGTTGACGGTACAAGCTTTGGAAATCCGTGCGTAGAATCAGACAGAGTTCTGCTTTTAAATTGAGTTCGTATTCAACCGTTTGCCATAAAAGTACAGAAAAAGGGTCATCTACAGCAATTCGAATTTGATTCCCTTTCATACTGAGAGGGAGAATTCGAAGTTTTGCAGACAACCCGGCATCAATCCAATGAAGCATTGTTCGGTCAATCAAAAACTCGCGATCTTGAAATAGCTCCATTGAATAGATCAAACTCATAAAAGCTTTGATTTCTGGTTCCTTCCAGGGTAAACGTTGAAGCAAGAAATCTATAACAGACTCTCCTTGATCATAAACCGCTATTGCGGCCAACTCATCTTCTTCATTGAGGTCATTTCTGTCCCGTAACTTCTGAAGAAGATATCGAAAGGAGAACATAGGATTCCTCCTAATTTAGATTTTTGGCTTGTTGCGTTTTTTTAGGTTCACATCATTATCGTCATCCTTCTCAGAAGGATCCATTTTGCGCCCAAATTTTCCTGGTTCCCGAGGCATAAACAGGAGAAGGATACCGATGGCAATCGTTTGAATGATGACGGGACCCCAATCTTGAGGAATCGTTCCTATGGAAACCAAATAAAGGCTAATGATATTCGTGACAAAAGTGAAGGCAAACATGCCAACGAACCAATATGCCCAATTATTGAGGGGTTTAACGTATTTTCTGAAAACCATGTTGATGCCGATAGCACCGGCGAGCATGATGACGACTTGGGTAAAAATATCCATGGTATCATTCCTTTGCACAATTTCAGCGTTCATTTCTGATTTTTCTATGTTTCGGTCTCGCTGACGTATAATCCTGCAAAGTGGGTTGAAAAGAATGAGAGGAATGCGATGCGATTTTTGGTTGTTTGCGTATTAAGTTTTCAATAAAATCAATTGATTCAACGAATATAATTATACATAAAACAAAAATAAAAGCAAGTGCTTTTTTCAAATTTATTTGTCTTTTTTTATTGTTATATTCTTCCTCCAAGTGAAGGAGTTCTTTGTGATTTATCGAACTTGATTTAAGATGTTGAGACGAAAGGAGATTCTTCATGTTACAAATCAAACATCTCAGTAAAACGTATAGAAACGGTAAAAAAGCGGTAGATGATCTGAATTTGCACGTTCTTCCCGGGGATATCTACGGGTTTATAGGTCATAATGGTGCAGGTAAAACAACCACCCTTCGATCTTGTGTTGGAATTCTCACCTTTGATCATGGAGAAATCTTAATTGACGGGCATTCGATTCAAGAAGAGCCTGTCCTCTGCAAAGGGAAAATGGCGTTCATACCGGATAATCCCGAAATTTATCCATTCTTGACCGGAATCCAATATTTGACCCTGATCAGCGATATCTATGGAGTCAATAATCAAGATCGTCAACAGAGAATCGAAGAATATTCTACCCGGCTTGAGTTATTTCCCAATTTAGGAGATTTGGTTTCTTCCTATTCCCATGGTATGAAACAGAAATTAGCGATCATTGCAGCGCTGACGCATGAACCTAAATTATTGCTCTTAGATGAACCCTTTGTCGGGCTCGATCCTAAAGCGGCCTATACCGTAAAGACAATCATGCAAGAATTATGTGCTCGAGGGAGTTCTGTCTTCTTCTCTACGCATGTTCTGGAAGTTGCTGAAAAACTTTGTAATAAGATTGCGATCATACGGGGAGGGAGCTTAGTAGTTTCAGGACTCACCCAAGATGTTCGTGGGAATTCCAGTCTGGAAGAAGTATTCCTGGAGTTGATTGACCATGACTAACATTAAGATTCTGACAAAACTTTATTATACCGGGGTTTTGGGAATTAACAAAATCCGCCATAGTAAAGACCCCTCTGAAAAGCGTAATGCCATAACAATGGCTATACTCATGGGCTTCTCTTTTGTATTCCTTTTTGGATATCTGTATAATTATTGTGTTGTCATCGCAGATGTCTATGGTGTTTTGGTCGGCTATTCTGTAGTCATTGCAATGATGATGGCAGGAGCAGGCAGCATGTGCTTTTTCAATACGATTCTAAAAGGAAGTAGTATGTTGTTCCGGGCCCAGGATGACGACCTGCTTTTGTCAATGCCAATTCCTCATCAGCAACTGATATTATCGAAGCTTCTGAATCTATATTTGTTTAATTTCGCCTTTGCTGCTTTCTTAATGATTCCGGCTACCCTTGTATATGGATTACGCGCTTCAGCTTCTCCCCTTTTCTATCTTCTTTCAGGGTTAGGCTTACTAGCGGTTCCTATTTTACCGATGATTGTGGCAAGCGCTTTAAGCATTCTCATTGAGGTATTTGCGGGGAATTTCCGTGGAAAGAACCTGCTAACCATTCTACTAAGTTTAGTTTTCACCTTTGCTATAATGGCAGCTTCTTTTTTGGCACAAAGCCTAAATATGGAAAAAGTGATCGCGATCATCGATCTGGTCATGGCACAAATTAATCAGTTGTATCCTTTGGCTGGTTGGTATGCTCAAGCAGTTACAAAACCAGATTTCGTTCTTTTTGTGCTATTCCAAGTAATTTCCTGGAGCGCCTTTGCCATATTTGCTTGGATTGTTGCCAAATATTACTCTGTAATCAATGAATTGCTTGCTCCCAAGGGTCAAAAAGGTGATTATCAAAGCCGAAAATTAAATCGCTCTTCTCAACTCAAGACTCTTTATCTGAAAGAACTGAAATTCTTTTTTTCGGTGCCGATTTATGTAATGAATACAGGTATTGGAGCGCTCATGATGATTGGTGCGGCAGGAATGTTATTGTTACAAAAAGATCAAGTGTTTACGACTCTAGCCATGATACCGGGCGGAATCACTCGAGTACAGGCTATGGTGCCTGTAGCGATTGCTTTTTTTGCAGCCTTGACCTGCACCACAGCAGTTTCACTTTCTTTAGAAGGAAGCATGTATCCAATGTTAAAAAGTTGGCCACTGGATCCGATGACGCTTTTCCTTGCGAAGATTTTGGTAAATCTAACACTGTTAATTCCAGCAATCTTTATTTCGGTTCCTTTGGTAATGCTCACAATCCCTTTGACTTGGTACTATTTCTTTTTTGCACTGCTGATTCCAGTTTTAGCTTCAATTGCGATTGCTCAAGCCGGTATTGTGATCAATTTACAGTTTCCAAAATTTGATTGGACGAGCCATGTGAGCGTGGTAAAACAAAGTATCGCCACCATGATTGCAATCTTTGGTGGTATGGGGTTGATGTTCCTTATTGCTCAACCAGTTTTTCACATGCCTGCCTCTCAATTATACATAGCAGTAATGATTACGGCTGCAATCCTTCTTCTCCTTAATATTGTCTTCTATCACCTGCTAAAACGATGGGGACGATCTATGTTTTACCGAATAGGCCTCTAAACATGCCAAAACCCCCGACTGATCTTTTTTGGATCCGTCGGGGGTTTTTTTATTCTTTAATTCGCCGCACTAAGCTTTGAACCGGTATAGTTTCTTTGATTGGTAGAAATACACTCATTTGTGCGTGGGGGGCGACCACGATATCTTGTCCGTCTCGGTTTTGCATTGATTCCACCTTATGCAGAATACAATCCATAGTAGGGGTCAGAATCTCTAAAGAATCACCAATTTTAAAATTGTTACGCTGTTCGATCCAAATTCCATCGGCTCTGGACTCGCGAACAATTCCCACGAAATCAATGCTCCGATCCACAGAAAGCCCGGAATAATTTTGAGCCTCTGCTCCCGGTTTTCCAAAATAGAATCCGGTTGTGAATTCACGTGTTCCAGCCTTTTGAATCTCGATCATCCATTGCGGGTCATACTGATATGTATTTGGATCTTTCAGATAACGATCAATCGCTTGGCGATACACTCCAGTCACGGTCGCTACATAATGAAGGCTTTTCATTCGACCTTCAATTTTTAAGCCATCGATCCCACTTTGCATCAACAATGGGAGATGTTCGATCATACAAAGATCTTTCGAGTAAAAAATAGCAGTTCCCTCTTCGGTTTCCTCAACCGGAAAATATTCGTTCTCGCGGTTTTGCTCCATTACTGCATATTTCCATCGGCAGGCTTGTGCACAGTCCCCTGCATTTGCATCCCGTCCGGTTAAGAAGTTGGAAATTAGACATCGCCCCGAGTACGCCATGCACATAGCACCGTGCACAAAGCACTCCAGTTCTGCTTGGCAATGCTCACGAAATTCTTTGATTTCGTCAAAACTCAACTCCCGAGCTAAAATCAAACGGGATATCCCTTGTTGCTGCCAGAATTTCGCGGAAGCGACATTGACCGTATTGGCTTGTGTACTAAGATGATAATCAAGGTCAGGGGCATGGGTTTTGGCTAACATCAAAACACCAGGATCTGAAATAATCAGAGCGTCTGCTTTCAATGCTTGCAGTCTTTTAAGATAATCCGGAAGCTCCACTAAATCACGGTTATGGGGCATAGCATTGACGGTAATATAGACTTTCTTTCCCAAAGAATGGGCAAAATCGATACCTTCTTTAAGTTCCGATTCTGTGAAGTTGGTCGCTCGTTCTCTGAGTCCGTATCGCATTCCGGCACAATAGACTGCATCAGCTCCGTAAAGCAAAGCAGTTTTCATTTTCTCTAAATCACCCGCAGGTGCCAAAAGTTCAGGTTTGTTCATTATATTCTCCATTTATAATTTAATCTCCCCAGAGTTTTTGTGACCACCAGACATGTTCTTCATAGGTTTCGCTAAAATGATGGGTGCCGTCAGGTCCGGCAACAAAGTAATAGTACTCGCTTTTTTCCGGATGAAGAACCGCTTCAATCGCAGCCTTACCAGGGTTCCCTACCGGTCCGGGGGGCAAACCATTGTACATATAGGTATTAAAGGGGGAATCAACAGTAATATCTTCTTCGCTCAGAATCAACTTATCTTGTTTTAAGATATAATTGACCGTTGCACATGATTGAAGGGCCATTTCGATTTCTAAGCGATTTAGAAATACACCTGCTACTAAGGCGATTTCATCAGGATCTTGGGATTCTTTCTCTACAATAGAAGCCAAGATAATCAACTCTTCTTGACTGTATGCAAAATCCTCAGGAATTTCGATGTCAGCAAGAACACGCTCAAATTGATTCTGCAACATTTCAATGATTTCTTCAGTGCTCATACCGGTGTGTAAGAAATATGTTTCGGGGAACAAATAGCCTTCCAGAGGATACAGTACTTGACTAGATGCTCCCTCACGAGGAATCGATTTAACCACTTTTAAGAAATCTTCAGCACTCATCAATCCGGTGTTTTCAACATAGGAGGCAATTTGCTCGATTGTTGACCCTTCTGGTATGGTCAGGCGGATCTGCTCCATATACTGATTGCCTTGATGAATATCATCGAGAATGGAAAGTAGGCCCATCCCTGTAGTGAACTGATAGGTTCCGGCAAAATAGGTATTGCTTTTCCTTGTTAAAACCCCGGCTAATTGCCACATCAGAGAAGAACGAATCCATCCTTCTTCCTCAAGCTGGTTACCAATTTCCGAGAAATCTGCTCCGGTTTCAATTTGAATAATGGCATCCTGTTGACCGGTGGGTTGCAACTGCCATACGATGAAAAGTGCCAGAGATAGAATCAAAAAAACAAATCCAAATAAAGCGCTTCTACGGCAATTCATGAAGACTACACCCTTTCTAAAAAGAAAAGTCCGATTTGTATTACAAATCGGACTCAAGAGACAGATACGATTTATTCGTCCTCGTCTTCGTCTTCGTCTTCGTCGTCCTCTGCGGCTACCAGTTCTTCCCAGGCGGCGACAACTTTGTTCCATTCATCTTCATCAGTGATATCAACCAAGACATCTTCGTCATTTTCATCGGTTTCGATTCTTAAAATGACAGCTTCGTCTTCTTCATCACCTTCTAAGGGGAAGAGAACAGCATATTCCATTTCATCGATCTCTAAAATTTCTACCAATTCAAATTCATGTTCAACGCCTTCGTCATCCACTAATGTTACAACTTCCATGTCCATTTCTTCGTGGTTGTGATTATGGTCATGATCATGTCCACAGTCGGCGCAGGGAGCTTTTACATCTTTCTCAGACATTTTTATACAGCACCTTTCGTTTTAAATTCTCTATTTCATCAGTAGCTTCTATGCATAAAACCTAGTTCAGACTGACTCAAAATATTGTAACATAAACTTCAGCTGAAGTCAACGAAATCATTCTCAGATTCCTTTGAAAGCGAGTCAAGATAACTTTGTAAAATAAGACTGGCAGCCAGCTTATCGATCACTTGTCTTCGTTTTTTTCGCTGTACATTCGCTGAAATTAGAAACTGCTCTGCACTACGAGTTGTCAAGCGTTCATCCCAAAGCAAAACAGGAAGATGAAAAATCTCCTCCAGTTTTTTGGCAAATTCGAGACTGTATTCACCTTGCGGTCCAATGCTGTTATTCATATTTTTAGGAAGACCCACCACGAACTGAGAAACAGAAAATTGATTGACTAAGGCAGATAAACGTTCAAAATCGGCTTTTTCACTGGTTCTGCGTATCACTTCCACACCTTGTGCTGTGAAACCCAGCAAATCAGAAACAGCCACACCAATGGTGTGACTTCCTACATCTAGGCCCATGGTGCGTGTTTCAGAAATCATCTACTGCCCCTTGGGTTCTTCTAATGGTTTGTTTTTCAAATAGAAACGCACTAATTCTTCCAGAACTTCATCGCGATTTACGGTTCGGATCAGATTACGTGCACCCTTGTGACTCGTGATATAGGCGGGATCACCCGACAAAATATAGCCGACAATTTGGTCAATGGGATTATAGTTTTTCTCTGTAAGAGCAGCGTTGACCTCTGCCAAGATGCTGTGAATACTCTTCTCCTCGGTATCCATCCCTCGAAAGCGCATGGTTTGGTTTGATATTGGACTCATTTCCCCGACCTCCTTTTGTTCTAAATTTCCCTACCTTCAAGCTTGATTCCTGCCTAGTTTTATTTCGAGTATGTATCAATTTCTTTACAAATGCTTCCATAAAGTTTCAGCAATTTCTTCAATTGCGATTTTGATGTGTTCTAAGGTCAGACCGCCTTGAACATATACGGTATAAGGTTCTCTCATGGGGGCATCTGCACTTAACTCAATCGAGGATCCTTGAATAAAGGCTCCTGCTGCCATAATTACCGGATGCGCATAGCCGGGCATATCCCAAGGTTCTAAGATTACATGGGAGTCCACCGGGGAAACACGTTGAATGGCACGGCAAAACTCGATTAAAGCCGTGCTTTCGGGAAAACGGATGGCTTGAATGATATCATTACGCCTCACCGACCAATGGGGAGAAAGAATAAATCCAAGTTTCTCCATAACATAGGCCAATAAATGCATGCCTTTTAAAGATTGAACCACCGTATGGGGTGCCAAGAAGAATCCTTGATACATAAGACGCTGACTGTCGCCAAAGCAAGAACCCATTTCTAGGCCTATACCTGGCATGGCAAAACGGGAAGCCGCGGCTTCAATGAGCTGTGTTTTCCCCACGAGATACCCGCCTCCGGGTGCGATGCCACCTCCCGGATTCTTGATGAGGGAGCCCGCCATAAGGTCAGCTCCAACATCGGTGGGTTCTAAACTTTCGGTAAACTCACCATAGCAATTATCGACGATGACAACCGTCTCTGCTTGTTCTTCTCGAATGATCTCAATGGCGCGTTTGATTTCGGGAATACTAAGCGCGCTTCGCCACTCATAACCACGCGAACGTTGAATCAATACGGCTTTAACCGGGGTTTTCAAAGCGGATCGTAAAGCGGCTTCGTCGATCTGACCACTCTCCAACAAATCAACTTGCCGATACTCAATTGCATAGTCTTTCAGGCTTCCGGGGGCATCACCGGTTATACCGATTACTTGTCGCATGGTGTCATACGGAAGTCCTGTTACAGATAACAAACGATCTCCCGGACGAAGGGCGGCGAATAGTGCTGTCCCAATGGCGTGGGTCCCCGATACAAATTGACCTCTGACCAAGGCGGCTTCGGTATGGAAAACTTTTGCATAAAGTTTATCTAAGGTTTCACGACCAATGTTGCCATAGCCATACCCCGTAGCAGGCTGCAAATGATAATCGGAAACCTCAAGCTGACGAAAGGCTGCTAAAACTTTACGCTGATTTGTCAAAGCAATTTGATCTAAATCGGCAAAAATTGGCAGTAATTCATATTCACCTTCTGTAATCCATTGTTTAATTTGATTCATTCTTTTCCTCACTAGTGAAGCCAAGTTTTGACTGTAAACGTTCTTTGAGATCGCTCTTGCTTTCTAGCAGGAAACTGACCCCGGTTTCTTCTTCAGAGCGTTCCAGAATTGTGGCTTGCTGATATACAAGTTTTAAAAGTTCTCCCTTGTCATAGGGAATCAATAAGCGATACACCATACGCTCTTGAGCGAAATGCTCTTGGATTGCCTGTAAAAGAGCATCTTTTCCTTGGTTCTCAACTACTGAGACAGCAACCGCATTCTCGCAGGTAGACATGGCTCGTTGCAATACACCGAGTGTTGGAAGTGCATCGATTTTATTAAAGACCCGTATGATGGGTTGTTGCACTTCTAATTCTTCAAGTAAGCTCATCGTTGTTTGGATTTGTTCTTCGTAGTTCGCATCACTGATATCTACGATATGTAACAATAACTCAGCATCTTTGAGTTCGTCCAAAGTAGAGCGAAAAGCTGCCACTAATTGATGCGGAAGTTTGTGAATAAATCCAACCGTATCGGTCAGTAGCACTTCTCGCTTATTGCTTAATTTGAAAACTCTAGTCACTGAATCCAACGTAGCAAAAAGTTGGTTCTCTGCTACTTCGTTGGCATCGCAGATCCAATTCAAAATACTGCTTTTGCCTGCATTGGTATAACCGACCAATGCTACCATGGGCATACCGCTGCGTTGACGCGATCCTTTTGTGATGAGTCGGCGCTTTGCAACTTCTTCAATCTCTTTTTCTAGTAAATCAATCCGGCTTCGCACATGACGACGATCTTGTTCTAGTTTGCTTTCACCAGGCCCTCGTGTACCAATCCCGCCACCCAGTCGGGAAAGGCTCTTCCCCATGCCCGATAACCGGGGTAAAGTGTACTTTAATTGAGCCAACTCCACTTGTAATTTGCCTTCTGCACTGTTGGCGCGCTGAGCAAAAATATCGAGAATCAGCTGATTGCGATCCAATACCCGGCACTCGGTCATTTCACTTAAATTTCTTAATTGAGAAGGGCTTAAGCTGTCGTTAAAAACCAAAATATCAGCTCCAACTTCATCACAAAACCGTCCTACTTCCTCGGCTTTACCTTTCCCAATATAGAAAGCACTGTCAGGATGAGGTCGTTTTTGCTGAAAGGTCGTTAAGACTTCGCCTCCGGCTGTGTCAACAAGAGCCGCTAGTTCTTTTAAACTTTCTTCAATATCCCATGTTTCCTTTGGCAGTTCTAATGCGACCAAGATCGCTTTTTCACGATTTATTTCTTCATTGGTATGTAATTTCATAAAGATCCTTTCTGGACCATCAAGGTCTCCGATAAATAATGACCTCCACAAGGAGACCATAGCTTAAATTTATTCGATATGTTCAAGATAAATTCCTTTACTTGGGATAAAGAGAAAAGCCGGAGAAAACTCCGGCTAATATGACGCAGGGTCCATGAATCAAATTCTAAACTCGAACATGTTTCCACTTGTTACTGCGGAAACGATATAAAATAATCGAGGAGCGGGCAAATTGATCCACGGCCATAGCAACCCATGCGCCGACCAACCCGTAGCCCAGTACTTGAACAAAGAGGTATGACAATAAAACACGGAAACCCCAAACACCAATAATCGTGGAGTATAGCGGCCATTTGGTGTCGCCTGCTCCACGCAGGGCTCCGGCAAGTACAAATTGGGTGGATTGGGAAGGTTGAACCAAAGCGATGATTTTTAAAGCGATGGCCGCTTGGGTGATAACTGCAAGATCATTGGAGTACAATAAAGCCACTTGTCTACCAAAAAAGAATAAGATTACAGCGACGGCTCCGGAAACCATCATGGCCAATTTGTGAGCAGAATTCGCCAACATTTCTGCCATATCCGGCTTTTTTGCTCCTAAGGATCTTCCTACTAATGAGGTTGCCGACATTGCAAAGCCCATACCGGTGGTAAAGGATAAGCTGGTAATATTTAGTGCTACCTGATGGGCAGCATAAGTAACCGTTCCCAACCCGGAGATTGTTCGGGTAAAGATGATCATACCACCACGCATAATAAACTGCTCAATTGCAGCCGGGAAACCAATTTTTGCAACGCGCGCAGCAATATCCCAATTAAAATGGAACCGTTCTTTGAAGCTGACTGTAATTCGTTTTCCGGGAATCAAGACTAAACTGAGAGCTAAAATGCTGCCGACAAGCCTTGAAAAGGCGGTTGCAAGCGCTGCTCCGGTAACACCCAGTTTGGGGAAAAACCAAATACCATTGATCAAAAGAAAGTTTCCAACCAAGTTAATCACGTTGACCGTCATATTGTTTGACATGGGAGACTTGGTATCTCCTGCTCCACGAACCATGGAGTTCACACTCATCTGGATGGTGTTAAAAATCATGCTTACCGAAACGATACGAAAATAAGTGACAGCATGAGCCATAGTGTCGGGTTCGGCGCCCATAAACAATAGTATCCATTGTGCACTAAAGAACATGATGGCCGCCATGATGACGCCAAGTAGTCCTACCAAAATCAAAGATTGGCGGGCAGTCTCGTTGGCAGCATCACTTTCATTGGCTCCCACGTGACGGGCAACCACGGCAGTTGTTCCCACATTTAAAGCCATGAAAATAGCCATGGCAAACATCATAGGTTGGTTGCTCAGGCCAACAGCAGCAATTGCAGCCGGTCCTATACGGCTGACCATAATCATATCGGCCATACCGATTAAACTCATCATAATCTGCTCTGCCAATGCCGGAGCGGCCAACTTAATGACTTCTTTATTCGCTTCTTGTTTCGTTAAGTAATCTTTGCGTAAAAACGCTTGATCAAAACGATCTTTCTTCTGTGGTTCACTCATAAAAAAACTCCATTCTGTTGCTATGTTGTCATATTGAAGGAATGTTTCTATAAGCGTAACAGTTCTTCCTTCTCTTTGCTATCGTAATTTTTTGACTATCGAAACAGTTTTTTGAGATGTACCATTGAGCCGTAACGACGAAGAATTTCTTCGTATTCTTGAGGATCAAAAAAGGCACATTGCTCTTGGCTAAATGCTTTGGCTACTTCAATACAAAATCGCGCAGTGACTTCGATGTCGGTTTCATGGGAGGCGCCGGTGGCACATCCTGGAACCGCAGTTTCAGTGGTGATTGCTACTCCAACCAGCGGTGCAGAAGTGGCAATGGCAGGTTGCATAATGCTATTGACATGATAAATGTCATTGCCATAGGGTGTAATATCTTGTGTCGTGATGGGTAGTACATGTGCAGGTTGCCCGGTAGTCCACTCTACAATGGACAAAAGATCTTCACTGATTCGCAAAATCCAGCCGTCTTTGACCGTAGGGGTAATAGCAAAGCCCTTGTGATTCATAATTCGGTTGCCTTTTGTGGTATCTACCGATAATATGGCATCCATTGCCAAATCCACTTCATGCTGGTTCATGATACCCATGTTGACCGGTGAACCCATAAAAGGTACCGGTTCGTGAGGCTGAGTCGGAGCATGTGGGGCAATGTGAGTTGTGATGATGACATCCCCGGTTAATGAATCTCCATTTTTTTGCATATCAATCAATTTTAAAGCAACGGAAAGAGCGGTTACTGCACCGTCGGCATCAGAGACTAAACCGATTCGCTCCGGACGCGCACCCACTCCTCCTAACCGACCTATGATTCCTAAAGTCGGTGCGGACCCTCCTTGGGTTTTTCCTGCTTTACCGGGAATGACGATGCGAATAAAATCGGTCTTCCCTTTTTCTCCTTGAATTGTTTGCCATGTGCAAAACTTCGCTTCTAACCCATGTTTTAGGAAGCGTTCCTTAACGCCTTCACCACAGGCAAAACTGCTGTCAAGGAGTTCGTGGATTTCTATAACTTGTTTTAACAATGAAATTCCCCTTTCTGGTTATCTTTATACAAAAGCATTCTCAAAATGCTCGAGTTGCTGGAGTTCACCTGTTATTCGGTTTAGGACGACCGAAATAATATCAAAACGATACGCTGGCTCCCTATGATAAGCCTTGAGAATATAACTCAGCGCCAATTGTCGATATTTTCTTTTCTTCCGTTCACTAACTGCTAAATAGGGCTCTCCGTAGGATTGACTACTTCTGGTTTTGACTTCTACAAACACCACTTCTGCATCTATTTGAGCTACCAGATCGATTTCACCAAATGAAGTAACATAATTGCGGTCAAGAATACGATAACCCTTTCGTTTCAAATGTTCGGCAGCAGCAGCTTCTCCATACGATCCTAATTGTTTTGCTTGAATCATTGGTTAAGAATCTCCTCTATGAGCGTCAAGGTTTTTTAAAAAACTACGCCGGTGCTGCGGACAAAGTCCATGAGTTGCAATGGCTTCATAATGCAACTTGGTTCCGTAGCCTTTATGCCGGGCAAAACCATATTGCGGATACTGAAGATCGATTTCAACCATCAAACGATCTCTCGTAACTTTCGCAATAATGGAGGCTGCTGCAATCGAACGCACTTTGGCGTCTCCTTGCGGTATCCCTTGTTGATATGCATTCCAGAAGGGCAATCTCCAAGCGTCGACTAACAATGCGTCTGGGGCCATTTTCAAGCTTCTGACAGCGCGTTCCATGGCTAGGTAATCGGCCTGGCGAATGTTGATTTGGTCGATTTCTTCAACCGAAGCAGTACCGACAGCAAAATGACACTCCATTGAAATTTCGTCAAACAATCGGTTCTTTTGTTTGTCGGACAATTTCTTGGAATCATTTAATCCAATGAGAAAGGAAGGGTCTGCTAACTTGTGGATAGGAAGAATAACCGTTGCAGCTACAACCGGTCCAGCCAATGGACCACAACCGGCCTCATCGACTCCGGCAATCGCCATGAAGTCTTGCTTTAACAACTCTTCTTCCCAAGGCAGCCATTGGATTTGTTGATTGCTTCTTTTCACGGTTTTAACCCTCAGAAGGGGATGAATTCGGTTTTTCCAAAGTGATTCGACCCAGTTTTCCAGCCCTGAATTCATCTAAAACCATTTGGGCCGCTCTTTGGGAGTCCACTCGATTTCCGGAAAGCAAACACCCTTTTTTTCGTCCGATTTGGTCTAAGAGTTCTTCTCCGTCGGTAGAAAGAGGGTCTGGTAACCCATAGCGCTCTCCTAAAAGGGTTGGATATGCTTTTGCAATCCACAAAACCAGGAAGCGAGCAACTTCTCCTAAGTCAAACACTTCATCCGAAATTGCTCCCGTCGCAGCCAGTTTTCGGCCGACATTGGGATCTTGGATTCGAGGCATTAGAATTCCGGGCATATCTAATAAGTCCATATCTCCTCGCATTCGAACCCATTGACTTTGGCGGGTCAATCCAGGGCGATCTGCAGCAGCAACCTTCTTGGTTCCAATCAATCGATTGATTAAGGAGGATTTGCCCACATTTGGAATTCCTACCATCATCAAACGAACTGAGCGCGGCAGACGACCCTTTCGAACCCATTTTTGTAAAGCTTCCTCAGCCAAAGGTGCAACCGTGGCAGGTAAGCGATTTAAATTCTCCCCATTGGTGCTTGAAATCGCCACAGCGACTTCTCCCTGTTGTTGAAACCATTGAATCCATTGCACGGTTATTGCAGGGTCTGCTAAATCGGCTTTATTCAGCAGAATTACGCGCGGTCGTTTCTTGGTAATTTGCTCAATGTCAGGATTGCGACTGGCCAAAGGAAGCCTGGCATCGACTAATTCTAAAACTACATCGACTAAATCGATATGTTTTTCAACAAGGCGTTTGCCTTTTTCCATATGTCCGGGATACCAATTAATACCCATGGCACTCACCTAACTTTCTTATGAATTTGCTTTATTGTAAAGAGCGGATACGATTAAAAGGCCAATAGACCCCAATCGCTTTTCCGCGGATGTTCTCTCGGGGAATGGTGCCCATGACTCGATCGCGACTATCGAGACTCACTGCCCGATTGTCACCCATGACAAAATAGTGCTCGTCTTCAATGAGCGTTTCCGGCATTGCTTGCTGCATGGAATAAGAGCCCAAATACTCTTCCTCGATGAGAGTACCATTGATGAAGACCTGTCCATCGACAATCTCAATACGTTCTTGAGGAAGACCAATCACTCGTTTTACGAAGATACGACGCGGATCCGATGGGAGCGAAAAGACGATGATGTCGCCCCGATTCACTTCGCCCACTTTCAGACAAAGGATTCTTTCGCCATTCATAAGGGTGGGCATCATGGTAGAACCGTCGATTCCTAAAAATTCTACAACATAGGTTCTCAATAACAAAGCTGCAAACACTGCGATCACTAAAACTACGATCCATTCCAGGAGTTCCCGGAAGTTGCTTTTTTTGTTCATTATGATAACCCTTTCTATGAAAAAAACCGCTTCAACGCTCATTTTTTCAGCGAGTGTGAAGCGGCATTTTGAATTAACGAATTTCTTTGACTCTGGTAGCTGCTTTGCCAACCAATTTACGCAGATAGTAGAGTCTTGCACGACGCACAAGGCCGCGTCTCATAACTTCAACTTTTTCTACTCGAGGAGAATGGATTGGGAAGGTTCTTTCAACTCCGACACCGTACGAAATTTTACGGACTGTAAATGTTTCACGAGCGCTTTCTCCAGCGCGTGCGATGATCAAGCCTTCAAAAACCTGAATTCTTTCTTTGCCGCCTTCAACGACTTTTGCATGAACACGAACCGTATCGCCAACTTTAAACGGAGGTAGATCGGTACGCATCATTGCTTTTTCCAGTTCCACAATGGTGGGATGCATGATTATTTCCCCTTTCATCTTAAGTGTTCATACTCAACTCGTGACAGCGGAACACTCGTAATTAACATATGGATTATAGCACAAAAGAACCAGCGATACAAGTAGAGTATTTGTTATATTTTTGTCGATTTAATACTCTTCTTCAAGAATTTCCGCTAAAATTTGGCGTTCTTTTGTCTTCAAATCAATTTTCAAGAGCAACTCCGGACGAACTTTCAGGGTTCGTCGCAAGGATTCTTTTTTACGCCATCGGGCAATTGCTCCATGGTTTCCTTCCAATAAAACCGATGGAACCGGAAGATCGCGAAAAACAGCAGGGCGTGTATAGTGCGGATACTCTAATAATCCATCACTAAAACTTTCTTCAGCCGAAGATTCATCATGACCTAAAACACCAGGGATGAGCCGAGCGATTCCATCAACCAAAGCCATGGCTGGAATCTCACCACCGGTCAAGACAAAATCTCCTAAAGAGATCTCCTGATCAACAAACGTATCTAATACACGTTGGTCAACACCTTCATAGTGACCACAGAGAATGACAATGTGTTTTTTATGCGATAACTGCTGCAGATTTGTTTGTTGTAGAGGGCTTCCTGACGGGCTCATATATAGGATATGCGGTTTTTCAGGGGTCTTTGCTAGAATGGCTTCGATGTTGTCAAACAAAGGTTGTGCTTGCATTAACATGCCGGCACCCCCTCCAAAAGGATAATCATCGACTTTACGGTGGCGGTCCAATGTATGATCGCGTAGCTGATGAAGTACAACATTAAGATAACCTTGCTCTTGTGCCCGTTTTAAAATGCTGGAGGAAAAGACTTCGCGAAACATTTCCGGGAATAAAGTGATGATTTCAATTTTCATATGTTCTACAGTCCTGCCAACAATCGTACAATGATACGGTGTTGAGCTAAATCAGTGCTCAAAATCACGTCATCAATGACCGGAAGCAAAAGTTCTTCTTTGGAGTCTATGGGTAATTTTTTCCCATTTTCATTTAAGTGTACAACATAGACATCATTGGCTCTAGGCTGTAAAACATCGGTCACAGTGCCAATGTGGGTGCTATCTTCCAAGAAAACCTCCAAACCAATAATCTGGTGAAGATAATATCGGCCTTCAGGGAGAGGCATAAGGTCTTCTTCGGGGATCAAAAGCTCGGATTTCAACCATGGAATGGTTTGGTTGATCTCTTCAAATTCGGATACCTGTAAAATAATCGTTCCTTTGTGCTCTCTAGCAGAAAGAGGGTGCAGCATAATCTCTCGTCCGCTTTCATGACGTGCTAATATGGGAGTCTTTTTGGTAAAACGCTCGGGAAAATCGGTTAAAGGAAAAACTTTCACTTCACCACGTAACCCATGGCTACCAACAATTCTCCCGATTTGGAACATCTTTTCGGTTTTCATCCTATCACCTCAATTGGTTTTAAAGCAAAGGGAACCGAAGGAAGTCTCAACGGACTTTCTCTGCAGTTCCCTTACAAGCTCTATTGCTGTTCTTCGATTTGATCGACAATATCCAGTTGTACGCGTTTTTGATCGCGTCCGTTGGAAGCCTTCAATAAAGTTCGCATTGCTTTTGCAATACGACCCTGGTGCCCGATTACCCTTCCCATGTCTTCTGATGCAACGGAAAGTTGATACAAAATTTCGTCATCCGATTCAATTTCACGAATAACAATCTGATCCGGGTGTTCAACAAGAGCCCTTGCCATTACTTCAATGATCTCTTTCATCGTATTCTCCTATCCTAAGATCCTAAAGAATCTTGGCCAATTGGAAAATCGCGCGAACTCGATCGGAGCATTGAGCTCCTTTGCTCATCCACTCTTTAGCTTTTTCCTCTTCGATTTTCACGGTGACAGGATCGGTTGTCGGATCATAATACCCAATTTCTTCAATAAATCTGCCATCTCGTGGTGAACGAGAATCAGCAACTACCACGCGATAAAACGGTGCTTTCTTTGCACCTAAGCGACGTAAACGAATTTTGGTAGCCACAACATACACCCCCTTTCTGATCTTTACAGTAAAGTTAGAATTTTTTATGAAAACGCTCCGTCTCGGCTAAAATTTGATATTGCCGAAAGGATTACGCGAATTCCGATTGGGTTTCCCCTTTTTGTCCATCTTGGTCATCTGCTTCATCATTTTCTTAGTCTCTTCAAAATCTTTGAGCATTTTGTTGACATCCTGAACACGTGTTCCGCTTCCAGATGCAATCCGTCTTCTTCTGCTGGCGTTTAAGATTTCCGGTTTTCGACGTTCTTCCAGCGTCATCGATTGGATAATCGCTTCCATGCGTTTCATTCCAGATTGATCGATATCCTCTTCTTTGATGTCCGGCATTCCCGGAATCATTTTCATCAACTGACTGATAGGACCCATCTTCTTGATTTGTTGCATATTTTTGAGGAAGTCGTCCAAATCCAACTCATTGCGACGCATTTTTGCTTCCATGGTTTTGGCTTGCTCTAAATCGACGTTTTCTTGGGCTTTTTCAATCAGGGTTAAGACATCGCCCATACCTAAGATTCGTTGCGCTAAACGATCGGGATAAAAGGGTTCTAAGGTATCGAGTTTTTCACCGGCACTGATAAATTTAATGGGTTTTCCGGTCACTGCCTTAATCGATAAAGCAGCCCCACCTCGAGTATCTCCATCCATTTTTGTTAAGATAATACCATCGATCCCGACTTGTTCACTGAAGCTTGCTGCGACATTGACGGCATCTTGACCGGTCATAGCATCGACTAAGAGCAGAATCTCATGGGGACGGACTGCGGTTTTGATTTGAACGAGCTCTTGCATCATTTCATCATCAATATGCAAACGTCCGGCGGTATCTAAGAGCACGGTATCTCGCCCCTGCGATAACGCCACAGCGATTCCTTGCTTGGCGATTTCTACGGGACTCGCTTGTCCCATATCGAACACAGGAATGCCTAATTGGCGACCCACAACGTGAAGTTGCTCAATGGCAGCGGGACGATATACATCACAAGCGACTAATAAAGGCTTCTTGCCATTTTTTCGTAAATAATTCGCTAATTTTCCAGTAGCGGTTGTCTTACCGGCTCCTTGCAATCCAACTAACATGAGGATTGTTGGAAGTTTTGATGAAACCATAAGCTTAGATTGGGTTCCGCCAATCATTTCAACTAATTCATCATAGACGATTTTGACGACTTGTTGGCCTGGAGTCAACGATTCTAAAATATCGTTCCCGAGAGCTTTTTCTTTAATCTTGTTGATAAAGTCTCTTGCTACTTTAAAATTAACATCGGCTTCCAAAAGTGCAACCCGAACATCTCGTAAAGCCTCATTGATATCATTCTCAGTGAGTCGCCCTTTGCCACGTAAACGTTTCAGGGTATTCTGAAGTTTTTCCGATAAACTTTCAAACAAATAGTTCACCTCCGAAGCTAAATTTGACGAAGTTTTTGCATAATTTGCGTGATCTCTGCCAAGACTGTAGGGGGTAAAAACCCCGAAAGGCGTTGCAATTTCTCGGAAAGCTGGTCGAGAATTTGCTGTTGGTCCTGATTGCGCTGGAGTAGATTTAAAGAGTGCTCAGTTTGCTCCATGCTGTTGACCAAACGATGGAGTTGGTCATGCACGGCTTGACGTGAAATGGAAAAGGTATCAGCAATTTCGGTTAAGCTATAATCATCACGATAATAAAGGATGAGCATTTCTTGTTGTCGTATGGTAAAGAGCGGAAGATAGAAATCCAAAAGGCGATTAATCCGCTCTGTTTTTGCTAACATATCTTCCATGGGTTCACCCTCTCAACGTCAATGTTTTACCTTGACATAGTAGCATACCTTGTATTTCTTGTCAACAGTTATTATTGACAAGCTTAAAAAAGAGCACCCGTTTAAACGGATGCTCGCAATGCAGCAATTGCAGCTTTGTAATCGGTTTTACCAAAAACGGCAGAACCTGAAACCAAGACATCGGCTCCGGCTCGGACTAATGCTCCAGCGTTGAGTTCGGTGACTCCCCCATCGACTTCAATGAGATTCGTGGCTCCTTTTCGTGCCATCATCTCTTTGAGGTCACTGATTTTTCCTAAGACGGAAGAGATAAATTTTTGTCCTCCGTATCCCGGATTCACTGACATCAACATTACAATATCTAAGTCGTTGAGGATATATTCCAGGACACTCAACGGGGTATGTGGGTTTAGAGCGACACCGGCTTTAATGCCCATTTCCTTGATCACAGCAATAGAGCGGTGCAGATGAACGGTTGACTCTTCATGAATTACCAAGGTATCGGCTCCGGCATCTGCAAATTCTTTTAAATACCGCTCCGGCTCGGTGATCATTAAATGCACATCTAATGGTTTGCTGACTTTTCCCTTTAAGGCTCTCAGAACTGGGAAACCAATGGAGATGTTAGGAACATAAACGCCATCCATAACATCTACATGAATCCAATCGGCTCCTGCTTCACAAACGGCCTGAACTTCTTGGAGTAGATTCCCAAAATCCGCCGATAAAATGGAAGGTGCTATTAAGGTCATTGATATTGTCCTCGCTCTCGTTCTTGCATTTCATGTAAGAGTTGCAAATAAGTTTCGTATCGACCAGAAGATAAGCTACCCGCAGCAAGCAAATCTTTGACCGCGCAATCGGGTTCTTTATCGTGAATACAAGAATTAAACCGACATTTGCCCAAAGCCTCTCTCATTTCCGGAAACGTTTCAGCTAACTTTCGGGGTTCAACAAAAGGAGATTCCAATTTATAAAACCCGGGAGTATCGGCAATCAGTCCGCGATCCCAATCACCATACAGTTCAGCATGTCGGGTTGTATGCTTTCCGCGTTGGATTTTTTCGCTTAATTCACCGGTTTCTAAATGATATGTGGGAAACAACGCATTCAAAAGACTGGATTTGCCAACGCCGGAAGGTCCGGCAAATACAGAAATCTTTTTGTGGAGAATTGTATGAAGTTCTTCTAATCCGGTTTTTTCGTAAGCAGACGTTTCAACAACCGGATACCCGGCTAAACGGTATTCGTTAGCCAAATCACGTGCCTCTTTAGGGTCATTGGTATCGGACTTCTGTAAGACAATGACGTTGTGAATCCCTTCCAGCTCCCCTTGAAGCAACATTTTTTCAAGAAGATCACGGTGTAAAGGAGGATGAGTCAAAGTAAAAACCAAGATTTGCTGATCAACATTGGCTAAAGGGGGTCGAACCAATTGATTTTTGCGAGGTAAAACACGCTCGATCATCTGTTCGTCTCCTAAGACAACCCAGTCGCCGATTAGAATTCCGCTTTCTTTGTTTTTTCCCCTGCTCTTCCCCGTAAAGCGCTCCCCTTGCTGATCTAACAGTTCATAAAGACCGCCGACGCGTTTAATCACAAGAACTTCTGGCATAGGCCACCCCGATCATTAAAATTTCTTACTGACTTCTAATTTTCCGTTGCGATAAACTTCGACCGTAGCCGGAGAAACAATGGGAATTTCCAGAGTTAAGGGGGGATCTCCCTTGTAATGAGTATGTTCATAGACAACGCGAATCGGATAAGTTGCATAATTGTCCGTTACCAAAACCTTTATAAAGCTTTCTTTATCCTTATCAAAGGTAATTGTAATGCTTGCCGTTTGGGCCCCTTGATTTTCTACCACATGAACAGGAGACCCTTTTTGTAGTTCAATATCGGGGGAAGGTTGTTGAGTTGTAATCAACCATTGCGGTTTGGTGGGATCTGCGACGATGCTGACATCGCCAAGTTTTAAACCGACTGCTTCCAGGCTGGTTTGTGCTTCGGAAACGGTTAATCCACGAACATCGGGAACTTTGACTTTCTCTAAACCGCCTGAAACCGTAATCACAATTTCGCTGCCCACCGGGATGCGTTTAAAGGATTCCGGTTCTTGACGAATGACCGTACCTTCTGCAATCGTTGCACTTTGTTCGGTGACCACCTTAACCTCAAAAGACTCATTTTGTAATTGCACAACCGCTGTTCTCTCTGTTGCTCCTACGACCATTGGCACTTGTTTCAGTTCAATTCCCTTGCTAATGGTTAAATTTACAATGCGACCACTCTTGACTTGAGAGTCCGGCATTGGGGTTTGGCGTAGAACCGTCCCCTCGGGATGATCCTTGTCGTAGATGCTCTCTAAGACCTGATAATCGAGATGCGACGTATCGAGCAATGCTACAGCATCGGTCAAACTCTTCCCCATGACATTGGGAACGGTGACCGATTCCCCGTTTGGAGTAAACAATAGCGAATTAACACCCATTGCAACGAGTAAAAGTAGGGATAAAATGACGCCGACCACAATACCACGACGCATCCACACCACTCGCTTTCGTTTCACTTCGGCTTTTTCTGCTACGGTTATATGTTTGGGTTTTTTTGGACGGTCCAAATCAGGTTTGATTCCCGCTGTCAAGAGACCTTCCAAATCTTCCAGTAGCTCGTCCGCACTTTCATATCGGTCTTCCGGGTCTTTTTCTAATAACTTAATGACCACATTCTCAATTGCGGGGGGTAAATCCGGACAAAAATCTTGCAACGGGGGTACTTCTTCTTGAACATGTTTCAAAGCCAGTTCAATGGGTGTTTCTCCTAAAAAAGGCACCCGACCGGCAAGCATTTCGTAGATGACAATACCCAGAGAATAGAGGTCCGACTGCTCCGTGACCGGCTTTCCTTGCGCTTGTTCCGGTGAAAAATAATGTACCGAGCCCACAATCGCCCGGGTATTGGTCAAAGTTGAATTGGAAACGGTCAAAGCAATACCGAAATCAGCTAACTTCAAGAGGCCGGTTTCATCGATCATCATGTTATGGGGTTTAATATCACGATGAATAACCTGATTATGATGAGCATGCACGAGTGCCCGAGTCATTTGAGCAGCATAATAAATGGCTTGTTCATACGTAAAATTTTGCTGGGCAAGAATTTTGTCGAGGGTTAAGCCTTCTACCAATTCCATAACAATATAATACGGAGGACTTGTGACCTGAACTGCATAGGTTGCTACTAAATTAGGATGATTCAGCCTCTGTAAAGATTCTGCTTCTCTGCGGAAGCGTCGCAAAAAGTCTTCATCCGATAAAAATTCTTCCCGTAATACCTTAATAGCGACCATGCGATTGAGTTTATGGTCTTTCGCTTTATAGACAATGGACATACCACCACTGCCAATTTGCTCAAGAATTTCATAGCGTTCTTTCAAAATTGAGCCGATCAACGGAAATCACCTTCTTTCTCCGCAAGATATTGAGCGGTGATTACAGTGATGTTGTCGATTCCACCTCGATCATTCGCAAGCGCAACTAAACTTTGTGCAGTATCATAAGGTTCTTTCATCTCAATTAAAGCATGCAATAATTCATCGTCATTGACTAAATTAAACAAACCATCACTGCATAAAAGCAATTTTGACTGTGGGCTTAATTCCAATACTTTGATTTCAGCGGTGATTTTACCGGAATAGCCCAAAGATTGAGTTAAGACGTTGCGATTGGGATGGTTCTTGGCTTCCAAAGCAGATATCTGACCACTTCGCACTAATTCAGCGCTCCAGGAATGATCGGAAGAAATCTGATAAATCTCTTTTCCATCACAATGATAAAGCCGGCTGTCGCCTACATGCAACATATAGAGGAGCCCTTCGATTTCAACAACTCCTGTGAAGGTAGTTCCCATTGAATTGAAACGAGGATCTTCTGTTGCGGCTTCTAATATTTTAGTATTCATCTCACTGAGCATCTCTTGCAATAATTTCGGCCAACCGGTAACTCCATTCTCCATGGTCCAAAGTGCCGCATGACTCTTTAGAAAGAAACATGAAGTATCAATAGCAATTTTACTGGCAGTGTCTCCACCTTCATAACCACCGATTCCATCGGCGACAGCAAAGAAATGGATTCCGAAACCATCTTTTCGTTCCATTCTTCCGGCGTATAAACTGTCTTGATTCATTGGCCGTACTTTGCCGCTATGGGTAGCGGCCCCATAATGCAAAAGATTCATGATTCATCATCCTCTCAGCGGTTGAATTGACCTCGTAACTGACCACAAGCGGCCCAAATATCTCCACCCATTTCTCGTCGAATGGTAGACTCGATTCCATTTTGGGTCAAAACCTCGGAAAATTGTTGGATCGTCGCTTGAGAGCTCCGATACAATTTGGTTTCCGGAACCGAATTTAAAGGGATTAAATTGACAAAAGCGAGCATTCTTTTCAATTTTCCGGCCAACTCTTTGGCATGTTCCGGACTATCGTTCACCCCTTGGATCATATTATATTCAAAGGTAATCCTGCGTTTGGTTTGTTCGGAGTACTCTTTGCAAGCCACTAGAAGTTCATCCATAGGGTATTTTTTGGCGATTGGCATGATTTGCTGACGAATCCGATCATTGGGTGCATGGAGAGAAATCGATAAATTGATCGGTAGATCCTCTTTTTGCAAGCGCGCGATTTGCGGAGTCAGACCACATGTTGAAACGGAGATGTGTCGGTAGCCAATCCCAAGTCCCCAGGGGGCATTGGCGATTTTTAAGAATAATAACATTTCATCAAAGTTGTCTAAGGGTTCACCCATACCCATAAGCACAATGTGGCTAACGCGCTGTCCTTCGTCAACTTGTCGCATCATAAGAACTTGTGCTAACATCTCTCCGGCGGTTAGGTTTCTTCGGTAGCCACCGAGTCCTGTTGCACAAAAGCTACAATTCATCTTACAACCGGCTTGACTCGAAACACAGACAGAGTTGCCATAATTATATTTCATCAAAACGCTTTCGACAATTTCACCATCTTCTAACTCGAGCAGGGTTTTCTTGACCGGATCTTGCCTGGATTCTAATAACTGGTGGATTTTCGGCATACCAACTGTGCTAACCGCTTCCAGTTTACCTCTGAAATCTTTGGAGAAGTTGGTCATCTCTGCAAACTCGAAAACGCCCTTTTGATAAATCCAATCGGCTAATTGTCGAGCTCGAAAAGGTTTTTCACCGATTTCCTCCATGGCGGTCTCCATTTGTTGCAATGTTAAGCCCAACCATATGTATTTTTTTTGTTGATCCATATTTGTACGACCTTTCTATATCCCTTTCCGAAGCTTCGCAATAAAAAACCCATCTCCCCCAAACTTTTGAGGTAAAATTGTATAAAAGCCTTCGGGAGCTTTTTCCTTTTCGGGTGTTGGTAATTCAAACGACTCTAATGAAGCAGTTGGTTCTTCTTCTAAAAACCATTGAATATTTTTTTCGTTTTCTTCCCATTCAAGGGAACAAGTACTATAAATCATCACTCCACCCGGTTTAAGACAAGCATATGCTTGCTTCAGAAGGGCTTGTTGTAAGTGAACTAAATCTGCTAATTGTTCGTAGGTTTTTTGCCAACGAGCATCCACTTTACGGCCTAATACACCGGTCCCTGAACATGGAGCATCCAACAAAACTCGATCAAACTGCTTTACGCTGTTTAAAGGTTGAGTTCCATCGTGTTGTAAGGACTGAATAATCGAAGCACCGGTTCTCTTTGCTAAGCGTTCAATGAGCTCAACACGATGTTGATGTAATTCCAAGGCGACTACTTCGCCTTGATTCAACATCAAAGCTGCGATGTGGGTTGCTTTCCCTCCCGGAGCAGAACAATAGTCCAGAATTGTCTCACCGGGTTGGGGATCTAAAATCCGAGAGATCATCATTGCTCCAATGTCTTGAATTACAACAGATCCACGTGCTAAATCTTCTTCGATCTTTTGAACAGGACCTTCAAGTAAGAGGCATTCATCGAATAGTCCAGATTTCCTCACGGGCACTTGCCGTTCCTGCAAGGACTCCAACAAATCTTCTGGAATGATTTTCAAAGTATTGACGCGTACGAAGGTTTGAGGTGTCTTTTGATTCGATCGTAGTAGCGCTTCGGTAGCCTCTTCGCCAAAACGTTTTAACCAGCGATGGATCATCCACAGTGGATGAGAATACGTGATCGACAACCAACCGGCCTTGCCTTTTTTGGATCGCACGGTCCAGTCTTCTTGTTTGAGCGCTTTATGTAGAACCGCATTAACCATACCGGCTGCATAAGGAAACTCCTCTTTGATCAAGTCAACGGTCTCGGAAACGGCAGCATGGGCAGGAATTCGATCCATGAAATGGATTTGATATAACCCTAAGCGCAAAGCGATTAAAATAGGCAGGTCTAATTGTGAAAGCGGACGCGTCAACCATTTTTGTAAGAAGAAGTCAAGCCAAGCTTGCAGTTTTAAACATCCATAAGTCAATTCTGTTGTAAATCCACGATCCAGATCTACAATGATCCGCTGATTCAAGAGTTGAGATAACTCTAAATTGACATAAGCACCTTCTTCGGCTTTCATTAAAAGCAAAAACGCTGCTTGCCTACCGTTTAAGGATTTTTCTAACATAAAATCTCCCCTACTTGAATGGAATGTCCCCTTAGATATGCGTTTGCATGCATTGGCTTTTTACCGGCAGGTTGAAGTACTGTGATTAATAAACTTCCTTCTCCGCATTGAATGATGATACCGTCTTCATTCACGGCAAGCACTTCCCCTGGGTTTGCTTTCTCGTTCTTAAAACAAACAACCGAAGATTTCCATAGTTTCCAAAGTTGCTTCTGATAATACGTATAAGCAACCGGCCAAGGATTTAAGCCTCTGATTTGATTCTGAATCGATTGTGCAGAGTTTTGCCATTGGATACGTTGATCAGCATCGGTAATGGGGGGAGCATACGTCACTTTTGCTTCATCTTGAGGTTGCGGTGAAATCGTCTCTGCACAATAAGCATCTAACGTCTTGAGAAGTAACTCTGCGCCCAAGTGACATAGCCGATCGTGTAATTCCCCAACCGTCTCGTCAGAGCCAATCGTTATGGATTGTTGTAATAATAGATCTCCGGCATCCATAGCTCGTACCATGCGCATGGTCGTGATTCCGGTCTTTTTCTCTCCATTGATAATGGCACGATGCAGGGGAGCGCTACCGCGATAGGCCGGTAAAAGAGAGGCATGTACATTGATGGGAGCTATTTTGGGATGATCCAGGCAGACTTGTGGTAATAGTTGACCGTAGGCTACGGTTACTAAAAAATCAGTCGGACAAGTTAGAATTTGTTTTAATTCTTCGGATTTTCGTAAGCGTTCAGGTTGCAGAATAGGACTGAGGTGCAACCGCAACGCTGCTTGCTTCACTGGAGGAGCGACCTGTTGTAAACCGCGCCCTTTCGGTCGATCGGGTTGGGTAACTACCATCACAACTTCATATTCATCGGAAGATACTAAGGCTTCAAGACAAGGAACAGCGAAATCAGGCGTCCCCATAAAGATGATACGCTTTTTACTCATGCGTTTCTTCAGCTACTTCCTTGGTTTCTTCGTCTTCTTCCGGATCGGTAAAACGAATCACTTTATCCACAAAGACCTCGCCTTTTAAATGATCGATCTCATGCTGAAAAATAACAGCCAACCGATCTTCTGCAGGAATCGAAATCTCTTCCCCATCTCGATTCAAGGCTTTCACGGTGACTCTCTGAAATCGCTTTACTTCACCCCAAATACCGGGGAAGCTTAAGCAGCCTTCTTCGGTTACGATTTCACCTTCAGATTCTATGATTTCGGGGTTGATCAATTGGAAGAGCTGCTCTCCCCATTCAATGACCACCACTTGTTTTGAAATACCAACTTGAGGAGCTGCTAAGCCGACCCCGTGATGGTGCCGCATCGTTTCAATCATATCATCGAGCAATCGTAACGTTCCAGCTGTAATCTCTTTGATTGGAATTGCCGGTTTTCGTAAAACCGATGCATCTTTATAGCGCATAAATCGTAAAGCCATTTTTTTATTCCTTCTTTCCATTAAGATAACCACATAGGGTCTATGACAACACTACGTTGCAAAGTTTTTTCAGTGTTAGGGGTTTCAAGGATTTTTCTTAAAACCTCAATCAGAATCGGACGATTTGGGGCATTGATAATCAACCGATATCGGTATTTTTTTTGTAAACAAAAGATTCGGGCTTTATCGGGACCAAAGACCTCAAAACTTTTAGGAATCTTGATTTTTACTGCCGATAAATAAGCTTCTGCAACCTCGGGATCTTCGTTGGAGGCGGTAATGGTGGCCAAATGCCCAAAAGGAGGTAACCGATGTCGCTTGCGGTATTCAATTTCTCTTCGGTAAAAGGCTTCGTAATCTTGTTGATATACAGCTTGCAAAATCGGGTTTTCCGGATCATAACTTTGAATCAAGACCTGACCGGGCTGATCTCCACGGCCGGCTCTTCCGGAAACCTGCATCAACAAAGAAAAGGCTCTCTCCGCTGCTAAAGCATCCTCGCTGCGGAGCAAAGCATCAGCAGATAAGATCCCAACACATGTAACCAACGGGAAATCAAAACCTTTGGCTACCATTTGGGTGCCAACCAAAATCGCAGCTTTGGGTTCTTCGAATTCTTTGACAATTGCTGCATGGCGGCCTTTGGCTCGTGTCGAATCGCGATCCATGCGCAATACCGGTACGTTTGGAAATGTTTTTTGGCATTCTTCAACCACTTTCTCGGTTCCCATACCAAAAAAACGAAAATAAGTGGAACCGCATTGGGGACAAACCGGAGGCATCGCTTCGAGGTGTCCACAATAATGGCAACGTAGTTCAGGCATTCGACTTTCACGGTGAAGGATTAAGGGCACTTCACAGTCGGGGCATTCCATAACATAACCGCAACTGCGGCAAAGACTCATCCGATGAAAGCCTCTGCGATTATGAAATAAGATGACCTGTTCTCCTCGGTTCAGGGTGTATTGAATCCGTTCTTTCAAAGCATCACTGAAGATGGTTCGATTCCCTAATCGTAATTCTTCTCGCATGTCTACGGGAATGATTTCAGGCAAGATAGCCGAACCAATTCGCTGTTTCATGGTTAACAAATGGTACTGTTTTTGCTCTGCCAAGTAATAACTCAAAATTGAAGGGGTTGCCGAACCCAAAATCACACTTGCTTTATGATGTCGGGCTCGTATAAGGGCGACTTCTCGCGTATGGTATTTTGGATCTTCTTCCTGTTGGTAGGTTGTTTCGTGTTCTTCATCGAGGATAATGACCCCTAATCGCGTAAAAGGAGCAAAAATTGCGGATCTGGCTCCTAAGAGGATCGCCGTTTCCCCACTCTTTAAGCGTTTCCAAATTTGAGATCGCTCTCCATTGCTCAGACCACTATGCCATAACATGACTTTATCGCCAAAACGTTCTCGAAAACGTTCAATCATTTGCGCAGTTAAAGAGATTTCCGGAACTAACATCAGGGCACTACGCTTTTGCTGAAGTGCCGTTGCGATGGCTCTAAAATAGACTTCGGTTTTCCCACTACTCGTTATTCCATGAAGTAAGATGGGTTTCGTGCTGCGTTTACGCATGGAAGACTCAATAAAAGCAAAAGCTTGTTCTTGCTCGGGTGATAATTGGCGCTGCTTAAATAAGTCGGTTTCATTTTGAGGTTCTACATAAAAAACAAACTCTAAATCCAAGAGTTTCTTTAAATAAGGGCTACGATACTCTGGCCATGATTTTAAATTTTCTTCAGAAACGGGTTCGGTTTGGTTTTGAAGCCGCTTCCAGAAGTCTTGAATTTTTCCTCTTCCGGGGGAGTCCTCTCGCGATACCGCTAACAATTTTCGGTGTTCTTTTAAAGGAGGAAAGTGAATCTTTTCTTCCGGTTCCAAGAGGCCTAGTTCGAGCAGCCGCTTTAGAAGCTTTTTGCCAAACAACGTAAGAACCTGATCTTCCGCCATGGGCTGTGAAGCTTGCTCAAACCAGATTAAAGCTTCTTGCAAATCCTCATCGCGTTCACTTTCGGTAATTTCTTCCGCCATTTCAGAGCGATAATGATATCGCTGCTGGATTTTTGCTTTAACAGAAGCAGGCAAAACTGTTTGAAAGGCAGCAGACCAAGGGCTGAGATATCGGGTTGAAAGCCAATCGATTAAATTGATTTGCTCTTGATTTAGGCTGGGTCCGTCTTGATCTAAGATACGATGAATGTCACGGGTCGCAAACTCGGGTTCTGCCGTTTCTTCTGCCACTACAACTCCTCTACTGTAACTGTTTTGCAGAGGAACCGATACCAAAGAGCCAATAGTCAGTTGAGATTGCATTTCTATGGGTACATGATAAGTAAGGCCGCTATGTAAAGCAGCCACAATGCGATCTAATTTTACCCTTACGTACTCCATAGCACCCCGCCTAGATCGATTATTCTACTCGTTTTCGTCGGTTTCAATTTCGGATTCTTCGTCTTTGGGGATTACATGGATAAATTTCAGCTCGCCACTCATCAATTCATCATAGGCTTGTAAAACCGGTTTGATGGTAGACTCTTTCTCTTTATCGGCATTTTTTAAGATCTCACGAGCGCGTTTTGCTGTTGCAACAACTCCGGTGTATTTACAATTGACATGGTTGTATAAGTCATCCGATGGAATTCTGCTCATTGTCTTCTCCTCCTAGTTCATTTCACGATGTTTAAAAATTTCTAAATCGAGCATTTTATCTCGACGGCGTTTCTCTGCCATAAGTATGGATCTCAATTGTTCGACTGCATGTTCGACATCGTCGTTGACAACCACATAGTCATACATGGTAACATTGGTCAATTCCTGACGGGCAATCCGTAGACGCTCCTGAATTTCAGATTCGGATTCAGAGCCGCGCTTTCGTAGGCGAGCTTCTAAATCGCTGAAATTTGGGGGTACTAAAAAGACAAATACACCGTCAATTCCGGAAGCCTTTACTTGGGTAGCTCCTACGACTTCAATTTTTAGAATCACAGAAATGCCTTTTTCCAATTGTTCTTCAACAAAAACACGCGGTGTTCCATAGAGATGATTGGCGTATTCGACATGTTCCAGAAAACCATTCTCATTGATTTTCGCTTCAAAGTCCTCGCGTGTAAGGAAAAAGTAACTCTGTCCATCGATTTCATATCCCCGCATTGGGCGAGTCGTTGCAGAAACGGAGTATCGTAAGTCTGGCACTTGTTTTAAGAGTTGTTCACAGACGGTATCTTTACCGGCTCCGGCTGGCGCCGACAAAATCATCAAAATACCACGTTTCATTTTCCAAGTTTCTCCTCTTCCTCTTCGTCTTCTTTCACATCCAGGCGACCGGCAATCGTTTCCGGTTGCACCGCAGATAAGATGACGTGTTCACTATCGGTGATAACCACAGCTCGGGTGCGACGGCCATAGGTGGCATCGATTACCATGCCTTTTTCGCGAGCTTCGTGAACGATTCTCTTAATAGGATTCGACTCCGGACTGACAATGGCGATGATGCGACCGGAAGAAACGAAATTTCCGAAACCAATATTCACCAAACGATTTTCAAACATCTCAAGTCTCCTCCGTTATTCAATATTTTGAACTTGCTCTCTCATCTTCTCTAATTCTGATTTCATCTCGATTACGATTTTGCCAATTTCATAATCGTTGGCTTTTGATCCAATTGTATTGACTTCTCGATTCATCTCTTGCATTAGGAAATCTAATTTGCGGCCGACCGCATCATTCTCCTGCAGAAGCAAGCGACGAAATTCTGAGCAATGGCTGGTTAATCGAACGATTTCCTCTGTGATATCGGTTCGATTTGCCATTAGAGCAACTTCAGTAATCAATCTTGTTTCATCAAGCGTATGATCTTGTAATAAGACAAGAATCTTCTCTTTTAACTTCACGGAGTATTCCTCAACGACGAAGGGAGCACGTAACGCTACCTGTTCTTTTAAGGTTTCAATGAGAGTCAAACGTTGAAGTAAATCTTCGGCTAAGCGTTGCCCTTCTTGTTGACGCATACCGGAAAAAGAAAGCAATGCTTGCTCTAAGACAGGCATGAAATATTGTAGGATCATTTCTGAATCTTCACTGTGTCGTTCCACTTTTAAAACATCGGGCAACGCTAAAATTTGAGATAAACGGACCGGCTCATTCAAAGCTAAAGCTTCGCTGAGTTGCAAAACCCCTTGTTGATAAGCCGCTGCTAAAGACGAGTTGATCAGTATTTCATAAGCATCGCTACCATTGTATTGATATGAGATTGAACACTCAACACGACCGCGATTTGCATATTTAGAGATTGTTTGTCTGATTTTCTCTTCAAAAACATTGAGATCCCGGGGCAAGCGAATCGAAATATCTAAATAGCGATTATTCACAGATTTTAATTCGACACTCATACGATGTTGAGCATCGTTGAATTCAATTCTTCCGAATCCAGTCATTGAAACTAACATAGATGTCCTCCACTTCTATAATAATTTACAATTCGCCGTCCGGATTGTTTATCCCTTTACTTTCCAATAAAACTTCTTCCGGGGAGCGTGGAGCAACATAGAGAGTGAAGAAATCCGTATAATGAACCGCACCGGGCTTTGCACCTTTGAATTTCTTAACATGCCTTTTTTGAGTATAATCAATGCCAACATAACTACTTTCGCGGGCTTTACTGAACCATGCTGCCAAAGCTGCTGCAGTTTCGTAGAGTTGATCACTCGGATCCGGATGATGTATCACCACATGGGAACCGGGAACTTCTTTACTGTGGAACCACCAGTCAGAACTCTTTGCTACTTCCATGGTTAAATAATCATTTTGTAGATTATTACGGCCAATAGAAACAGGAACCCCGTCGATGTGTAGACGTAACGGCTCATGAGCAACGGCTTTGTTAGACTTGGTTGGTTTCTTACTTTTCCCTGGGATCTTGACCGGCGACATCAGTCCTTGCTGAATCAATTCTTCTTGGATTTCTAAAAAATCTTTGACTTCAAGAGTCTGCTCTACTGCAGTTAATACAGACTCCAAATAGACGAGTTCGCTTTTAATCATCTCAATCTGCTCAAGAATGATTTTCTCACCCTTACGAGCTTTACTGTATCGCTTGAAATAATTCTGTGCATTTTGGGCTACGCTGAATCGAAGATCGAGAGGAATGTTTATAAAAGCTAAATTTTCATCATAGTAATTAGTTACTTGAATCTCGGCCTCCCTTATTTGCGGTTCAGCGGTATTTTTTAATAACTCTCCCCAAATACGATATTGATCGGCATCTTTCCCCTGTTGCAAATCTTCTTCCAAAGCAAAAAGCTTTTTCCGCCCTTTTTGAATGGCAGCATTGACGATTGAGAGTAATCGATGCCGTTCTTGATGCAAATGCAATTGCTGTTCTAAGTGAAGAAAATCCGCTTCTAGTGCTTCGGAAGCTGGTTTCCATTCTCCGGGCAGCAACCCAAAACGAAATGGAACGGTTTCCCCGTACTGACCGGATACAAACAATTTTCCCGGTTGACGTTCACGAACCGCTTTTTTACTTTGCTCTTGCAAGATCTTCCATTGGTCTCGTGTTAGAAAGGCAGCCATTTCAGCTTCTGAAATGGAGACGCTTTTCAATAAAGAACCAATGGAGGGATTCCCGACGCCATCAATCTTTTTTTTCAACCAGGTACCAACCGATAAAGCAAGCTCCGCATCGCTTGAGGGAACTTCCCAGGAATCCAAGTCTTCTTTGACTTGTTCAGGAGGGCGAACATACAATCTTCCCGGCAGGATTTCACGGTAGCGATTTTGCCAGCTCGGAACATGTTTCATTGCATCAAGAATTGTAAAATCTCGATCACACAAGATGAGATTACTATTCTTTCCCATTAACTCCACAATAAATCGGACCTGATCGGGATTGCCTAACTCATCGAGAACAGAAAAATTGAAAATTAATAACCGTTCCAGCCCTGGTTGCTCCACAGAAATAAACCGAGCACCTTCCAAACGCCTACGTAAGAGTTGGCAAAAGGAGGGTGGAACCGGAGGATTCTTTCGTTTTTGAGTGATCAACTGTACCCTTGCAAACTGTGGATGAATCGAAAACAACAAACGCATGGGCCGATTTTGCTTGTGCATTTCCAACGTCAATTCTGTAGAATTGTGCTGAAAAACTCGATCCACTTTGCTTTCAGCTAACGCAATCTGTAATTCCTCTTGTAGAGCCCGAATCGACCAACCTTCTAAAGACATAACTTCACCATCTTTCGTACCAAAAAGGGTCTTAAGTTTAGCTTAAGACCCTAATGCGAATCTGAAATTTAGGTTTAACCAAACAACGCCAATAAAACACCGGCGGCAACAGCGGAACCAATGACACCCGCAACATTGGGACCCATGGCATGCATGAGTAGGAAATTTCCAGGGTTCTCTTTTTGACCGACAACTTGTGATACGCGTGCGGCCATGGGAACCGCCGATACACCAGCCGAACCAATCAGAGGGTTCACTTTCTTTCCGGAGGTAATGTATAACAATTTACCAAGAAGAACACCACCGGACGTTCCGAACATAAAGGCGACGAGGCCGAGAATAATGATGAACAAGGTCTGTGGATCCAAGAAAATATGAGCTTTTGCAGTAGCACCCACCGAAACGCCTAAGAATATGGTAACGATGTTCATCAATTCATTTTGAGCAGTTTTTGCTAAACGTTCGGTAACACCGGATTCTTTGAATAAGTTTCCTAACATCAACATACCAATTAAAGCAGCTGCGCTGGGAAGAATTAAGCTAACGACGATGGTAACAACAACTGGGAAAACTACCTTTTCAGTTTTAGAAACATCACGTAACTGATCCATAACGACCTGACGTTCTGCTTTGGTCGTCAAAGCTTTCATGATTGGAGGTTGAATAATCGGCACTAAAGCCATATAAGAATACGCAGCTACGGCAATGGGGCCTAACAAATCCGGAGCTAGTTTTGAAGCTAAGTAGATGGCCGTAGGACCATCTGCTCCCCCAATGATACCGATGGCACCGGATTGTGCGGGAGTGAATCCTATAAAGAGAGCACCAATGAAGGTAATAAAAATTCCTAATTGAGCTGCAGCTCCCAATAAAAAGGTTTTAGGATTGGCAATTAAAGGACCAAAATCGGTCATCGCTCCTACCCCTAAGAAAATCAAAGGGGGATAAATACCTAATTTGACACCCAGATAAAGATACGATATTAAACCGCCCTCTTCCATAAGTCCGGCACCTGGTAAGTTGGTCAACAACATCCCGAAACCGATTGGAATCAGTAAAAGGGGTTCATATCCTTTTTTAATTGCTAAGTATAATAAGATACAAGCAATGGCAATCATCACAAGATGCTGCCAGGTCAATTGCATGAAACCTGTGCTTTGTGCAAATTCACCAATAGATCCCATAATATTCATGATAAAGCCTCCTTCTATGTCCAAAGACAACCTTCCGTTCGTATAAAAGTAGCATGTCAATTTTAATTGGACTAAAAGCTACCTAGAATACGATCGAAATTGGCATAGTCACAACAATGACCATTATACCTTCAAAAACGATCCTTGGCAATCGAATTTTTTCCTCAAGCGGACCATTTCCGCTGTTAGCCTACAATAAACTACCAACAAATGTAGGTTATGAAATATAACATCACAAATCATACAAGATAGCATACTATCCTTTAAACAGTATGATTTTAAAGGATTTCTGTATTTTCAAGTGATTTTAGCAATACCACTTGATCTTCTTGGTCCTCAACGTCCAAATAGACTCGAATTTTCTCGTTTCTCGATGTTGGGATATTTTTGCCGACAAAGTCCGCACGAATGGGTAACTCTCGGTGGCCACGGTCGATCAAAACTGCTAATTGGATTGCTTCAGGTCTACCCCAGTTCATCACCCCGTCGAGTGCAGCTCGCACCGAACGTCCGGTGTGTAAAACATCATCTACTACAACAACCGTTTTACCGGTGATATTGGGTCGAGATGAAACTTGATTGGTGTTTATCGTTTTCTTATGATCATCGCGAAAGGGTGAGATGTCCATAGAATAAGTAGGAACCGGTTTTCCTTCTACACTCTCCATGGCTAAAGCTAACCGGTTCATCAATGGTAATCCCTTTTGCATGATACCGACTAAAACTAAATTTGAGCAACCTCCGTTGCGCTCAATGATTTCATGAGCGAGGCGCCGGATTGTTCTATTTAACTGGGTCTGGTCCATCAATAAAGTGGAAATCAAGAGTATTCTCTCCTTTCGCCCATGAATATCCTAACTGATCTAAAGCTACAAGAAAGTCTTCGGGTGGGTCGGCTGTAAATTCCATCCATTGTCCTGTAGCAGGGTGGTTAAATCCCAAACGATACGCATGCAGTGCTTGTCCTTCGAGTTGCATAGGAATGGGTCTGGTTCCATAGAGGGAATCTCCCACAACCGGATGATTTAAGTACGCCATATGTACGCGGATCTGATGAGTCCTCCCACTTTGCAATTGAACTTTTAGGAAATCGACATGTGGGAACGATAAAAGAACTTCGAAATCACTGTGGGCTTCCTTTCCGTTTGCAACCACTGCCATTTTCTGTCTATTTTTGGGATGACGACCGATGGGAGCGTCAATAGCACCTTTTGTATCGCTCCAGTTTCCCCAAGTTAAGGTTAAATATAAGCGCTTGGCTTGTCGCAAGCGGATCTGTTCACTTAACCGTATCTGTGCTGGTTCAGTTTTAGCAACGACCATGAGACCACTGGTGTCTTTGTCGAGTCGATGTACGATTCCGGGACGCATGACACCGTTAATACCCGGCCAATGAGGGGTATGTGCCAATAAACCATTGACCAAGGTCCCAGTCCAATTCCCTACCGCTGGATGAACGACCAAATGACGTGGTTTATTCAAAACCATGAGATGTTCATCTTCGTAACGAATATCGAGGGGCATTTCTTCCGGGATCAAATCCAATATTTCCGGTTCCGGAAGTTGAACGACAATGGTTTCAGTTCCTTTAAGTTTGTAACTGGCAGCTCGTTGTTTATCGTCGCAGCTGATCATATCTTCTTCAAGTAACTTTTGAATATGAGTTCGGCTTAATTGACTTACAGAACTTAGCCATTTATCCAAACGTTCCCCTTTTGCTTCGGGATTCGCTTGAAAGACCAGGATTTCAAATTCCTCATTCATGGACTTGGAATCCCTCCTTCTTGAATTCGAAAAGCAATAAGATCACCATAAATGCAACTCCGAGAGTTAATGCAGCATCAGCGATGTTAAAAACCGGGAAACGAATAAATCCAAATTCAAGGAAATCGATTACATAACCATAGCAAAGACGGTCAATCAAATTCCCTAAGGTTCCACCTAAAACCAAACCGAGGACGATTTTCATTGAAGCTTTGCCTTCGGTAATTCGTTGCCGAAAGAAAAACAAAAACAAGGATGCCGCTATCGCCAAAATACTTAACAGCCAGCGCTGGCCGGTTAAAATACTAAATGCTGCACCGGTATTATGGGTGTAGTGCAACTGAAGTAAACCGGGTATGAATGGCTGAGAAATACCAAAAGGTAGATTTCCCTTGGCCCATTCTTTACTGACCCAGTCCAGCAAGACAACAATTCCTGCTATAAGGCATTCCATGAAATCTTCCTCCTCAAAAAAGAAACCCCGGTTCTCGCCGGGGGCTTCTCAAAGTTTCGTTAGGAGAATACACCTTCACCCGCTCGTGTTGCAACAATTTCTCGCGCTAACACTAAAGTAGGATCGATGACTGGAACCGATATCATGCCGTTTTCCAAAACCAATGGTATTTCCGTGCAACCGGCAATGATCACTTCAGCGCCTTGGGCGATCAGCATTTCGGCAACCTGACGAATATTCTGTGCAGCTTGGATCTTTTGTCCGGCTTTAATCAAATGTATACTTTTTTGAACCAGGTCATGTTGATACGATTCAACAGGTACGACTGTTTTAAGGCCGAAATCGTCGGCAATATTTTGATACAAACCAATTTTTACAGTTGCATTCGTAGCAATCAGTCCAATCGAGCGTACTTCGGGGTAGGTAGCCCGAATATAATCAATGGCGAGGCGAGGCATGTGTAAAACCGGGATCGGTACGGCGGCTTGAATCGCATCGTAAAAGAAATGAGCAGTGTTGCAGGCGATTGCAAGGTAATCTGCTCCCATTTCAAATAACTGGTGTGCCATATGTGCTAACATAGGACTTGGGTCTTCTCCACCCTCGAAAATCGCTTCGACGCGGTCTGGAAGTTTCGCATTGCCGTTAATGAGCACGTGCATATGCTCCTGATCTTTTGTTGCCGGAGTATTGCGGATAATTTTCAAATAAAGGTCCGCGGTGGCTTCCGGTCCCATCCCACCAAGTATTCCGATAATTTTCTCTGACATGAAAGTGGCTCCTCTTTTCTCTTTGTTTATTCTTTCTTGTCGGTATAGGTTCCGACTTTGAAATCATCACTTACAGGAAATTTCCATTCGGCACTTTCCAATAAGTCCATTTGCGCTTGTAAAATCGTTTTCAAACGAGCTCGGCAAACAACGGCATCTTTTCGAACCTGATCGTGTTCAGAAACTATTTTTTGAGCACGTGTCATGGCTTCGTCGATGATTTTTTTGCCTTGTAGTTCAGCTTCGCGAATAATCAATTCCCCTTCGCGCCTGGCATTCATTTTAAGTTGATCTCCCGCTTCTTGAGCGACCAGTAAAGCTTTTTTCAAAGATTCTTCCATACCTTGAACGCTTTGAACCTTTTCTTCAGCGGTACTGATTCTCTCTTTGAGAGAGGTATTTTCTCGATATAATGCTTCAAAATCACGAATGACTTGATCCAGAAATGCATCTACGTCAGCTTCGTCATAGCCTCGTAAGGACTTTTTGAATTCCCGGTTATGAATATCTAATGGGCTTAACATATGATTCGACACCTCCGCTTAAAGAATCCAACGAATGAAACTTTGTAAAAACCCCAAACCAATGAATAATAATACCGGTGAAAAATCGATATAGCCTCCTCCGATCATGATGGGAGGAATTAAGGAACGGAAAGGAGCTAAAACAGGTTCTGTGAATTCTTCTAAGATTTCCAACCATCGTGGTTTTGGACCTTGAATAAACAGAGAAGCAAACAGGCGAATCAAAACAAAATACTTAAAAACCTCAATTGCAGTTGAGAGTAGATTGCCGAGCATGGGATAACCCCTTTCGGTTTAGAGTTTATCGCCTCGTTCATCTCGGTTGCGAACCAGAGAATCACGGGCTAAGAGTGCTTCTTTTAAATTACTGGAAACGTCGACATCGCTAGGAGCAACCAAAAAAATATTACCGCTGACTTTTTGCATACTGCCTTCCAAAGCATAGGTAGCACCACAAATGAAATCTAACATAGAACGAGCCAAGTCACTGTCTAATCCTTCCAGTGAAACAATGACGGGTCGGTTGGCTTTCATATGGTCAACCAATACCTGAACTTCTTCAAAACGATTCGGCGCATACACGACCAAGCGGGAATTTTCATTGGTATTCATGGCAACGCTTCCTTTCGGTGGCATAGAAACCACTTTATTTGTCGATGGCGTTAAAGTCTGAGTGTTTGATGGGTTCACGATTACAGCGCCCGAGGAAGCGGGAGGGGTTTGTTGTGAAGGATTTTTTAAGACTCGCACTCCTTCAGATCGGTTCTCAAAATGCTTGGCTACAGGAGCAGGTGTCGGTTCTGGTGTTTCTTCCTCGAACTCCTCTTCCAATTCCTCATCGTCACCTAATCCTATAATATTCCAAAATTTACTCATGAATCCGGCCAAATGAATCCATCCTCTCTACTTATTATAATTCCGGGGACCAAAGATCCCGGTTCCAATACGAATTATTGTAGCACCTTCTTCAATGGCTACCGTATAATCTCCTGTCATTCCCATAGAAAGTTCTTTAACAGGAGCCCAATGATACCCTAAAGCTTGGATTTCCAACTGCTTTTCACGTAATGCTCTGAAAACGTGTCTTGATGATTCCGGATTTTGAGTCAATGGCGCAATGGTCATCAAACCCGAAACTTCAAGGCTTGGATACGCTTCCAGAGTTTGAATAAAGGGAAGCACTTCCGTCAAACCTAACCCGGCTTTACTGGCTTCATTGGCAACATTGACTTCAAGGAAACACTGTATCGTTCGTCCTTTAGCTCTTTTTTGAATTTCTTCTGCCAAACTAATCCGGTCCAGTGAATGGATACAACGAACGTGCGGTAATACATCTTTGACTTTATTCGTTTGTAAAGACCCAATGAAGTGCCAATCTAACGCAGGAAAAACTTTTGCTTTTCTACAAAGTTCTTGGGCTTTGTTTTCTCCAAAATGGGTTAACCCGAACTCTGCAGCCGCAGCAACGCCTTCTAAGTCGACCGTTTTGCTGACAGCCAACAGCGTGATTTGAGAGACATCTCGATGTGATTTGTTGCAGGAGCGGGCAATGTTGTTTTGAATTTCTTGAATCCTTTGTTCTAACAACATAAAGTTATTCACCACCTACCCGAATCCCTTCCAACGCAAAGCGAGGGTTGAGAATAATTTCTGCGCTTTCGCCTAATCCGGTAATCATTGCCTGTCCATTTCGGTCTTGGAGTAGGTTCACTTCAACGAAATGTGCATAACCATCTTCAACCACATAGACTCCCCGTCGGTTACGGCTTTCAATCACCAGCTCGCGAGGAATAATCAAGCCGTAATCTACGTTTGTGATCCGTTCCATGCTGGGAAAACGCTGTAAGAGCGCTTCCGCAACCAAGTCTTTGAACTGATAAGCAACAATAACCGCATTGCCTTCTTGACGGATCTGATCCACTTGACCATAGATGACATTCCCAAGGCTGGTCATCATTTTAGCTTCATCACCAATCTTGAGGTCTAGAACATCGGCAATGGGATAACTGGTGACCCAATACCAAGGCGCTTGTACCATTTTACAGAGTGGTTTTCCAGCTGTCAATTCTTCTGCGGTTTCTTTGGCTCGGCCATAGGGAAACGTGCTTAGATCCGATAATCCAATTTGATCAAGTTCAGATGTAGAAAGTAAACCTTCGTATTCATCGACAGAAAAACTGATTACACCATTATATACCGAATGCACAACGGTCGAATCTTTTCGTAAAATTTCAATCAGTCCAGCTTCCTGTTGATCCCAAACTTGTTGATTATCGTCCACCGTACTTTTTTCGTTTAGAAGATCTTCAATCGACTGTTGTAAGGTTTCAATTCTAAGGTCGAGTCTCGCCAGTGCCTCTGCATCATTTTTGATCGTGTCACTGAGCTTTTGCTTTTCAATACCCGATATTTCTTTTTCTAGCGTCTCAACTGCTTCATCATAATAAGCCAATCGAGAATTATAGAGTTCAAGATCCTTTTTGCGATTCGCTTCTAAAGCTTGCAAGGCCTTCTCGTAGTCTCGAACTGCTCCATAATCGTAGATTTCTGCAATGGGATCATTCACTCTAACCCAAGAGGCATTCGGTACTAACGGTGCCCAACGACCACTTTGCGGAGCTACAATGACATCTTCATCTCGTAGAATCACCCCATTGCTGGGTGTTGTTACAATCAATTTCTCTTGTTCATAAATTTGGGATTTTAAAATTCTCGACATTGTGTTGCGATACAGATGGTACATTCCAAAGGTAGCAGCCACAATAAGGACAAAAATCAGTACTCCGAGCACCCCACGGATCTGTGCCTTACGTCGAGCTTTGGCTTTTTGTTTTTTCATATCTCACCGACTCAGTTCTTATCTTTCGCATCACTGCTCAATTTTTTCAATTCGAGCATAAAGTGATCAATATCCTCAAAATGACGATAAACACTAGCAAAACGGACATAAGCGACTGTATCCACCTCTCTTAACCGCCGCATCACCGCTTCTCCAATCTGACGAGTGGGGATCTCGGGTTGTAACAGGTTACGCATTTCCAATTCTACATCGTTGGCGAGATTGTGCAGTGTTTCAACAGGAATAGGACGCTTTTCGCAGGCACGCAATAAACCACTCATGATTTTATTCCGGTCAAAGACCTCACGGCGTCCATCGCGCTTGATTACAACCATTGCCGTTTGTTCCACTTCTTCAAAAGTCGTAAAACGTTTGTTGCAGATCACGCATTCACGGCGTCTGCGAATGGCTTCTCCATTATCAATAGGGCGAGAGTCGATGACCCGGCTGTCATCTGCATGGCAATACGGACACTTCATCTTTCTACCTCCCACGAATTGTGAATTCCATGAAAGCCCCGTGTCCGATGAAAGACACAGGGCGAAAGTCGAGCTAAACGGGTTCTTCTTTTGAAGGCTCCGTGGGTTCTTGCGGTTTCGTTTCCGGTTCTTGATCTTTCTTTTGCAAGAAAGGAGGAACATTTAATCCGAATTTTTGTTCGACGGGTCGCCCTTCAGCGCGCATGGTGACACGTTCTTTTTCGGTGTGAAATTCCACTTTTCCGGATTTATCAAAATACGGATTTTTGACTTTTTGTTCAAAACCGGTTGCTACTACAGTGATTCGTACTTGATCTTTTAGTTTATCCTCGATGCGAGCCCCCCATATGATGTTGCAATCGGGGTCAACCGCTTCTGCAATAATAGCCGCGGCTTCATCGGTTTCATAAAGGGTAAAATCGGGACCACCGGCGATATCGAGTAATACACCGCGTGCTCCTTCAATAGACATTTCCAACAAGGGAGACGAAATTGCCATTTTAGCTGCTTGAACTGCTCTGCCATCGCCTTGCCCATAACCAATACCCATGATTGCCGAACCGGAATCTTTCATGATGGATTGGACGTCAGCAAAGTCAAGGTTGATGATGGCCGGTACGATGATCAATTCGGAAATTCCCTGTACTCCTTGGCGAAGGATTTCATCGACCATTTTAAAGGCGTCGAGCAACGAGGTTTTTTTGTCGATTACTTTCGTAAGACGTTCGTTAGGAATCGTAATCAAAGAGTCTACTTTTTCTCTTAAACGTTCAATACCACCATCGGCTTGAGCAGATCGTTTGCGTCCCTCAAAACCAAAGGGTTTGGTGACCACCGCTACCGTCAAAGCGCCTAAATCTTTTGCTACTTCTGCGACGACAGAGGCTGCACCGGTTCCGGTACCTCCGCCCATGCCCGCGGTAATAAAGACCATGTCGGCCCCTTTTAGTACACGTTCAAGTTCCTCTCGGCTTTCTTCGGCAGCTTGAAATCCAATTTGTGGATTACCACCCGCTCCCTGCCCCTTGGTCAGCTTAAGGCCGATTTGCAGCTTTTGGTCCGCGAGAGAGTGTGACAACACCTGTCCATCGGTATTGATGGCAATGAATTCAACGCCTTTCAAGCCAGCGGATATCATGCGATCAACGGCATTACTGCCACCGCCGCCCACGCCTACAACTTTTATTTTGGTAATTTCATTCATATCGAACTTGGCTTCCAACATTACAACCACTCCTTCAGTCTCAAAATTTATGGTACTGAACAGAACCGATTACCATTTCATTTGCTAATATTATGTTCTATTTCTTGATATCGTAGAAGAATTCCTGCAAGCTTTTAAACAAATTTTAACAGGTTCCACAACATCTTGTAATTCTGGGCGGTCTCCCAAGGAAATAAACACAACATCCTGATAATTTCCCGTAATCCAATTCTTTGATATGTTAATTTCGCTCTGGTCTAGACGCGGGTAATTGAGGATATTTCTTCTTCCTGAAGGTCTGTTAGAGTGAGAACTCCCCACATAAAGAGAATCAGAGATTGCTCTCTGATTCAAAATATTTAAGCTTCTGGTTTTTCTTGGTTTTTGCCGGTAATTTTGTCCCACAACCGTGAGATCCAATCAATTAAGATTCACATTTATTTTCTCCTTTAGCGATTAATCGCACGCGATAATTTTGCTGCAATATAAGCGTGGTAGCGCGGGCTTTGTTTGGCAACGTCTTCTCGAGTAATTTTCTGCCACAATACAACATCGTGCATGAGCGCCTCACTGGCATTGCGCCAAGTCATATATCCGGTTGAACATTCCATGTCGAGCCAAATCACCGTCGCATAATCTAAAGATTCCGCTTTGATGTCAACATTATGTTTGCTGCAGTAACTTTCATAGGATTGCATGAGTTTTTGACGTTCTGTGATACGTGCTTCATAATAATCTGCCGTGGCTTCGTTGTAAGGAATCATGACCGAAGCAAAACGCAACCCTAATTGGCGGTCCGGAATGTCTCGAGCTGCTTTTTCGGTGAGCTTACGATTCGTCTCTGCCCAGAGCACCCATTCTCCCGGTTCTGCTTCAGCACGTGGCATGGGCGGTAAATTCAAAACATGGGTAAAGTGATTCGAAATCACGTTGGTCTTTAACATTAAACGCTCTGTAGGGCTTAAAATATAGGGTAGCGCTTCATAGGAATCGATCACATGTTGCAAGATCTGGTCTCCGGTGGGAGGAGAATCGGTAAAATCAGAATCATCTAAGATGATTTGAGCCCATGGAAGGTGATTTTCTTCGATGGTTTCAGCTGTTAAACTTGGGTATTCCACAGCGGGATAACTTGAATTCTGGTTCTCTCTAAAAGATTGACTCATTCATACCCCGCCTTTTTGTTTATTTAAATCTTAGCCCTGTTATATTCGGATCCTAACCACTAAATTCCTACCTAAACAACAATTAATTTTTTTGATAATTTCTTGGTAACTTCTTGGGGACGGTTCTCTCCTGCTGCTATTTTACATAATACTGGTAATTTTTCAAGGGAGAGAACCGTCCCCAACGTTCCCCAGCGTTAACCAACGTTTATTCCCATGGGAAGCGATGGGGTAAATGCAACAGGTCCCGAACTGCAGCAAACTCCTGTTGCACAGCATCGCCAATAGGTACGCCTAGGCTTTTTCGTTCCTGCCAGGCGAGCCATTCTTTTTCACCAGCCGTATAAATTCGCTCTTCCCCGGGTGCTTTCTTCGATGCTCTCAATTCACGCAAAATCTCACCGGCTGTTTTCTTAAACGAGTCTGCTCCCATGAAGGCTTCAGTGTCAATCGCAAGAAAGAAGTGTCCCAAATGATAGGGCAGCTTCTCCCCTTGCTCTCCAATACCGCTGAGCATTTTCAGGAAATTACCGGCCTGTAACGCCGCTGAGAGGATTTCTACGACTGTTGCATATCCATACCCCTTGTAGCCCGCTAACTCCTCTCCTATGCCCCCCAGAGGTGCGAAAGCAGCCTTTCCGGCAAGGAGATCTCTCAATATTTTATCACTATCGGTTAGGGCAGTACCATCTTCTCCAATGACCATTCCTGCAGGTGTTGGTGCGCCTTTTTTAGCATAGACTTCGATTTTTCCACGCTGCGTGATACTGGTAGCGCAATCCAAAACAAAAGGAAATTCTTCATCGGTAGGTAGACCAAAAGTCAAAGGATTCGTCCCCAGCATGTTTTCTACGCCAAATGTTGGAGCAATGGATGGCCTTACGTTGGTGCCGGTTAAACCAATCATGTTCGCTTTCGTCGCCATGGTGGCATAATACCCAGCAATACCATAATGCGTAGAATTTCGAGCAGCGACCATTCCCATGCCGTATTGCTTGGCTTTTGCTATGGCAATTTCCATTGATTTGACTCCGACCACCATACCCATGCCATCGTGACCGTCGACGACAGCAGTTGTTGGAGTTTCACGAAGGACTTCAAATTTGGTTTTGGGCTGCTGTATCCCAGCTAAGATCCGGTCGACATAAATCGGTTTGAAGCGATTGCTACCGTGGCTTTCAATCCCTCGCCGATCACTTTCCATGAGAACATCGGAGCAAATCTTAGCGTCCTCATAAGGGACACCCAATTTCACAAATGCCGAGGTCATAAAATCCTCGAGTAACGACCATGCTATGTAGGGCCTGGTTTCCATAGAGCTCCCTCCTCTTTTCTTTGTTTACAAAGTACTTCTTGAATGGAAGATGAAATCCTGCTTAAATTACAAAAAAATCACTCTAATTAAAATCAGAGTGATAAAACAAAATCGCTATTCTCTTTTATTTTTAAAGTTTCGAAATAATGATTTTCCAAAGGAATCCATTCCTTGAGAAAACGCTGATGCATGAATGGACCATTACGTTGAAGAATTCGTTGACTTTGTTCTTCGGGTGTGATATTCAGAAAAATTGCTAGGTCGTAATACGATTTAAAGCTTGGATGGTGACTATAAGAACCCTCGATGATATTAAGCCGTTTTGCTTGAATTCTTACTGTATCGGTAAAAGCCATGCTTTGGCAGTCAAAAATACGATACTCAAAAGCCCTGCCTTCCGATAAAGGCAATAATACTTCGTTTAAGAACCTTTCGTAATCGACATTACCACCGGGTTCAAGCAACCTCTCTGGAGTTCGCTGGTGCTCCTGAAGAAAAAAGTCGTCCATATGAAAGAGATTGCAATCAGTTCTTTGTTGAATCATTTCGGCCAGAGAGCTCTTCCCTGAACCACTGTAACCATCTATAGCAACGAGCACACGATCCTTGCTTTCGAGCAAGTGATCGAGTGTATTGTAAAGTTCTTCAAGGCTCGTATGTCTCATCTTAGGCTTCCTTGGTAATAAAACCGGCTTTTTCTAAAGCCAAAACCAGAATTGGGATCAACACGATTTGTAAAATAATTCCAGGAATCGCGTTGATAAAAGCACCTGCCATAAACGCGGGCCAGGTAAAGGCACCACCACGGCTGGCAAGCAACAGATACATTGCACTTCCCCAAACGATTCTTCCCCCCAACATCGCGCTAAGCAAGGCAATATAAACAGACCAAGGTTTCTTTGGGAGTAAACCATAGATGAAACCAGTCAACGCGCCATAGGTGGCTAATTCAAAGGCCATGGCAATGGCAACCGGAAACATCGGTGGCATACCGAACATGAGACTTCGTAAAATCGGGGTAATAAAACCAACAATCAATCCATACGGCCAACCACAAATGAAACCTGTCAGCAAAACCGGCAGGTGCATGGGTAACAACATACTGCCAATGCTCGGAATTTGAGCAGTCAGAAATGGCAGCACTAAACCTAAAGCTAAAAGCAGACCTGCATAAACCATCTTCTTTGTTGAATTCTTTTGCACGAAATGTTCCTCCTCATAAAAAATACCACAAAGATGCCTGCCTTGGGCAAGCGTTTTCCTTCGTGGTATTGATTTTCCAAAATTTTTGATAAACTGCCAACTTCAGTTGACGATTAAAAACTATTTTAGCATATGTTTTTATAACAAGCAAGCAACTAACAAACATCGACAAAAATTAGTTCAGTTTTCCTAATAATCGGAACATATTTTGTTTATAAGCTTCCACTCCCGGTTGGTCAAAAGGATTGACATCTAAAAGATAAGCACTCATTGCACAAGCTTTCATAAAGAAATAGACCAAATAGCCAAACGAAAAGGCATTGAGTTTCGCAATATGTAGAATAATACTTGGTACTCCACCGTCCGCGTGAGCCTGAAGAGTCCCTTCCATAGCCATGCGATTGACGAAACTCATAGTTTTCCCCTCGAGGTACTGCAGGCCATCCCCTTCTTCTCCGGTTCCAGTGATTTCAAAGTCATTCTCCGGATCTTCAACGAAAAGAACGGTCTCAAACAGATGGCGTGGGCCTTGCTGAATGTATTGGCCCATGGAATGAAGATCCGTGGTGAAACTAAGATTGGCGGGGAAAAGACCTTTCCCTTGTTTACCTTCACTTTCTCCAAACAATTGCTTCCACCACTCAGTAAGATAAAAGAGTTTAGGGTCGTACTGAACCAGCAGTTCGATTTGCTTGCCTTGTTGCATCATCCATTGTCGGCTGAAAGCATAGCTGTAGGCAGGGTTTTCACTTAAATCTAAAGTACTGCATTCGTAATATGATTTATTGGCACCCTGAAAAACCTGGTTTATGTCGATTCCTGCAAAAGCCATAGGTAGCAAACCCACCGGTGTTAAGACGGAGTAGCGACCTCCAATATCGGAAGGAACTGTAAAACTAGCATATCCTTCACGTCTTGCCATTTCACGTAAGGCACCTTTTTCAAGATCCGTCGTGATTACAATTCGTCTTTTTGTTTCTTCTTTTCCATAGCGTTGAAGCATATATTGGCGCAAAAAGCGAAAAGCTAAAGCTGGTTCCGTGGTCGTCCCGGATTTTGAGATTACATTTAAGCTCACATCACGATCCCCGATTTCTTGGATCAGTTGTTTCAAATAAGTTCCACTTAAATGATGTCCAGCAAAAAAAACATTGGATGAAAGTGAAGGATTTAGCATTTCAATGGCAGCTCGTGCTCCTAAGTAGGATCCACCAATACCAATCACGATGAGCACTTCAGAATGAGAACGTAGTGCTTCTGCTGTAGATTGAATCAGTTCAATCTCCATAAAATCTGGTGATATTGGTTTATCTACCCAACCTAAATAGTCTGAGCCTTCTCCTCCACCTTGGTGAATCAAATCATGGCAGCGCAGCATATCAGAGCTCAATGGTCCATGGAGCAATTGTTGCAACTCTGCTGGCAAATAGGAAGTTTGTATCTGCAGGGATTTCATATAGAGCCTCCTAATATTAAAGTGTTATAACCCTATTTCTCTGAATTGTTTCGCTTTTCCTTTATTGATTTGGGTTAACTTGGGGACGGTTCTCTGCCACTGGTTTTTTCCTTTTAAATGGTATTTATCGAAGGCAGAGAACCGTCCCCAAGTCAAAAAGAACATAAAAAAACCTCGGGGTTAGCCCGAGGTTTTTTGGGTTATTGATGCTTATCGAGATAAGAGACGGTCAACAAGCAGAGCGATTTGAGCTTTCGTTAATGTGCCACTCGGTTGGAAAGAACCATTGGGGAATCCTCTGAAAATCCCTCTTTCAAAGAGAACTTTCAAAATTCCACGCTCTTCGGGGGTTAAGTTATCGAATTCATTGAAGGGGAAGCCAACACGGCTTGTAACAGGAGTAATGGTTAAACCGAGAGCTTTTGATAACATTTTGGCAACGCCTAAACGAGAAAGATCTTCTTCTTGGGTAGCAGTTTCTTCAACTAAACCTGCTTCTTGAGCTTTTTGTAAAGCTTCTTCAGGAGTGTCATTAGCTTCTGCAATGCCTAAAACTTTAGCAAAAACTGCAACACCAGTGCCAGTGTCTAAAGTAGCTTGAGCATTGAAATTACCGTTTTCATCGGGGGTCATGAGTCCTTCTTCAATCAATACTGTTACAGAACCAGCAAACCAATCGGTGGGTTCAATATCTTGAACACCAGCTTGTTCGAGTTCAGCAGCAATCTCAACGACCGGTTTAGTAGCTCCAGCGGCTGTTTCATCGGAATACACAGTGCCCGGAACTGTTGTTGCAAATACACTCATCTGGGAAAACACGAGAACCGCCACCATAACAAATAGAATTGCTTTTTTCATAATTTTCATCTCCTTATATTTTGTTTTATTATAACCCCCCACAAGGGGAAAGTCAACAGATATTTTATCGATTTTTGATATTGATTCTTATTTACTCTACAGTTCCCTCTAGACTTTACCATCTTTTAACAAAATTATGCTAAAACCTTGCTATTGAGAATTTCTTTCATCTCTAAGTAGACGGTATTGGTTTTAGGATTCGTAATTACACTGCCCATCCAAAGAACCCCAACATATTTTTCGTTTTCAGTATCTCTTCCAGTCTGCTCATTAATCAAATAGAGCAACCAGTCACTGTGGCTTTTTAAATCCTGCTGATTTCTCGCGGATCGGATTAAGTGTTCAGCTGTTTCATACTCCCCAAAAGCCAAATGCGATTTTCCAGCATAAAACATAATCGTCTTATTCTTTGCTAAAGTCTTATCCTCAAGCAAATCAATAGACTTCTCAAGCAGTGTCTTTCCTTCTTCAACCAAACCTTCTTTGATCAATTCGAGGCCCTGTTCATTATATCCTCTTGCTAACCATTCATAGGCGTCTTCTTTCTTTTTTACCAATGTTAAATAAACTTCTGCCTGCTCTAAACCCTTTTCATAGTCTTCAAGGTCAAAAAGTAAACTCATGAAGATTTCTACATAATCAGCCCTTCCGGGTGACAATGTAACAGCACGTTCTGCGGCATTTCTTTGCTTGCTTATCCAACCCTCTTGCTCAGCATTGGTTTTACAGGTTTTCGCCATCCATTGGTAAATCTCAGCTAACCCTGCATAGTATTTTGCTTGTGTGGGATCAAGCTCTACAGCCTTTAAATAATACTCCTCAGCTTCACTAACTTGCCTCTTTTTATAGGCCTTTGCTGCTAAAACGGCATAGTATTCTGCGTCTGATAACAATTTCTTCGCTTTGGTTTCATCTACAACACCGCTGTCTAAGAGCTTGCTCAGTAAAATCTCATCTTTATCCTTCATATTGGTTTTCAAAGCCTGAGTAGAAATGGCCACGCAACCGTCTCGCATCAGTTCATCCGGTTTGTTTTGTAAATAATCCTCAGTCAGTAATCCGGTCTCTAAAGCCTTTTCAACGGCTTTGTCATAGGTAAAATCGGCTGCCCCTTCTTTAGAATCTGAATATCCAAGAGATCGCAAGACAAACGTCACAAACATTTGCTCGCTGGCAAGCGATGTTGATCCGAACTCTGTCTTAGAAACCCCTAATGTGAGTTTATTCTTATATGCATAAGCCACATAGGGTTTCCACCAGTCATTAACATCTTGAAACGGGATAGCCGAGGTTTCCGCTTTCGCTTCCTCTTCCAATCCGAGCATGCGCAGTAACATCATCAAAGCTTCCAAACGGGTGGGTTGTCTTTCCAACTCAAATCCTTGTTCGGTACCTTTAAACAAGCCCAATTCTTTTAGAACTTCTGCTTCGCTTTCAAATTGTGGTTGATACTCTTTAGCATGTAACGGAGATACAACCAGAAAACTCCCCAGCAAAATAAGGATGAGAAAAGTCACTGCCTTTTTCATAAACACTCCCCCTCTACTATTGTAAAACGCTACTGCTCCCATGTCAAACATAATGCGATTTCAAATTAGTTACAAAAGGTTCAGTCTCGTAATATACCGGATTCTAAAATCCCTTTTATCTCCTTATAAACCGGTGTTACTTCAACATAACCCATCCATAATAATCCTTGATACTTCTCATTTTCAATATCTCTGCCGGTTTGTTGGTTTAATAAATATAATAACCGATCAACTTCCATTTTTAGTTCTAAGGACTCACTTCTTGCTTCCGTCAACCAGGTTTCAGCATCTTCAAAAGAACCCATAATTAGTGCTGATTTTCCGGCATAGAAAGTGATTATTTTGTTCTTTTGCAAGGATTCATCCTTCATGAGAGCAATGCTGTTTTTAAAATATTGACGAGCTTGCTCCACTTTTCCTTCTCGGAGTAGTTGTAATCCCCCTTCTACATAGCCCTTTACTACAAATTCGTAATTAGCTTTTACTAGGGGTTGAACTTCAACCAAGAATAATGCTTGTTCAGCAGCCTTCACGTTCATCCCTACCTGAAAGTAAACTTTTGTCATGATTCTATTGTAATAAGGATAATACCGGTCCAACTGAATCGCTCTTTCTCCGAAACGCACTGCTTTTTCTAACCATTCATCTTTTTCAGCTTTCAAATCACTGGTATAGGCCATCCAGGCATAGAGGTCTGCCAATTCGGCTTTAGGTCCCGCATTTAAAGGGTCATACATCGAAGCTTTTTCATATGCTGTGATCGCTTGCACCGCAACTATCTGCTTCTTTGCTTTGGAACCGACATCCATTTGATACCCTGCCAAACTAAACGAGACACTGGCTAAGCCAACTACGGCAATCAGCGCTAAGCTCGCCCATTGAATAGAAGTTTTAGGTAAAACCAGAGGCTGCACATTTTTGGAAGCCGAAACTCCATAAGCTGCTCCAATGGCGATCATACCCCAGAGCAAATACCCCATGGAGCTAAAACTTAAGTTGAAATCAATGGCAGAATGTACCGCCAAAGCCAGAAAAGCCGATAAAACCGCAGCCGACTCAACCCTGTGTTTTAAATCAAGTTGGCGAAGTCTGCCATAAAACATGGAAGCCGCAGATACAAGCACCAACCCTATAAAACTGATGATGCCGAGAATCCCCGATTCCACAAAAACCTGGAGATAATGATTATGAACCAATTTAGCAGCATAATAGAGTTTTTGCACACTTTGATACAACGATGCAAAGCCTCCCCCACCATAGCCCAGCCACCATTGGCGTTGGATCAAGGTCCAGGCTTCTTTGTAAAACTCAAAGCGCATCACAACCGAATTCGTCTCTAAATTAATATCTTGCATCCGGTTTAATACATTTTGAGGAATATTAGTTATTATAAATTGCTTCACCGCTTCTCCAATGACAGGCCCTTTCATAACCCCTACCAGAATTACGACGATTCCGGTCAATGCTAACATCATATACTTGGTCGTCGTACTGAACTGAAGTCTCAAGAAAGCACCAAATGCCACCATGAGACCAGCAGCTAAAACAGCCCCGATTATTAACCATTCAAACGTCGTAGCTAAAGCACCCGCTTGAGCGGCGACATTGAACTTTTGTAAGGTCAATACCATGGGAGCCATGAGGGAAATAACAGTTAGAAAGCTTGGAAAACGTGCCCCATTGGGCATCACCAAAAATAAAACTAAAAAAACCAGCGGTGGGAAAACCAGAAAAACCCCTCGGGAGCTTGTGAAAAACAATGCCATGAGCAAAACATGCCCTACACCGGCCAACATCGCTTTTACCCATAACTTCTTGGTGTTGATGATTAAAGCAATTAATAATAGAGTAATCAACAAAAAGTAAACGGCGGCCGTATTGGCATATTGTAAGGTGGAATGGATACGAGAACTGTTAATCGTCGCCCAGTCCCCTGTGAAGAATCTCGTGTATCCTGCAATCCCCAATAGTGCTGAAATCAGACCTCCCATAGTGAGAGGAACAAAAAAGTAGGTTGAGATCTGTTCTTTATGCTCTCGGAAATAATCAAACAGCACCACGAAAATTAGTAAATAAACTATTAATTGCATTACAGCTTCAAGATTGCCTCTCAGATTGACCGAAGTGAAAAAAGATAGCAAATACGCTGCCAACAATCCAAGTCCACAGTAAAAAGTGCTATGGCGCAGCAAAAGAGCCTCTTGGTCACGCCACTTTAAAAATAAGTAAGCGCCTCCTAAGAAAGCTAACACCGCAAATGAAAAGAACATTTCATACGCAAAAAACAGCCCACGGAAAAGAGGACCTACGGCGAGGACCAAAACCATGGCAACAACCAACCACTTTTTCACTGTGACACCTCTTAAAAACTTAATTCCATTTCATTCGCTTTTGTCTGGTTTGATTCCTTCTTAAAAATAATTCTTATTTAACCAACCCATAGGTTCGATTAACCGGTTGAACATAAATGATTCCATTCCCAGGTAGATCGATCTGTAAAGACTCACGAATCGATGCAACAATACTATCTGTCTTTTCTTGTTCGGCCAAAATCAATACTATTTCCTTTTCCGGTTCAATATCCATTGCAAATAAACGCGCTGTTTCATGGGTTCCCGAACCTCTCCCATTGATCACGGTTCCACCCTTTGAGCCGGCTTTCTCGGCGGCGTCGATCACCAATTCCGCTTTACCTTTATCTACAATGATCGTTATTGCTTGATACACCATCTCAGTATCTCCTCTTTCTTGCGTTATCTGATCAAACGCACAACTCTTTGTGCCTAACACTGCACAAATTGTCGTACTATAAGCAATCCCTCGATTTGGTTTGCCAAAATTCATAGATCGAGCTATTTCATCGAGGGCTTTGTATGCTATCTCTTTTTCAGCCACCATGAGCACGATTTCTTTTCGTACATCGGCCAACCCCATAAAATCCCAAACTGTATTGCGTGCAGTACCCTTTGCATAAAGCATGGTTCCTCCCGGCAACCCGAGTTGTTTTGCCATTTTAACCACTTTGCTACCTTCACCGTGATTGACAATCACATTAATCAATTCAACACTTTTCTCAAAATCTATACTCATGAAGAAATTCCTGCCTTTCCGGATTTGGCTCGGAAAACCATACCCAATATTTGTAAGGTAATCAAGGGTGCCATGGCAACCATAGCAATTACACCAAAGCCATCGGTCATCACATTGGCTCCTTCTATGGCACTTGCTACTCCTTGTGAGAACGCTAAGATGAAACTGGCCGTCATCGGTCCCGATGCCACGCCCCCGGAATCGAACGCAATACCTACGAACAATTTTGGCACAAAATACATGAGCAGTATCGAAAAAGCATAACCCGGTAAGAGAAAATGCCACAATTGGAGATTTGGAATGAGAATGCGTAACACCGATAAAGCCACAGCGACTCCCACACCCAGCGCCAAAGCTGCTAAAACAACAGATCGTTTGACATAACCTGTGGTAACGTCTTCTATTTGATGCGTTAAAACACTAACTGCCGGTTCTGCTAGAATTGTCACACTTCCCAATACAAAGCCAGCAATCACCACATAGGCCGGATGCATGGCAGCTAATTGAGCTCCCACAATGCGACCCACTTCCATAAAGCCGGCATTGACACCTAATAAAAAGAGAATCAGTCCGACTAGAGTAAAAACCAGACCAAACATGATATGCCTTAATTGACGAAGGGGTAACCTTAAAGAAAAAACTTGATAAGTCAAGAAAATGATAAGGATAGGGAGAAGTGATAGCATGACTTCCCCGCTCACAATTGGAAGTTTCGTTAAAAAAGGAGCCGTTATACCTTGATAAACAGTAGAAGGAGGAAGAGATCCGGTTTGAACGGGATCAACCCTCGAATTACGAAAAACACTCATCAGCAACACACCCAAGATCGCGCCACCTGAAGCAATGGCCACCAGCCCAAAGCTATCTTTTTCCGAGGCCTTGCTGTCTTTTTTAAGCTTTGATACACCTACTGACAACGCCAAAATAAACGGTACTGTCATAGCACCGGTTGTGGCACCCGAGGAATCGAAGGCAATGGCTAATGAATCGGAAGAAACAAATAGGGACAAGCCAAAAATCGTCAAATACATAATTGTTAGAAGTTTATATAAAGGAAAGTTAAAGACAATACGGATCAAACCAAATGCAACTAAAGCGGCTACTCCCAAGGAAACGACCATGACTAAATCCAATTTTGTTAAGCCGCCTCCTGTGATTTGCGAAACCTGTTCTGCCAAAATATGCAAATCGGGTTCAGCAATAGAGATGAAAAATCCTAAGAATAGTCCGGCAATGATGACAATCAAAACCTTATTACTCCTAGCGATCCCTTTCCCCAAGGCATTACCAATGGGAGAAATTCCGATATCAACCCCAAATAAAAAAATGGTAAGACCAAAGATGATCAGCAGTGCACCTATTATAAAACGAAGGAACACATCCTGTGACAAAGGGGTGAGTGTAAAGTGCAACAGGACCACGATGATCGTAATTGGAAGCACCGCACTCAAGACTTCTTTCATCTTTGAGAATAAAACATTCAACTCATTCATCCTTTCAGAGCGTAATCAACTATATTATTCGCTTTCTGATTCAAAAATTCCTGTTGAAAAGATCATCTCCTCAAACTTTACAACCCATAGATCACCCGTTATAATTGATTGATGCTATTGTTTACTCAGCAAATAAAGGAGTGCTCATCATGGACTTCATCCCTAAAAGCAAAAGGTTCAAAGAGGTATTAACCAAATATGGCCTCGATGGTGCTATTGTATTATCACCAGAAAACTTCTTTTATTTAACAGGGTTAAGCGGACATCAACTATCCGTCTCTCGCACTCCGGGTTTTTCCTTAGCAGTAATATCGGCAGACTCAAAGACACCGGTTCACATTACTACCATGGACTTTGAAGAACCCAGCTTCCGACTTGCCGCCACAGAAAATTACTATATTGAGAAATATGACACATGGGTAGGTGCAGGAACGCGAGATGAGCTTTTAAGGAGCGAAGAAAAGATTTCAACCCCACGACTAACTTCTTTTGATGTTTTACATAAATTCTTGGACGCACTCGACCTCAACTCTAAAAAAGTAGGCATCGAAATGGCGTATACTCCTGTTTCCTATTTTCAGCAAGTAAAGCAAATGTTTCCCGAAGCAGAGTTTTATGACATTTCTGATTTGCTCATTGAAATGCGAAGCGTGAAAGATCCAGATGAGATTGCAATTTTCCGCACCCTCTGCTCTGCTGCAGATCATGCGTTTCTTCAAGTCAGTAAAATTGCACGAATCGGTGTTTCGGAACGTGAATTAGTCGAATGTTTTCGTAAACACGCTCTTGCAAGTGGGGTTTGTGTTCCAAGTGCCTGGTCCATGTTTTCTGCAGGTTCGAATTCATCCCGATTAACACTACCAACCAACAAGATTGTTCAACCTGGAGAAGTTATAAAATTCGATGCCGGGGTCAATGCAGAATTCAAATTTTACACCACCGATACCTCGCGAACTTGGGTCATGGATGGTGCTGATGCTGAACTATATGCCTTAAAAGATCGCTTATTCGAGGCACAAAGGAAGATGATAGCCTCTGCTAAACCCGGACTGTCCTTTCACGAACTCTTTTCCATCGGTTACGAATACGTAAAAGAAAAATTCCCTAAGTATGTGCGCGGACATATGGGTCATAGCATTAGCCTAGGACCAGCCACAGCCGAAGACCCATACATCAGTCCTAATAACCACAGAAAACTGGTTCCAGGCATGATTTTAGCTGTTGAAGCGCCTTTCTATATCACCGAATACAACGGCTTTAATATTGAAGATATGATCCTGATTACCGAAAAAGGTGCAGAAATCTTAACCCCTAAAACCCCACATTATTTATAGACTTAGGTTGGGGACGGTTCTCTCCTTCACGATCCTCCCATATAATTGGTATATTTTGCTGTGAGAGAACCGTCCCCAAGAATCCAAGAACCTCAACAACAGAGAAAAGCCACTCTACTTTGTTCAAGAAAGTAGAATTGGCTTTTTTCTGTTCGATTACCTCTAAAACTCCGTTCTGAAATAAACATTGTCATCTTCATGACTGGAATGTGCCCCTCATCAATTTAGTCTTGAATCATCTGCTCCACCAACTCTAACATGAATTCCCGGACCTTTATTAAAACCTCATTCGCATTATCCTGGCAGCTGCCTTTGATCCCAACATACACTTTCAACTTAGGTTCTGTACCAGAAGGCCGCACGCATACCCATGACCCCTGGTCCAACAAAAGTTTGATGACATTTTCTTTGGGTAAATCAATTTCCTCGCATGCAATCCAAGCAGCTTTTTGATTCTGCTCTTTGGATTGCTCTGATTCAACAAAAGAAAACTCATACACCTTACTTGTTAAATAGTCTTCGATTGTTTTTACAGCCAGCCCACCAACAACAGCAGGTGAATTCATGCGTAGAGTGTTCATCACCAGCGCAATTTTTTCCATCCCGCTCTTCCCTTTCAAGGTGATGGAACGAGTCTCTTCTATGTAACAACCGTGCTCTGCATAAAGTTCTTGTAGCACTTGAAGCAGATTCTTGCTCTGCCCGGCATAATAAGCAGCCATTTCGCAGACCAACATTGCTGCAACAACACCATCTTTATCTCGCGCATGGGTTCCAGCCAAGTAACCATAGCTTTCTTCATAGCCAAAAAGATAAGAATAAGCTCCGGTTTCCTCGAATTCACGAATCTTTTCGCCAATATATTTGAATCCGGTCAATGTTTTCAAACTTTTAACACCATATTTCCGAGCGATCTGCGGACCCAAGTCACCGGTAACAATCGTCGTGATCAATGCCCCATTTTCAGGCAAACCAGTTGTTATTTGCTTACCGCTTAACAAATAGTGGGTCAATAACGCACCGGTCTGGTTGCCTGTTAGCATTCTATACTCCCCTTGGTCATCACGCACCATCACCCCCAAACGGTCACAATCGGGGTCGGTAGCTATAATCAGCGCAGCTTCATGCTGTTTAGCGAGTTGCAAGGCCATGTTAAACGCAAGAGGATCTTCCGGATTCGGTGAGCTAACCGTAGGAAACGCCCCGTCGGGCCTCTCCTGTTCCGCCACTATATGAACAGACGTAAAACCCAATTCCTGTAAAACATGCCGTACGGGTAGATTCCCGGTACCGTGTAAAGGTGTATAAACAATGGGGTAATTCTTAGCAATTGGCGCAATTTCGGTGGGAAAAACCGATAGCTTCAACACCTCGGCATAATACGCTTCATCTGCACGCTCATCCAACCAACGGATTAAACCCTGCTTACCTCCTTGGTCTAAAGAGCAAACACCCACCGAATCATAACCGGGGACGCGCTCAATCGCTCTAATAATTGCATTGGCTTGCTCATTGGCAATTTGAGCACCGTCTTGCCAGTAGACTTTGTAACCATTGTATTCTGCGGGGTTATGGCTAGCCGTGATCATGATTCCGGCACAGGCCTGCAAATGTCGAACCGTAAACGAGAGTTGAGGCACGGGACGCAAGCTTTGAAACAAATAAACCGGAATCCCATTGGCTGCTAAAACACAGGCAGTCTCTTGTGAAAATTCCTCGGATTTATGACGGTTATCATAGGCAACTACCACACCACGAGCAGCAAAGTCAGCACCAAGCGATAAAATGTACTCAGCGATACCTTGGGTTGCCTTTCGTACAACATAAGAGTTCATGCGATTAGTCCCAGCACCTAAAACTCCGCGAATTCCACCAGTACCAAAAGTTAACTCGCGGAAGAAACGATCTTCGATTTCTGTTGGATCGTTAGCAATACTGCGCAACTCGTCTTTGGTGGCATCATCGAAATACGGACTTTGTAACCATTCTTGGTAAATCTCATAAGGCTGCATCGTAGAACCTCCTGCTCGGATTAATTTTCTTACTTTATATTCCGATTATAACACCAGCACCCCGCGCTTGACAAGCACGAGGTGCGGTTTTTTTCAAGGTGGGGTAAGCGTTTTTGTTGCGAAAACGCGAACGTCCCCACCTTGAAAAATTCTCAAGCGACCCCTTTTTTTCTTAAGGTTGCATCGTATATATAGATAGAAGAGTTTTAGGAGCAAAAACAGCTTTCTAGTTCTAGCTTGAAATGGAGGATTTAAAATGACGACCTACATCGCAATCCCCTCTAGTTTTGTTTTACAGCCGGGGATTGAATTATCGGTTAATGAAAAAGGCCAAGTAATCCACGTAGTACCACTCAATGTAGTTGCGACTGAAATACTCAACGACTTACACCTTCTGCACTTAAGTGCAAAAACGGCAGTAGTTTTGACTGTTCAACGAATGCAGCGACTCGGATATAGTTTTGGATCAGATTGTCTTGAGTGAGCATGAGAAGCAGAATAGAAAGATAAAAGTAGAGCGACCGATAAGATTAATTATCGGTCGTTATTAGCGAATTCTTATTACATTACTTTGAGTTTGGCTCAATGGTGAACTAATCACATGTAATCAAGTTCTAAGCTTCAGTTGACCCGGTGTCAGCCGCTGCAACTGGGTCGCTGGGGTTACTGATGACATAACCGGCATAGTTGCCATAGCCGCTCACAGAAACTTTGAGATACATTCCTTCATCAGTCACGACCGGCATGTAGGTAGACGAGGTAGCACCGGTTATGGGTAGATATATACCATCCATTTCATTGCAGACCCACCATTGATAGATCACACTAGCGTCGGTAGGCTGATAAACCCCGGCAGGAAACACTACGCCTACTTGGGGGGACAGAGCAAAATTCTCTAAAGAGGTCAAATAGGTCAAATAAACCTCCTCTTCAATAACAGGGGGTGGCGGATATGAAGGATCTTCGATTCCCTCGTTGACAGCAATTTGGTTGGGTTTGTTGTTCAATAAAACTCCACTGGCATTGATTTGAGCGAACTCAATTGTGCCAGTACCTTGCACTGTGGTAGCAGCGTCAGTGTAAAAATTTTGGATCAAGGTCTCTTCATCGGTGATGATTTCAACCCCTTCCGCATAAATGTCCAAGCGTTCTAGGTGGATGCCTTTTAGCTGTAGAAAAAGGGTGCTGTTCTCTTTGGGGGTAGCAATAATGCCGTATATACCAGCGCCAGTCAAATCGACCTCTTCAAAAATTGCAGAGGATTCAGCAAGAAGTTTCTGAATTTCACTACTGCCACTTACCACAATCCGCACCGGTTTGTCATCCTTTTGCACGTAGACCAATCCCAATTGGCTGTCAATGAAGTAAACCGAGTTCGTTCCGCCCCCTTGCACATAGGTGCTGCCCAGAACGGTGACATTGCGCAATGTGATTTGTCCCTCTCCAACCGCTTTATCAATGATTAAATCACCATGGATTAGAGTGTTTTGTAAGGTGATGTTACTCGCTTTGAGGTTTACCCGGCCTCCAACCGCGTCTTGACCTTCAGAGGGACCATAGGTTCCGGCGGTATCGTAGGTCGCAGAGTTATACGATGTGTAAGGAATCAGGTTGACCGTGTTTTGCAGCACGACTACGGCTTCGGCTCGAGTCGTTGTGTTTTGGGGAGCAAATTCACCGGAAGGATATCCGTGAACCAATTGTAGCTCAGTTGCCGCTGAAACTGCAGCTTTTGCCCATGTTGAAATTGCTGCATCATCGGCAAAGTGGGTGCTGGTTCCATCCTGTTTTACCTCAGCGGCACGCATCAAGAGGGTGACCATTTGCTCCCGAGTCAGGGATTTATCGGGTGCAAACCGTGTTTCGCTTTCTCCCAAGACGAGCCCAAGTACGTGCGCAGTGGCGATTGAATCCTGTGCCCAGTGGCGAGATATATCGGTAAAGGTATGTTGTGGAGGTGCGTTCAGATGATACGATTTGACTAACATGTCAACAAACTCGGCTCGGGTGACCGGGTCGTTGGGCATAAAAAGGCCGGGTATGCGCTCATGCAGCACACCCTGTTCTTGCAGTGTACGAATGTTGATCTCAGCCCAGTGTCCTGTGATGTCAGAGAATGTTGTGGGTTCTTCTGCGGCGAATGTCACACCCAGGAATAGCGCTGAAGTGAGTAGCAACAATAGAACTCGGCGCATAGACATCTCATCGGCTCCTCTCATTTCCATATAATTCCCATTTTTCAAGGTGGGTAAACGCTTTTGTCGAAAAAGCGTGTGACGTCCCCCGCTTGAAATTCTCCTTGAAATCTTCCTAGAAATTGCAATAAATCTTACTTTTATATTTCTTTTTTTTACACGATACTCCTTCATTGTCCAAAAAGCATAGCAGGAATTAGCAAACTAATTGCCGTATTCTTACAAAAATGAATAAAAAGGGGCGTCTCATCATGTCTACACCCACCACCCCCACTAGCAGTTTCAAAATTCGTTTCTCCTCTGTGGTGCTCGACAGCACCGATTCCAATCGCTTAGCCGATTTCTATGCTCACCTTTTAGGTTGGCAAAAACATGCCAAGGACCCCGAGTGGATCTATGTGCGCAACAATTCAGAATACCCGTTAATCGTTTTTCAGCAAACAGAAGATTACGTACCCCCGGTTTGGCCGAATGCTCCTGGTCAACAGCAAATTAGCGCTCATATCGATTTTGGTGTATCCAATTTATCCGAAGCCGTAGAACACGCCCTTGCATGTGGAGCGAAAAAAGCTGAAGCTCAATATTCAGAGCGATGGACCGTCATGATCGACCCCGCCGGCCATCCATTTTGCCTGGTTCAATGGAGCAATCTAGAATGAAAACCCTTTATTTCATTGGTGGAACCATGGGTATTGGCAAAACAACCATCTCGCAAGCGCTGAAACGTAGCTTAAATCGCAGTGTTTTTCTCGATGGCGATTGGTGTTGGGACATGCATCCATTCACCGTCACACTGGAAACCAAACGCCTGGTGCAGCTAAACATCGTTACCCTGCTCAATAATTTCCTACAAAGTCCGGCTTTTGACTATGTCATCTTTTGCTGGGTGATGCATCAGCAAGAGATCATCGACAACCTGCTCAAACAGATAGACACAAGCAACTGCCGTTTAATCAATCTTTCGCTAGTAAGCAATGCAGAGAACTTGCGTGAACGGTTGCAAAAGGATATTGACACAGGCTTGCGGCAAAATGATATTCTAGAACGGAGCATTGCGCGACTCCCCTTTTATGAAAACTTGGACAGCCATAAAATCGATGTCAGCGGTAAAAGCATAGAGCAAATCGTCTCGGAGATTTTAGAGTTAAGTACCTGTGGTTAAAACCTCAGGTACTTTTTTTTATCGCGACCCCTTTTTTTTGGTCGTCTCCTTCGTAAGTATATAATGAGAGTTCCAAGAGAGCTCAAAAATTACCCAAGGAGGAACCAATCATGAAAAACTTAAAATCAAAACTATTTTCAATTGTCGCTTCCATTTTACTAATCACTGTCGTTAGCGGAGGGCTCTATGCCTTTGCCGAAACCGCACCGACAAGTTATGTGATGCAGCCCGGAATACAACTTACTGTGGATCAATCGGGAATTGTTACTAAAGTAGAAACTCTAAATACGGTAGCTACAGCCGTTTTGGGAGATCTTGATTTACTGCAGATGACAATCGAAGAAGCGATTGCCATTACAGTGCAACATATGGAAGAACTCGGGTACACCTATGGGGTCGATGATATTTTGGTAACGGATAATCCCATTGACATCAAAAAGGTGGAACGGCTCTATAACGAGTTAGAAAAGTTGCATTATGAGAATCAGAATCCAAAGAACCATGGCAATCACCACGATGTTGAAGATGATGAAGAAGATGTAGAAGAACTTGATGAGGATGTAGAAGAACAGGATCATGATGATGATGAAAACATCATCAACGAATCCAACGGAAGAAATGAAGAAGCCCGAGGATACAAGATGGTTCAAGCCGCTCGTGAAATTGAAGGCATGAACCCCGGAATCTACACTATGATTAAAGAAAGAATGGGGAAAGACCCTGCCGATTTCGCGAATCAACCAATTCATGAAATTGTAAGAGAATTAAAACAAGCCAGATAAATCCAACCTAAGACTCAACAAACGGCTTAACTAGCGAAAGGAGGAACTTCTTTGAACACCCTTCAAATCCAATTCTACTTGTTCATGTCCTCCCTGCTCTTACTAACCGTTTTAAGTGGGAGCTTGTATGTAGTGGCAAATCATCAAACTTCTGTCAGTTACGTCATGCAACCGGGAATCTACTTAGAAATCAACCAGGAAGGAAATGTCTCAAGGGTAGAAACTCAGAATACCGATGCCGAGATGGTGCTTGGGGACTTGCAATTGCTGAATTTGAGCATTGAAAGCGCCATTGCCCTGACACACCAACAGATTGAACAAATGGGCTTCCATTACGGCATCGATGACATAGAGTAACACCTCTTCTTCTTACTTAGCCAAAGCGACCGATGAACCCTCATCGGTCGCTTTTGCTAGGCAAATTTCGCACGAGGGGTCAGACCCCTAGCGTGAAATGCATTATCTTTCTCGGCGGTAATAGAGAGTCTGGACAGCGTAGTTGATAAAAGTATTCAAGCCCTTCCCCAATTTTGCCAAGACTTTCATTTGTTCAATGTTAGACCAACCGGCGCTTTCGTAGGTATATAAATATATTTCACCTGAGAGGAACTCAACCCGGATAAAATTCTCGCCATATTCGTAAGAACGCACTCCGGAATTACCCTGAAGATTCTTGTATCGGATCAAGAGCAACACCTTTCTTTAATCAAACGCACACATTCCTCAATCGGCATGTTGGAGGTATCCACTTTTACATCGTACCTCACACCTTCATGCACTACATCAACTTGTGCAGCAGCCATACCAGCAACGCGGTCTATCCGCTTTGCTTCACGAGCCTTTGCAACTTCCACATCACAATAAACTCCTACCCACAGTACATTGAAGCCTTGCAGGGCGGCTTGCCATCGTTTTTGCCCTTCTGCCCCGCTGAGAAAGACGTCATCGATGATCAACTTGCCACCTTGTTTGGCCATGGCAGCAAGTCCATGCATCCAGACCCTTTCCAAAGTACGAAAAGCGTTTCCGGGTGTTACCAAACCGTCTGTGCCAAATGAGATCCCCTCTGAGTCCTCAAGTAGCGCTTGGGGTAGAGCGTCGATCAAATCATCAATACTGAAGTGCAGCCAAGAACCGGGCAACGCATCTTGCAAATAGATAGCCAGCGTCGTCTTTCCGGAGCTCGACCCCCCGTTTAAAAGAATCACATCAATCACACGCCCACCTCCCCATTCCTTCCAATTATTAACTATTTCAAGGTGGGGACAGTCCCCAACCTTGAAATATCCAGTAATTATCCAATACGATTGCGCAATATGCCAATGCCGGCGATTTCGCATTCCACAACGTCGCCCTTCTTCAAGAAGCGAGGCGGCTTAAACCCCATACCCACTCCCGATGGTGTCCCCGTCGCAATAATGTCCCCCGGCTCCAATGTAATTCCTTGTGAAAAGTCCGAAATAATCGTCGCAATATTGTGAATCAGCAGGTTCGTATTAGAATGTTGTCGAACTTCTCCATTGACGCGACATTCAATCTCAACTTCCGGAGGATAGGCAAAAGCACTCTTGTGCACAATCACCGGTCCTAGAACACTGTAAGTATCGAGACTTTTGCCCTTAAACCATTGTAAATGCTCCCGTTGCAACCGTCGCGACGAGATATCATTGAAAATGCTATAGCCAAAAATATAATCTTCCACCTCTTCGCGAACAATGTTCCGACCCTCTTTGCCAATGATCACCGCAAGTTCTACTTCATAATCCAAATCAGCATCAAGCTCGAAAAAGCCCTGAATTTCCTCTTCGTGGCCAATAATCCGAGTCGTCCGCTTCGAAAAATACACCGGCCGCTCTTGGGTTGCCAAATTCGAGCTCAAAGTGCCCGTCGTTTCTGCCCTGTGCGACGCATAGTTCACACCCACACAGATAATATCATGCTTCGGTCGCAAGATGGGGGGTAAAAAAGTCACTTCTTCAAGTTTGAAAGCTTTTCCATGCGAATCCCCTTGAGCTTGCAACAGGATAGCCATCTCGGCGGCCGTGACTTGTTCGATGAAGCGGTTCATATCGCAGTAACGTTCGTGACTAAGCAAATTCGCTACAGGTAAAACCTTTGTTTCATCGGCACTCAAAATACCGATTTGTTGGCGGCTTTCATGTATAAAGTTTAAGAATTTCATTTCTACTCTCCCTCATAATTTAAATTTATTGAACTTGATTCTTCTTCATTAATTACCGATAACCCTAACAAAACCCTTTAAAAAAATTTTTTTGATTTTGAGCAATCGACCCCTTTTTTCACCCCTCTTTTATCGTATCTATATAACGAAGATTCTTCGAAGGGTGATGTTCACTTTGATCAGAATTGTAATTGCTGAAGAACAACGGTTATTACGAGAAATGCTAATCATCTTTCTTTCCGATGTAACCGATTTGGAATTCGTAGGTGCTACGGCTTATTCGAATGAGCTCTACGAGATATGCCGCTCAACCAAGCCTAATTTGGTACTAGTCAGTGACAAAATGCTCGCAGCCGATTGCCATCGTTTGCTTGAACTAAATCAAAACAACATGCCTGCTTTTAAAATTGTACTTTTGACCGATCACCTGGACGGAACGGATCTCTTACAAGCAATTCAATCTGGAGCGCATGCGTATTTATTAAAAGACCTCACCCCCGCTCAGCTAATTACCTCACTGCGCTGTATCCACGAAGGCATGTTTGTGATGCAGGACTCCTTCACCCAAGTTCTCCGAAAGCAGATCTTACGAACTCCAAACTCGTCTTGCCAAAACCTAATTCCTGTCGATACCATTTATGCTTACTACAATTTCGATGACGTCGATCGGCATATTATCAACTGCCTCGTCGAAGGTAAAAGTAACAAAGAAATCGGCAGCGAGCTGAATTATTCCGAAGGCTCCATCAAAAATCGAATTTCCAAAATTTTAGGATCCACCGGTTTAAAAGATCGGACACAGGTCGCGGTCTTTGCCTTGCAAAACAATTTGAACGATACCGATAAACTCTAATGACCTATAGCCGAAAGTCACTCTGCATTTGTGACTTTCGGCATCTTTTTTACTTTTTATAAATGTTTTATACTATTCTTGTCATCTGTTTTCTTTTTTATCCTATAAATGAAGGAGGTTTGAACATGAAAAGATTCATCACTTCTCTATTGACCCTTCTGTTGCTCTTTTCATTGACCGGTTGTTCTAGTCCAAAAACTCCCGATGCTGCCGAACCAAACCCTCCAGAGAGCAAACCTGAAATCACAGTCAGCACTGATCTAGTCAAAAGTGCCACGCTACCCAAAACCTACCCAGAAGAGAAATACCCCATCTATGAAGGCAGCTTTATTTTAACCGTCATTGAACTCGAAGGTGGATTTACGCTTACCGCTTTTAGCAAAGAAGATGTAAAAAAAGTCATTGCCTTTTATGTAGAGGCTCTAAAAGGTGCAAAAGTTGATATGGAAACGAAAACAGATGAAAGCTTGACCAGTTTTGGAAGCAAAGATGGCTACACCTTCAACATTGACATCGGCAAAAGCAGTGAACAACCCGGTTACACGACATCTATTATCCTGATGTTAATGCCTACGAAGTAATACAAAGGAGGAGGAATTCAATGAGGTGCATTTCAATGAAGCGCATGCTATCCCTTTTATTGACCTTGAGTCTACTCTTCTCTTCCCCATTTTTTGTTCTAGCTCTTCCCTCCGATACTCCCAGCGAATGGGCACAAGCCGAAGTCGATGCTGCTCGCAGCAAAAACTTGGTTCTCGATGAAGCAAATGGGAACTTTCAAGCGAACATTACTCGAAGACTCTTTTGTGCTTTGGTCGTCAACATGGTTGAAAATGTGTTGGGCGACCCCGTAGCAGTCACTATCGTCAATCCATTCCTTGATACGCGTGAAGAGGCGATTATCAAAGCATACCAGTTGGGAATCGTAAACGGTATCTCTGCAACCGAATTTGCACCGGATGCACAAATCACTCGGGAGCAAATCGCCGTGATGATGATGCGGGGAGCCCGCAAAATCGATGAACTTCAACGTTCCACTTACGCCTATGTTCCCACAGCTTCCACAGTTTCCTTTGCGGATCAAGGCCAGATTTCCGCTTGGGCTCTACAGGATGTACAAGCTGCCAGCGTTCTTGGAATTATGAAAGGAGTGGGTGAAAACAAAATCAACCCGCTCGGCAATACCACGGTAGAACAAAGTATCTTATTGATCACGCGGATGTATGACGGTTTTGTGCCGCCGGAGTCTATCCCGCTTGATCCAACACCTATCGAACCCATTCCAGAAGACCCAATTCTTGAACCCCCTCCGGAAGATCCAATTCCTGAAACACCTCCGGAACCGGTCGAGAATCAAGCACCGGTTGCCATTGCGAATCCAGTTCAATTCACAACTCAGGAGCAGACCGCACTCGTAATCCAAGCTTCACAATTGGTTATCGATGTCAATAATGACACGTTGACGATTGCTCGAGTGAATGGTCAAACCAATAGTTACAACACCGTCAATGGCACAGTTACTCTACAAAGTGATGGTAGCATAACCTATACCTCACGCGATATCACAGCAAATGTGAGCGATGATTTTGTGGTCAGTGTCTCCGATGGCACACTGCTCACTCATGTCAATGTGAGAGTCAATGTCACCTACACACTAGTGCTTGTTTTTAAGCCGTCGTTGTCTTCGGTCGGTGTCAATGGATCTCCTGTTATTGATGAAACGTTGAGTGTAGGGCTATTGAGCTATGTGGGTGGAGTTCCCTCCCCAGCTCCCACACTAACCTACCAATGGTATAAAGGGGCAACCACCAATGGCGTCTACTCTCCAATACTCGGCGCAACTTCTTCCAGTTACAAAGTTTTGAGAGCAGATTTGAACAATTACCTCAAAGTCAAAGTCACTGCCAGTGGCTCGGCAGGAGGCAGCATTTATAGCGCTCCTGTGGGGTTGGTTGGCTATGGCTTTTCCGGCGGGCTTGGCACAGAGGCAAATCCGTATCAAATTGAAACGGCCAAGCAATTTATGTTACTTAATTCAGTGCCCACGGTAGCAAAATATTTCGTTTTGAACAACGACATCACTCTTGATGAGAATTCCTATATCGCAACCACATTCTATGGTTCGTTGAACGGACAGTATCATACCGTGAATATTGATCTAACCCAATCTCTAGACACCTTGAATGTGGCTTTGTTTTCGATTATTGGTAAAACTAGCGATTTTACCTCGAGCATCCAAAAGCTAAGAGTTGCAGGAATTCTGGATACAACAGCAACGAGAGTCGGAGGGTTGATTGGACTAAACAATGGTCTAGTTCGTCAATGTAACTCATACGTAACGGTTAATGGCAGTAGCTATGTAGGGGGCTTGATTGGTCAGAATAACGGAATCATTGAACAATCAGCAGCAGTAAGCGAACATGTTCAAGGGACAAGCGGTAGTGTTGGCGGACTGGTTGGTTATAATGACACAAACGGAGTTATCACCAATTCTTATGCAAGAACCAATGTTTCTGGTAACGGGAACCAAGGTGGATTTGTGGGGATAAATAGAGGTGAGATTGACAACTGCTATTCCGTTGGAAAAGTCGAAGGGCTCAACACCAAGGGTGGGTTTGCTGGTTATAGTGATGGAAGCATCGATAGTTCCTACTATGATAAGGATGTTTGCGGTTTAAGCGATACATCCAAGGGAACCCCTCGCACTACTCCGCAAATGAAAACCAAAACCACCTACGTTGGCTGGGACTTCACTTACACTTGGTTTTACATCGTAAGCCAATACCCTACCCTTCGCGTCGAATAATTTCAAGATAGGGACAGTCCCCACCTTGAAATTCTGATTGAATTCAACAGCGTTTCAATATTTGCAAATCCTATAAAAATGCGCCTTACCTCGGGTAAGACGCATTTTTATTATTTTTTTATAGTGAAGCATGAGATTTGGATTTATCGGGGCACTACGGTTACGACTTCCTGCACATTTTCTTCAACAAAATTAGTCAAAGCGGGAATCACCGTAAGAATACGATTTCCGGGCTGCCAAATTTGTTCAAGTTCTTCAAAGGTAAAATTCGCTTGGCTCCCAATTGCATCGGGCTTTCCGGGATCATTCGCATAGAACCGTTCTTCATCGTACCCTCGTATCAGAGTGAAATGATACACCTTGGCTTCTGACTTCTGTGCATAGATGCGGTTGACTGGAATGATGACCGGAGATCCTTGATCTAGATAACGTTTAATATCCTCAATATTGTTGCCAGTGCTGAGCACTACTTCCTCAAAACCCATAAATTCTTGGAGAATGATTTGCATATCCGCGGTATTTACCCCTTCACGCGCACCAGTGTATTCATACCCCTGCGGAGGTCTTGTGTACGTCTTGGGATTCTCTCCTTGAAAGGTGTTCAGAGAATCATAGATAAATTCATCAACTTCAAGAATCCGCTCCGGCGTGGGTGAAATCTGTTTAAAGTAAGCTTCCAGCATCACCAATGCAGTTGGACCACAATTCATCGATGAAATAATCTCTTCCGGTTTCTTCATATGTTCATACCACTGATCTACCCATTGATCCGGAGTTAACTGGGACAAATATGTAACCGATAGAATGGACTCAGCGTTGGCTGCCAGTGCAACGCCAGAAAACAGCAAGTTTGAAAACATGGAAACGAGGATTATCATGAAAATCCCTTTGGATCGTATAAACCGCATCATTCCAATCTACCTCCTAGAAAGTCATCGATAATGTAAGATCGGCTTAAAGTTTCCGAATCCCGTTTCAAACGAAAGTGAATTTCATTTCAGTATCGCGACTGTAACATTTTTTGTTACAATTACTATTCTCGTATTCATAAAATCCTCCTCCCAAGTTGTTTTTAATTTACTTGTGTTTTTTTGATTTTTTAGGTCGTTATATGTAATTGATCGTTTTATTATTAGCTTACTAATTATTAAAGACAAAAAAGTTTGTCTTAGAAACAATTGGGTTCTTGCAGATTAATTTCGAAAATTCCCATTGTAAACTAGGTGAATTTATTTAAATAGTAGACTATAGTAGATTATTACGAAGCTTTTGCAAAGATCTTACCCCAATATTTTCGAATAAATGTTAACATTTAAACAATATCCTACAAATACAAATCAGCTGCGACATCGTGAAAAAGTTCTTAGTCCAAGAATTTACGATTTCATACTTGTAACAAGACAGCAAATTATAACTTGTATGTAATTAATTTTGTAACCAATATGCACATAAATGGCAGTAATGAATGATTCAACCATAAATTTTTCAAAGTTACAACTTCAATTTATTACTTAGATATCTAACTATAAAATTAATTCCCGTCCCCTAGCAGGATTTCGCAGTTCCATTTTGAAATTTACAATGAAGCCTAAGCATCAAATAAAAGAAAAGGAGCACCCTGATGAATCACAAAAATAAAATGACACCAGAGTTTCGCAACGTAGAAGGTGGATTATTCTCCAAAGTACAAAAAGCCGATGTTGGCGATGGTTACATTAAAATGGCCGAGCAAGGTGTTGCCTTACTTGGCTGGGCAGACCCCTTCTTTCCAGACCCGGTTCTTCCTAAACATGTTGGCAATGCTCTCCTCAACGCCTTTCAACATGGCACCCCCTCCCACTACACCATGCCAATTGGGAATACGATTCTCAAACAGAAAATCGCACAGAAAATCACCCGTCAAAGCGGTATTGAGCTTGACCCCAATCGCAACATTTTGGTTACACCCGGTTCCGATTCTGGGCTATTTTATGCCATGCTTCCCTTTATCAACCCCGGCGACGAAATCATGATCCCAGACCCCAGCTATCCCAACAATTTTCAGAATACACGCATCATGGGCGGCGTACCCATCTCTATCCCCTTGCACGAAGATGAGAATTACCAATTAAACTTGGAAGAGTTCGAGAAACGATATACCCCAAAAACAAAGATGGTCGTGTTGACGCACCCGAACAACCCCACCACAACCGTGTTTCGTCGTGAAAATTTAGAGAAATTGTGTGCCTGGATCGTTGAAAAAGACCTGATCCTCGTTGTAGATCAGGCCTTCGAAGACCATATTTATGATGAAATTGAGTTCGTCATACCCGCTTTTTTGCCCAACATGTGGGAAAGAACGGTTACGGTATGTTCTGTATCCAAAGGCCTCGCTTTGAGCGGCTTCCGTGTGGGATATCTATACTGCAACGATATATTCATGGATGCTTATTACGGCGCCGCGGTCAGTGTTTTAGGTGCGACCAATACCGCCGCCCAAATCGCCGTCATCGCAGCCTTAGAGGACGATTCTTTCGTACAAAGTTATGGTGAAATCTTCGACCGACGTCGCAAGTTCCTATGTGAGCTCGTCAAATCGTCAAACCGGATAGCCATGGTCACCCCTGAATCCTCCTTCCTCGCGTGGATTAACGTTGGCAAACTTGGAAAATCGAGTGAAATCGTCGATTACCTAGTCAAAGAAGCCAAAGTCGCCGTCAACGATGGGCACGCCTATGGACCCAATTCCGGTGAGCATATCCGTGTCGTCTATGGCTGCCTAGCAGATGATCGTGCTCTCTTCCGTGCACTCGAACGTCTCGTCACCGCCCTTGACAAATATTAAACCGCATAAGCGATACATAAAAGGTATGACATACTCAAACGTACATAAAAAACAGCAGCGAGAACAACTCTCGCTGCTGTTCTTTTTAAGAAGTGGACGTTCGAGTTTTCGCAACAAAAACGCGAATGACCCCACCTTGAAATTTCCCTTTGAAAATTTCGTATTGAACTTACTTCACCTCAAACTTGAAGAGTTCTGGCCGATTGTAATGTCCAACCGGATCCCAGTCAAACTTCGACTGAACAATCTGATCCAAATCGACCTCAGCTACCAAAATCCCCGCTTTGTCAAATAACGGCCCCGCCACATATTCTCCATACGGATCAATGATACAACTCCCACCCCTGCACATCACTTCCGGCAATTCTTTTAAATCATCATAATATTTCAAATCCGTAGGATACATGCTTTTCTCAACATACTGATTACTCGTAATCACAAAGCATCTTCCCTCAAAAGCGATATGGCGCAACGTTGCCTGATACACCTCGCGTTGATCCGCGGTCGGAACAATGTATAAATTGACCCCTTTGGAATACATCGCCATTCTGGCAAGCGGCATATAGTTCTCCCAACAAATCAGGGATCCCATCTTCCCATAGGGCGTGTCGACCACCGTTAGGGTCGAACCATCATCTTCACCCCAGATGACGCGCTCCGCAGCGGTCGGTTTCAATTTCCGGTGTCTGCCCAAATACCCTTCCGGACCAAAAAATAAGTTACTACAATGGAGCGTGCCATCGAGCCCGTGGCCATTTTTCTCTGTTACACCAATCGATAAAAAAACGCCCAGTTCCTTTGACAGTGCCGCCAACGTATCGACTTCCTCTCCCGGTACAGCAACGGAGTTCTGATAATAACGCATAAAGTCTTCTCTACCGGCTTGTGTTCTGCTGCCTACTACCATGCCAAAGGTCAGTCCTCTAGGATAACATGGGATGAAACTTTCCGGGAATACGATCAGCTTTGCGCCCATTTCTGCTGCTTCCCGCGTTAACCAGAGCGTCTTCTCCATCGTTTTTTGCAAATCAAACAAAACCGGAGCGTCTTGGATTACAGCGATTTTCAATAAATTCTTCATGAGGCATCCTCCTTATGGGATAACTCAACTTCTGTAGCTGAGTTCATCTCTCTAACGATACCCAATTCTGTATGCAATAGATGAATTCCTATGGTACTTTGAAAATTCAACAGTCGGCTTCCATTCATCTCTCGGCTTTTTGTGGATGGTTGAAGTAATTTCTCTTCCATTTTATTCCTTTTTGTCGAAATAAAGGACTTTTAATTTTTTCATAGAATAAATTATATGATAACAAGAACCACTATTACCTCGCTGGAATTTCGCAAGCTGATATCAAAGAAATTTCTCGAGCGACCCCGAAAATTCTTCAGCACTTTACGTATATATATTATAGAAGTTCTTGAAGGCTGCATCGCACCAAAAACCTGCCCTTCAAAATTTATGGCGATAAGGGGATTATTATGATCAAAGTAAAAAACACACTTCTCATTATTTGTTGGGTCGTTATACCAACCGTTTTATATTTTGTTCAGGCAAATGGACTACTCAGCACAGCAGATTGGTCCGTGGGGCTGCTGAAACTTAAGAATTTGCTTTTTTACGGAGTTTGGCCTGTACTTCCACTTGTTTTTGTCTCAAAACCCAAATTTCAATTTGTCCATGATAAGCATCGCAAATGGAGAAATGAAGTTCCGGTCAAAAACAACTATCATTTTTTCGGCGTTTTTGGCTTATTTGCACTAATGACCATCAGCCTAGCCCTATACTTGTTTCGCTCAACCGTAATTGTATTGCCAAGTGAACTTCTGGTAGCTGCCTTTTTAGCTCTCGGCATCATGATTTATCGGATTCATAGCAGCAACAATGCCCTACAGCAATTTTTTGCGTTCACTTCAGACCTCGATTATGATTATAACGACCTCTACCTGCAATTAAAAAAAATTGAAGAAGAGCGAACTCACACCGTGCAAGAGCCTCACCCCGCCGTCGCAAACAGTAACCTCCACACCTAAAATTTCAAGGTGGGGACTGTCCCTACCTTGAAAAAAGCCCTGCTCCATGACGGAACAGGGCTTTTTTACGTACCTATCGCGGTAAAAGTAGCAGAGAATCAATTTCTTTGAAGTTTGCGTAGTCATAGGAAGTAATCTTACTTCCCTGGATGTAATACAACACATCACCAACATAAACAACTCGGCTGACGCTTGGAACATCCGTTCCGTAGATCTGGGGTTGCTTGGAAACTAAGAAACTCTTCAAGGCCAACTCGTTATTTGCATAACTCATGATGACAGCACCCTGCTCCTGTGTATAAGTAACCGGATCCGCTGTCAAATAGGCGTCGAAGCCAAATTGGCTGTTCGAAGGATCAAACATTATGGCCTTATGATTATTCAACGCTTCCGCATAACTACCGGCATTGCCGAGCAGATACTTTGATACTTCAACCGGCTTGCCCATATCGGATACATCGAACAACGAAACCTTGATTCCATTAGTCTTGGTCCCAATCACAACTTCTTTTCCAAATTGATCCTTCTGATAAATCTCTACAACATCCATGCCGATACCCAACAAATGAGTCTCACTCACCGGATGCAGATAATTGCTGAAACCGGGTATCTTCAACTCACCGGTCACAACTGGGTTTGTCGGATCTGACAGATCAAAGACGAACAATGGATCCACCGTGCGGAACGTGACAATGTAGCCCTTTGCACCAACAAATCGAACCGAATAAATGTTTTCACCTTTGGCAAGTCCCGTTACCGAACCCACTATGTTCAACGAGGAGTCGAGCACGTATAAGCTATTGTCGCTCCCCCAGTTGGTCACAGCCACTCGCAGATGGCCTTCATACTCATCCATGGCAAATTGATTGATCAAATACCCTGGAATTTCACCGGAACCGGCATAACCCACCTGCAGGCCACTCACCGAAAACTTGGTAATCGCAGTTTTACCATTATAATCAGTTGCCGCAATATAGAGTGCATGGTCGTTCATGTAAGTCACTGCACCGGAAGCGGCTATCACTTCCACCTCTGCCTTATCGTCGTTACGGATATCAATCGCCGAAACACCCACAAAACCCTGTGACGGATAGCGCGGCATCAGCATGACATCGGATAATTCTACAGCTTTCGCAGCAAATCCGGTTGCCGTATCTCGCACTGTAGGTACATAAATCTCACCATAGATTTGCGTGTTCGATACCAGATAAACGATATCGCCATTCTTCCTGCTGGTCGAATAAGCACCTTCCATTTCGTGGCTCTTGATCAAACTCGGTGCTTGCACATCGGTGATGTCGTAAACATCAACAAACGTGAAGCTCTGCATCGGCCTATAAGGTGGCATCATCATCTTTTCATCGGGAGCTATTTCAGCTTCCGGTTCGACCAGCATGGGCTTATCCACACCCACCCAATTGTCGTAAATGTTACGCGAACCAATGACCACTAAACGGTCACCATCGACGAAAATCTCTTGCACACTCTTCTGTTCGTCAATGCGCAGCGTAGTTAGTTCCGTCAAGATCCCCTGATTCACCGATACAATTCGTACTGCGTTTTGTGCTACAATATAAAGATACTTGCCATCGGTTTTTACCAAATCCGCTTCATCAATGCCTTCTACCTGCGTATTGGTAGTAGAATAATCATCCGAAGTGCTCTCCGATGAATCCCCTGCTTCAGCAACCGGAGCACCTTCTTGCGGTGCCGGTGTCGGTATCGGCATTCCATCCACTTTGAGCATATCATCGCGCATGGAAAAATAGTTATAAGAACCCGTCACCGAAGCTTGAACTTCTGCAAAATTCTGCGCTTTTAAAGCGACCCCAATCTTGCTCTGCACTTCTTTCATCAAGGTGCCGTTCGAAGCTAGGTCAATTGGAGTTTCGCCCACCGCAATCACACGGTTGAAATAAGAAACGCTCTTTTGAAACACATCTTCAGCCAACACCCGCAACGGAACCATGGTGCGGCTGTTCAAAATCGTTGAACTCGTGTCCATGGTAAACTCGCGAATTGCACCCTTGGTGTCGACACTGTAACTTTGTTTGTCAATCGGGAACAGATACCGTGAGCCGCCATGCTCGATGATTGCCACGCGATTTACAGCGTCATAGGAGACAACCGCGCCAAAATGCTCCGCAAACGCGCGCAATGGCAGCACAGTACGGCTATTGATCACCGTCGCTGCAACATCAGGGTTAAGCGGGTCGAGAGACGAAATCTGATCCCCTTCCAAAAGAAGAGGGCTGCCGGTGTGGAAAAACAGATGGGTGGGGCGCGCATCGTCCACTGCCATCGCTCCTGTAAACAAGTTTAAAGAAAGAGCTAGTGTTACCATGATTAAAATCAGGCTAAACTTCTTCATAAAAATCAACTCCTTACCCATTATGACGAACTCCCCCATAACAATGTTCCCGATTTCGCACTAGGGGTCAGACCCCTTGGTTGAATTATTTCGCACTAGGGGTCAGACCCCACCTTAAAATTTTAAAGAGATGGGTTTTCACCATCTCTTTTGCTTTGTTCTATTATCCGTTATCAACGTTCAGCCATACTCCAATAATCGTCTCAATGCAGTAAATCAATCACTTGCTCAATGAAGACATTCACAATCGTGGTGTCCCAATGTGTCCCGGCTCCTTTTCGGAGCTCCTCAATCGCTTCTTGCTCGGTCAGAGCTTCCCGATAAGGTTTGGCTGTAGTCATGGCTTCATACGCATCGGCAACGGCAATAATTCTGGAAGCCAATGGAATTTGCTCTTCCGAAAGGTGATTCGGATACCCTTGGCCATCGACACGCTCATGGTGAGCAATAATCCAATGCGCCATCTCGTGAAATTCCATGGTGTTGCTTAAGATATTCGCGCCCTTGGAACTGTGCAACTTCATGAGCTCCCATTCTTCGCGACTCAGTTTATCGGGCTTATTGAGCAGGTTCTCGTCGATGCCAATCTTACCAATATCATGCAGCAACCCGGCTACTCTGATTTTTTCGACGACTTCTTTCTCTAAGTTCATCGCCTTGGCAATACATTCACTTAGATAACTGACGCGTTCTGAATGTTTCCTCTCCCGATCACTCTTAGAAAACAGTGTTTCCATAATCGCCTGAATGGCTCTGGTACGGAAACTACGGCTACTAAAGTATTTACGATGATACATAAAGGCTTCAGCCTCTTTAAACAAACGATCAAGTGGATCTTGTGGATGTTGTTGAATGCTATACCCAAAGGAAATTCCTAAGTCACTGGGGGGTTGGCTCTCGTTGTCCGCGTCCAATACTTCTTCCAAATGATAGACTAAGGAGCGCACTTCGTTGTCCAACGCTTTTGGCACAATGATGGCAAATTCGTCTCCCCCAATGCGCGATAACAAATGACGTGGTCCCAAATGCTCTTTCAAGCGATTAATTAAATTGCAAATCGCCTCGTCACCTTTTAAATGACCATAGGTATCATTATACATTTTCAAACCGTTGATGTCCCCCATGAGGATGCCAATCGGATACTGGTTGCCACTCGCCATCATATTGGCATACGTCTCTTCAAAAAAGCGTCGGTTGTATAACCCGGTCAAATGATCGTGATATGCTAAATAATGCACCTGCTGATTGGCCGCCTCCTGCTCGGTTACATCGAACAAAATTGTAAAGAGCAACTCTTTCCCTTCCTGAACCATGCTGCAACTGAATAGGTCGACCATGCGCAACTCGCCATTTTTCAATCGATGTTTGGTCATGAAGCGTCCTTGCGTGTGCTCGCGCGTGTATTGACGGAGCTCATCCGACATGGACTTTCCTTGAACATTGACGTCATAAATGTGTAATTTCAAGATTTCTTCATACGAATATCCGTAAAACGCTAAGCAGGCAGGGTTGACATCGACAAAACGTCCGGTTTCCGCTTCGACCAAATACATCACTGCACCATGACGATTAAACATGGCTTCTAAGCGTGCTAATAAGGCCTCGGTTTCTTTTTCCTTGGTTTTCTTTTGTATGGCAATCCATACCCCGTTCATGAGCGCTTGGATTACCGAGATGTCGGCTTCGGTGTAGGCATCTGTCTTGTTGAGTAGCCCAATAACAGCCACTATTTTTTGTCGTTCAAACAAAGGCACCGACATACAATTCGTAATGGAACTATTCCATTGTGGTAACCCTTTCGCAAAAGAACTACCAGCGAAATCCGATACAAGAACGGGCTGCCTTTGGCGAATGGCCTCCCCCAAGAAACCCGTTTCATTCAGCGACAAGCAGGAGCTCCTTACGTCCAAACTACAATTTATGAGGTCTTTGTCGCTGTATTGCTGAAGTTGCAGTTCCTCTTTTGCCTCATTATAAGAGAAAACAAGAGCAAACTGACTACCGGTTAAACGCTTGGCTTCTTCGATGGCGTACGCGAGTTGTTCTTCCACTGTATGGAATTCATCGGTCATACAACGATTAATAATGCGATTCGTTTCCGAAATTTTCTCTAATCTCTCTCGTCGTTTCGCATCTTCGGTGATGTCTCGCGCAAATCCGCCGACTCCTGTTTTTCCGGTTTCCAGAATAACAGGGAATTTTCGAGTTTCAATAATCCGATCTCCCGCCGGTTCTTCCCAGATTATGAGACGATTTTGCTTTAGAACCTCAATGTCGTTGCGCCGTCGGTTCTCAGCCTCTTCTTTCGCCATGATATCAAAATCCGTATGATTCAAGTAATCACTTTTTTGTAAGCCTCTCGCTTGAGTCACAGCTTGATTCACCAGGACAAAGCGAAACTGATCGTCTTTAATAAAGATACGATCACTGCTGGCGTCCATGAAGGTTTGTACCAAATTCCTAAAGCGTTCGAGTTCTAATTCTTTTTGCTGCTTCTCTGTGTTGTCGATGATAGAAACCATAATTTGGCCAGATTCGTTCTCTGACTGACGATGCGCAGTAGCAAAAAATTCAACCCAAATCCTTTGACCATCTTTGCGCACTAAATGTAAATTGCTTTGGATTTCGGCTTGTTCACCGCGAATTAGTTTTTCGAATATATGCTGTGCCATTTCTTTATCCTCTTCGGCAATAAAATGACTCCAAGGATATTGAACGAGTTCTTCCACAGTATACCCTAAAATTCGGCAAAGAGCATTATTGGCTAGTAAGGTGCCAGAAGGCAACGTAAGGGCTAACCCAACCAAATTATTATGGAAAAAACCTTTAACCAGTTGTTGAACATACTCTGGCTGGTCTCGAAGCAACTGCTCGTAAAACAATTGTGTTTCCATAACCACACTCCTTTTCGAAAATAGTTTCGGTCATTATTTATAAGGCACTATATGGCCAATAAGCATAAAGTTTGTATTTATTTATTTTCGAGGAACTGTTTCTTAATTCCTTTTCAATGAAACAAAAATGTTCTCAATGTTAAAGGATTCACAAGTTCTTATAGAATTTCTTGGTGAAGGGGATGATATTATGAAAGAACAACACCAATGGGAACTTCCGGCACAAAAACCCAACGAGTATCACTTTTGCGAAACAAGACGAGGAAGAGAGTTCATCTTGAGATTGACCACCGGTGCCGACCCCGTTTTGGCCATCCGTGAATTCGCAATCGATAACCAGATTCGTTTTGGGAAAGTTCACGCAAGCTTCATGGGTGCCTTCCAGCCTACCCATTATGACAAATGGGTGCCAAACCCACAAGATCCGGAAGATTGGCATATGGAAATTACTGCGGTCAACGCAAATTTGAGTATGCTCTGTTCCATAAGTGGCATGATCAGCCAACGACCCAAAAAAGATGGCAGCGAAGAAACCTTTGTCGCCATGCACTTTGTTTCTGGAGGAGCGTGGGATACTGCCACCTTCGGTGGACATTTAGAAGAAGGTACTCGAGTAAAAGGAGTAATGTGCGCCTTTGTAACCGAATTGCTCGACATCGATGTTGAGTATCAGGCCAACGTAAATCCGGGCGACAAATACCCCGAAAACTTCTACGTGAATACAAAGAACGGAAATAGTAAATAAACTATATTATTTCAAGGTGGGGTAAACGCATTTGTTGCGAATGCGTGCACAGTCCCCACCTTGAAATTTTGTCTCTCCAACACATCGGCAAAGCGCTGGATTACCGCATTGTCTACCGCCAACTCTATCTTTTCAAACTTCAACGGCTCTTTACGTATCTCAACTGCTTTTTGCATTGCATCCTCATCGGGCACAAGCCTTCCTGTAAAGCCCACTCTCCTGCTGCCGTCTTCGATATCACCTTGCCTGTGCGAATCGTATATATCCCGCGCGCAATATCGAGCAACCAACCCACCGAATCCCCATGCACCCTCGCCGATTGCACATGCCTTATGATCTCCTCACGCATCTGCTCATACAACGGATACCGCATTTCGCCGCGTAAATCTTCTCCACACAGTAAGATCCCACAGTCAAGAATCTCTGCCAAGCTGAAACTGTCGAGCTTGTAGCTATCGGTAATCTTCTGACCGCTGGTTCCCCAATAGACGACACGCTCAAATTTTTCCCGCAGAAACGCATCTACCGACAAAATCGCTCCCTCAAACGAACGAAACAGAGCAGTTCCCTCATACCGCTCAACTAAAACTTGACGAAGCAACAAAAGCCGTTCGGCCTGCTGCTCCGTCATTTCTTTTTTTGTAAGGACGAGAATGTCGATATCGCTCCAACCCAACCGAAAATCCCCAAGAGCAACCGAGCCAAACAGATAGACGGTAGGCGTTGCATTTAACACCGCGCCGATCTCATCCACCATGATCGTGATCGTTTCGTTCATAGTCAAATCAGTCGCCTCCTTTTCTGATGCAGGCATTACTTACAGGGTGGGGACAGTCCCCACCCTGTAAATCACCAACGAATAAAAACTCCTCTACCCTTTTCTTACATATCTACAACCATTGATATTGTAATTGGAGCAGCCCATAAAAACCCCATACTTCCCTGTTTTCCTCACGATTTGTCCACCGCACAACGGGCACTCAAATGCCTCTCTTTTCAATTCGCTTCCATATTTTCTCTTCAATTCCCTCGCAAAAATCGATTCTTTCTCCTTCAACGTCAGCATTATCGCTTTTTTCTTAGCTCTGGTCATCGCAACATAAAACAATCTGCGTTCTTCCGCATAAGGGTAATCATCACAATCATCCAGCAGCAATCGTAGAATCGACGCATCCTGCATCCTACTTGGAAAGCCCATTTTTGTGTTCTTGTTATTCACAATCACCACATAATCTGCCTGTAACCCTTTTGATCTGTGCGCTGTCAAGAACTGCATCTTCAAATCCTTACGCTTCGCAAACACCACATCAGTAAACTTCGTCACATTGTTATATTTACAAACGAACAGCTCGTTCACCTTAAACAAATCCACATCAAACCCATATCGCCCAATAAAGAACACACTACTCCCTTGAGGCAAATCTACCAAACGCGATGCTAAAAAGTCCAATGAGTTTTTTTCAGTATAACCATTTACCTCACCCAGCGCAAATCCTGCAGAATCCTTCTCTCCACGGATCGTCTTCTCAATCTGCTTGGGGTTCTGCATGATGAAATCGCCGCTCACCTCTATCAATTTCTTGGTGAACCGGTATGTTGTTTCAATTTTACTTTTCTCAGTTGGCCCCCAATACTGTTCAAAATTTAGAATAAAGCCAATATCGCTGCCCGCAAATCGGTAAATACTCTGCCAATCATCTCCCACGCAGAACAGACTATACTCCCGCGAATCTCGCATTGCCTTCAGCAGCGAATAACGCGCACGTGAAATATCCTGATATTCATCGACGATCACGACCTTATACCCGTGGTTAAACTTACCTTCACGCACATATCGGGTTGCCAAGTTGATCATATCGTTAAAATCAATCTCATCGCTCGTTTTCAAGTAACGATCATACTCTTCAAACAATGGCTCCACCAAATCTATAACTTGACTGTTCGCCTGAACATCCTGACTTCGCTGCAAATTCAACCGTCGCAAGTCGTCCACTAAGTAATCGTTGCTTTTGATTAAATTGATTACGGTCACGAACAACTCAATGATACCATCTAGCACACTCGGCTCCGCAGCCTTAATCTCACTCCAAAGCTCATCCGGAGTCTTTGGCTTCAACACTACCCCATGCTCCACTAGATTTCGTTCCAAAATCTCTAACAAAACATCGGAAGCCTTTTCATATGCAAAACACTCAATCAAGGTTGTCTGGTTTTCCTTGTGTAATCCCCTCTTCCACTCCATTTTTTCCCTATACACCCGGGTTGCACTCTTACCTGGCTCCCCCTTGAAAAAGGATGGCACCTCGCCGCTGCTGTTCACTCCAAAGTATTCAATGTAAACATTATACTCCGGCAGATAGAAATCCGGATGATATTGCGCATACTCACTCGTTCTTGTATCCACTGAATAGGGCTGCTCATAGATATAAGCAATGCTATTTTGATTCAAAAAATTAGCAATTTCAAGTTCGCCATAGCTCTTCACGGTTTCGTTTTTGATCGTAAGCGGTGGATTGATCTGCAAATACTCCTCGTAATCTGCTTCATCACTAAACTCAAACTCAGACTTGATAGCAATCTTGTGTTTCTGTAAATACGAAACCAACGTGTACAAATACTTCGGTTGCCTCAAATAATCATTTAACTTTTCCTTCACAAATCGACTTAATGACAACTGAGAGATCTTCGGCATCACTCTATTGACTTCTGCAATAATCGTAAGCCCCAATTTATGAAAAGTTGAAGCATCGATATTCTCTCCAGTTTCCTTATTGATTCTTTCTTTCATTTCAGCAGCAGATGCGTTTGTAAAAGATAACACCAATATATCTTCAGGTTTACACAAATTCGCCTTCAACAAATACTTAATCTTCCCTACAATCGTCGTAGTCTTTCCAGTCCCGGCTCCTGCGATCACCAAATGATTAGTTGCCTTCTTGACAATGCATAGCATTTGCTGCTGGTCCAATCTTCGTCCTTCCACGTCTCCGATCAAATCGTAAGCAGCTTGAATTTGAGTTTTAGCCACTCTATTATTATGCTCTCGAATCCTTTGCGGCAAAGAGTCAAGCTTAGAAATAAACTCGTCTCTACCAGATATCAACTCACGGAACAGAGGTGCCCTTCTTAAAGGATTTAGCTCTTGAGGAGTAGTTTCCCTCAGCAAATCCGACCATTTATTGCGTACTCGGTGAGCTTGATCGACTTCAATATAATCTACCTTATGCTTAAAAAACGAATCCAGCTCAACTATAGCCGTATCGAAATCATTTAACAGCTGCTCACATTTTTCGTCTCTCTCTTCGATTTTCTCTTTTCGTTTGCGTAGAAAGTTTGATATGAAATCCATTAGTACCCCCAGAAATATTTTAAAAGAATAGATTTGGGCTGCTGATCAATAATCTATTTGAACTTTGTTCGCAATTTGGAACCTCTGATCACTATTTCCACTCTCCGAACAAAAATTTGCTCCTTCACTTAATTCGGCTCCACATTTTAAACAATAGTAAGATGTCGTAATTTTTCACACCTTTAAGAACATTCAATTTAATAAATCCGTTCTGTACCAATTACCTACCTTATTTCTCATTTCATCATATTCTGTACAACCTTTCAAATTCCTATCTTAAAATGACGGTAAGCGAAATTTTCTCATAAAAACACGAAGGCAACAATGCCTTTCAGCTTGTTACTTCGTGTTTTATACTTTACATCTCAATTTTTAGTCCATCATAGGCAATATGGTAGCCTCTAGCCAGTGCGAAATTATCATATTCAGAGTGCAACAAGCACCCTTCGTGTGAAATATGTGTGGCATAAATCTCACCAGATTCTTGTAACAATCCACTTCCTCTGAATCGTTTCACGTGTTCAATAAAATCCTTAATGGCCAAATGATCTCTTTCTCTCGATTCAAACCCTAACCCATAGGTGCAATCGAGAATAATCAAATCAAACTTAACATTCTTCTTAACAAAATCTTGCCACAATTCCTCTGCAAGGACCGACGTGTCCGTTGCATATAACAGACAGCGCTCACCAGCTTTGATCATGTATATAAAACATCCCTCGTCCACAGAACCATGATTCGCAGGATAACCAGTGATTTGATAAAAACCTAAATCACAATCTACAAAAGGCTCAATAACACGAAAATCAAGGGCATAATCAGATCGTTGACCAACCAAAGATGCGACCCGCTTTATGGTTGGCTCAGAACCTGCCAATATCAACGGATGTAAACCTTCACAACCGTAATCACGATGTCTCGAAATAATCATTTCCGAGTCGAAATGGTCCTCGTGTAGATGCGTTTGTAAGCATATCTTAATGCCAGAAATGGAAATGTTATACGCCTGTGCTGCACTCATGGTATCGGGTCCGAGATCAATCATTAAATCCTCATTGATTAGAATAGAAGCACGCTTCCGATAATTTTTTCCACCAATTTCTCTCGCTTTAAGGCAAAACTCGCATCGACAAAATGGCAAGGGAACCGATGGAGAAGCAGATGTCCCTAAAAACTGAAGCTTCATAACTCTCTCCCCCTACCCCTCCATCATAAAAACCGCATCTCCTGCCGCTTAATACCTCGACTTATCGTACAAAATACCCTAAGTGCCCTTCCATCATAAAAGGCAGTTTTTTTAAATAATCCAACTCTACTTAAAGACAACTATCTTATTACTTAATATAAGACATATCACTCACTCGTTTAATTATCCGCTTTCCGTCAGTTGTTTCATGCATAAAACTAACTCCACCAGCTAAACCAAATATTTCACTTCTGTTGAGCATTTCAATATCCATACCTAACCACATTGTATTAAATACACTAAGTAAATCCCCATGAGAAACGATAATTATATTCTCGCATTCGTTTGTCAATAACTCATTAAAAAAAGGTAATAATCTATTCCATTCATCTCTTCTGCTTTCTGCATCGGAAAACATCCTATCGTCAACATGTTTTTCTTGCACTTCCATATTCTCTCTCAACCATTGCACGGATTTCCCAACACATTTTCCAAGATTTCTTTCTCTCAACTCAGTAGCGAAAATGGGTGCGACATCCAAATACTTCCCTACAATTTCTGCTGTATGCTTGGCTCTTAACAAATCTGAAGAATACATTACATACTTTTTATCTGATATCTGATTTGATAAGTTTTTTCCAATATTTTTCGCTTGTTGTATTCCTAGCTCTGATAAATCCCAATCAGTCCAAGAACCAACCATTCCATTCGTATGATGAATCGATTGTGTATGTTGAATCGTTATTATATTTTTCATTTAACTCCCCCTACCCCTTCACCATAAACACTGCATCACCTGCCGCTTTATAACCCATCTTCTCATACAGCGTCCTAGCTCCCGAGTTTTCGCTACCTACATATAAACGAACTCCCGTCGCCTGCATCTTCACCGCAAACTCGTCAGCCTTCAGCATTAGCGCTTCTGCAAATCCATTTCGCCTATACTGCTTATGCACCCAAAGTTCATCCACATAAACGTGCCCGTAACCACCGTATTTACCGATCTTCGGGATATACACCAGCGAAATCCAGCCAACTAACTGCTGCCCGACCTCTACACCATACACCTCTAAATTCGGATTCAACAGTTCATCCTGCAGCCTTTTGCTCACCGGTGCGCTATCTATTTTCCGCTCTACACCGTTGATTCTCCAATACACCATATCACTGAAGCGTGCATAATTACTCGCATCAATTTTAACAATCTTATATTCCATAACCCCTCCAAAAAATGTTCAAAAGGATAGACCTGCGCCGCTGCCTCTAACTATCCTTTTTCAAGGTAGGGACAGTCCCCACCTTGAAATGCTGACCTAGAAATAAAACCGTAGCAACCGCGTCTTGGAATATGCCCCGGCGCTCTCCATGCTCTTCAGCGAATTATGATTGTAATACCAGCAACCCGATCTGCAGCTATAACCTTCCGTAGTCATCATATCACAGAGCTGGCGTAAAATATTCTTGGCGTATCCCATGCGGCGTTTGTCTTCCATGACGTACATACCAATACTGGCAATACCCAGCAGCACCCGCCCGGTTTCGACCACGCCAAAGCCCACAAGCACTTCTTGATCATAAACGGTATAGATTCTATAATGAAATCCCTCATCAAAAATCTTATCTAACGGCTCCTCAGCAAAGAAATCTCCGGCAAGCTTCAACAACTCCAAATCCGCAACACACGCTACCCGTCTAAACTCCAGCGGAATCCTCTGAAATCCGCTCGGTGCCTCATCCCGATAAATCGAAAAGAAGGCCTGCTTCTCCAAACGTGCATAAGTATCGACACAATGGCTCAAGAAAATCTCATCTCCGGTCGCCACCATGGCATTGGTAACCTGCTCATACCGCTTAATCTGCTCAAACAAAGCTTTGCCGTGCTGAACATGCGACTCCTTTAAATAAAAGCCGGTAATCGTCTTCGCATTATGAATGCAAAAATATCCAACCGTCTCTGCCCCGTCTTGTATAGCGTAATGGTTGCTTTCAATAATATGCTGCTCCCAAAAAGAATCCACCGTCACCCGGTTACCCATAATATTATCCTCAATCATCGGCCTCAACGCCTCAAACGTCGTCTGCACAATTTTCATGCTCTTCCCTCCAATTTCACACTCGATTTCGCAGTAGGGGTCAGACCCCTACTAAAAAATTTCAACCTGGGGACTGTCCCTACCTTAAAAAAATCCCCTGCTCTATTCTCCTTTAGACAAATTGATTAGCGTTATCGTGCCCGTGGCCTTTGCACCGCTAAAGGAGAACACATAATCATCGGCCGCATCCACCGTCACCGTAAACGCAACTTCCGTACTATCGTTCCCCGTATACGGCTCGCTTCCCTTCTTGCCGCGCATGCTCAAATCCACCTCACCGCTCTCGCAATCCACTTCCACACGCACTTCGTCGCCTTCTTTCAACGACATTTCGCACTTACTCTGCGCACTCCACTCCTCAAAACTAATGTCAAACCTCGCGTTTCCAGGCTTCTCTAAAATCACAACGCTCCCTTTCGCTCCCCAGCAGCCGCCGCCCAACAGCAACACCGCCACGAAAACAACCAAAAAAATGCTAGCCTTTTTCCCATTCATCCCAAATCACCTCTTTAATTCTTTCCCAAAAAACAAGATAGCACCTGTTCCACGAACAGCTCCCGCTCGTTTATCCACGGACTGTGCCCTGAATGCTCAAACCAAACAATCTCCTTGTGCGGTGCCTCAAGAACACTATAATACTCTTCCACCAGTGAAATCGGCGCATTAACATCGTGCCGACCCAGGAAAAAATACACCGGCACCGCAAGCTTTATAAACCCTTCACGCAAATCCACACCATACAACTGCGGATACACATGATTAAAGGTATCGATAATCCCACGGATAAAGTTCAACTTATCGAGCAAACCATATTCCGGTGACCCCAAATCTCGAAACGTATTATACCCTGCATTGGTAATCTTCAGGTTATGTGCCATCTCCGCACTCAAGTAATTCAAATAAACCGCACTTTTCCAGGTCACATCTTTTCCGTAATACGGCGGCAATCCATTCTTCTGCAACTGCTGTATGATCTTCTGCTCATTCCTCTTCACAGCTATTTCCATGGCCAAATTGTAATCCATGATTTCCGTCTGCACAAAATCTACCATCTGGCCAGTACCTATCAACCCATGGTAAATTTCCGGATACTTCTCTGCTAGGAAAATACCCAATGCACTCCCCCAAGATTCACCCATTAAGTAAATCTTCTCCTGTTCAAAGCGCTCCCGCAAGTACTCTGTCAAAGCAAAGCCATCTTGTATATACATATCAACGGTAATATCCGTAATCTTGGCAGAACCATACGACTTTGCCGAACCCAGCTGATCCCAATTCACCACCACAAAATGCTTTTCCAATTCGCCCAACTCGTGCCGCACCGCCGCCATTTGGCTTCCTCCCGGTCCACCCGCCAAAAACAACAGCACAGGCTTCTCTTGACTCCAACCTCGTATACTAATCCACTGCTTGCGGCCATTCAACTCCACTTGCAGCAACTCAGCTACACTATCCTGCACCGCTATCCCCTGCTCATCCACAATTTGTGGTGTCGATGCCGTCAACTGAGACATCCATACCCAAACAACTAAAAGCACTAAACAAATCACAAACACCAACATTGCCTTTTGCAGCATCGTCAGTGCTCTAAAACTTTCCACACCCATATGCAACACGCCAATTCCTCCAAACGATTTTGTTAAGATCAATACAAACAGCCATATTTCAGGGCCGAATGCCATGATAGCAAACGAACCTTACATACAGCTGTAGGTTATCTTAAATCTACCTTAAATCGTCGGAATCGTCACTACAAACGAACACCCTTTCTCCTTTTGCATCTCCAGCCGCAAATCTCCCCCGTGCGCCTGAGCGATTCTTTTTGCAACCGATAGCCCCAATCCGCTGCCACCCGTTACCGAATTTCGCGACTGATCAGCTCTGACAAATGGTTTGAAAATATCTTCCGATAACTCAAGTGGAATACCGCATCCATCATCTGCAAAAAGCACCTTGGCCTCCTGCGAACCTCCCCGCGAACCATCATGCAAATCCTGCATCAAACGAACCTTAACCCTCGTCCCCGCTTTGTTATACCGCAACGTGTTCTCCGCCAGATTTTGCAAAATCCGCTCAAAGTGCTTCACATCGAGCATAGCAAAAACTCTCTTCTCCGGAATCTCAAATTCATAGCGGAACCCTTCACACTCCAGTTGAGGGATTAACTCTGCGCAAAACTGCCGCAAAAACTCGCTCAGGTCGGTTCTTTGCAAATGGAGCACAAACTCCGGGCTATCCATCTGCGAAAGCTCAAACAAATCCGTTAACAGCCGGTTTGCTCGCTGGCTGTTTTGCTGGATCACCTGCAAATACTCCATCTGTTTTTGCGTCAAAACTTCCGGGTTCTGCAAACACAACTCCGCATACCCCCGAATACTCTGCAGCGGGTTCTTTAAATCGTGTGAAATATCGAGGATCAACCGACGCCTATCATCCTCCAATTGACTCCGCAACGCCATCTCGTGCTCGATTTTGGCCGCCATAGCATTAAACGTCTCTTGCAACTCCGCAAACTCGTTTTCCAAATGTAAATCCACTCGCGCAGAATAATCCCCCTTGCGCAGCAACTGCGTCCCCTCACTGAGCATGCGCAACGGTTTGGTGATACCATAGGCCGTGAACCGAGAATAGACATAGGTCACCAACGCCAAAATCAACAGATAGACACCCGCTACCGTGATCAACACTCCTGCGACCAAACGGAAATCACTGGCCAAAGCATTGGGATTATGAACGACCGCAAAATCCAACCGAAGCGACGTAGGAAAGGTCACAATCAACCAATAATCACCTTCGGGAACATAAACAATATCGTAATGATACGCCGTACGCTCATTCTCCACCAGAAATTCGGTAAACTCAAGCGCACTCAGCTGCTCTTTCTCGAACGTGTTCAACCCTTCAGAAAACCCAACCTTGTAGCTCGCATCGACCACCTGGACCCCGCCACCGTGCTCCACGACTTCCCCGGCATCAATTTGTGTATAATCCACGTTCACCAATGCACTGGCCGGATACCGATTTTTTGCCAAATTGCCATCGATAACCCCACTGGCATACGACAGAAGCACAAAAGCCAATGCCGTCGTCAAAAGCGTGAGCAGAAAGACGAACAGGTAATGGATCAGAAACTGGTCTCGTATTCTCCGCCTCACAACACTTCACCCGTAACCTCGAGCTTGTAGCCAATCCCACGAATCGTCTTCAGATACTTCGGATTTTGTGGGTCCGGTTCAATTTTGCTGCGCAATCGGCTGATATGCACCATCACGGTATTATCATCAAAGAGATATTCATCGTCCCAAACCGCTTTATACAGCTGCTGCTTGGTGAAAACACGCTCCGGATGCTCCATAAAAAACAAAAGCAGCTTATATTCCTTCACGTTCAGCTCAAGCGCTTCGCCACCTTTGCATACACTGCACTTCACTTTATCCAAGCTTAATTCCCCGTAGCGAATCACAGAAGCACTCTTTTCAGCGGAAAACCGATAGTCATGGTTCCGTCGCAGCTGCGACGCCACCCGCGCAAGCAACTCCGACATGGAGAAAGGCTTGGTCAAATAATCATCTGCTCCTAAACCCAACCCCAGAACCTTATCCATATCACTGGCTCTGGCCGAAAGAAAAATCACCGGAATCGTACTGCTTTCGCGAATCTTACGCAATAAGTTGAAGCCGTCCAGCATCGGCATCAAAACATCGATAACCGCTAAGTCAAAGCTTTGGTTTTGCAGTAGTTCGAGAGCTTGTAAGCCGTTTTCTGCAGCAAAAACAGTATATCCGTTTTCTTCAAGACTGATTTTGACTAAGTTGCGAATATCTCTCTCGTCTTCGGCGATTAGGATTTTCATGAATAGTGATCCTCCCATGCATCATTAATCAGCGCAAAACTTAACCTACTCCACCCGAAGCTGTTCAGCAACACCCTCTACGCTGGCATAATACCAACGCATCCCCTCACCAAACTTGAAGAAATAAAGTCTTCCCTCAGGCCCAATACATAACGGCTCGGTATCGGCATCCAAGGACCACTGTTGTTCAAGCGTGTCACGATCTAAAGCTACGATACGCGTGCCTGCAGCAAAACCATCGTGCTCCTCTTTCACTTCTACACTGAGATAAATCATATTCTCTGAAACATTGAACGAGGCAATTCGGGAGTCGAACTGGAACACCACTTCTGCACCCGTTCCATCGGTCTTCACACGCCAAAAATTTTTCCATTGATTTTGGTCCACATAATAAATCCAGTCATCCAGAATGCAATATGTTTGCACAAACCCGGGAGCAACTTGTTGTGGAGCACCACCATTGGTAGAGACGCGCCACAGGCCGCCCGCTTCGCTCTTCTCACTGTAATACACCCAATCTCCTACTACGCATGGGAAAATTGGCAAACTCTCCGTGAGCGCAGTCTTTTCACTGCCGTCATTACGCATTTTATATAGACACTCCTGGCCAAAATATAACCAGTCGCCGGACACACTTAAGAAACCGCACTCATCCTCGGATATTTTGGTGTTCATACTGCCATCGGTGCGCATCTTATACGGTTTATCGCCATCTTGAGTATTCAAATAATAAATCCAGTCACCGGTCACATTCAAGCTATGTCCATAGGCTTCTCCCACACGTTGGAGGCCTGAATTATCAGTTCGCACCTTATAGATCGCAAAATTCTCATTTGGTTGAACAAAATACACCCAATCGGCCTGCCAAATGAGCAACCCACCTTGCCACCAATTGTTGGCATACTTTGCTGCATTGGTTAGATTACCGGCAGTCGTACCTGTAAAATTGATCTGTTCCTCCGAAATATAGTCCGATGCGAATGGAATCACAAGAGAGATCTTCGGTTGATTTTCGGTTGCCCAAGCTGACAGCACCTGAACACCTTCTGTCTTCTCAGCTCCAAGTAGTAAAAGACGGTCAATCTCAGCATAATATGCCTTACTCATTTCCAATAACGCTGAAACCGCTTCAAGGTAGATTTCGGTATCCTCTGTACCTAGCTCGATAATCTTTAGTGCATCTTCATATACCAAATCATAGTTTTCTTCTGCTTTGTGCTGAGTTAACTGAGAACGAAGCTCGGCTTCCGATAGTGCTTTTGGGGTTGTGGGTTGTGGTGAGCAGGCCGATAGCAATAAGGCTAATAACATAATCACCGAGAGAATCTTTTTCATTATAAGACCTCCAATATCCATTTCTTCCCAATTTTATACCAAAACGGAGGTAAATGCAACCAAAATTTCAAGGTAGGGACAGTCCCTAGGTTGAAAATACTTCGCACAGGGATATTTCGCACAAGGGGTCAGACCCCAAATGCGAAAAACATCCAAATAAAAGGTAAATTTCAAGGGGAGAGAACCGTCCCCAACTACCCAACTAGAAGAGCTCGGAAGGATCTTTGAGCGCTTACTTTCCCTCTTTAAAATACTCTTCCGCCAAAATCGCATAATACGCCGCATCGCACAAGCCCGAGTTATTCCAATCCGCTTGCCGGTGGGTTCCCTCGTACTTCATACCTGCTTTCTCCATCACATACCCCGAATTAGCATTACGAGTATCATGACGTGCTTCAATACGATTCACATCAACCTCTTCGAACAAGAACTTCACAATCGCTTTCAAAGCTTCAGTCGTATATCCTTTATGCCACCAGTTCCTGCCAATACAATAACCAATATGCGCCATGGAGATCTTGTCATCGAGCTTCACCGCCGAGATACTTCCTATCGGTTCTCCGAGCGTTTTAGGTACAATCACCCAACTGTAATAGTTCTCAGCCGCGTATGCATTTACATTATGAATGCACCAAGCTCGGCTTGCACCCACGTTAGCATGCGGTAACCACATTAAAAACTTCGTGACTTCCGGGTCATTTGCCCAATTCTTAAACACAGCCTCTGCATCATCAGAAAAGCGTCGCAGAACCAACCTATCTGTTTCAAGCGTAATTGTCCCTTTGTGTATCATATTAAAAACCTCCTTTGTGTTTAATGCTTTTCGTAATGTAGCACTTCGTTTAACCCAACGAGATGGATTTGCATCAATTCCTACACTACAATTTTCTCGAAGTCCAGTTCAGCCCGTTATCCTCTTTATAATAATAGGAAGATTTTCTGCAACGTGTTTTGTCCCGTCCACACGAATGATATCGCATTGAAGTGAGTTAACCCAATCTTCAACATACTGTTCCGTTCTGGAAGCCACCATTTTAAAGAAAGCTTCTTCTTGGTCATACAAATCTCCACCCGGCAGCATCCTCTTACCGAACTTCAAATAGGAACGCTCGCGAACGCGTTTCATACGAATCTCTTTCGGAATGCTGATCAAAACAGCATATGTGAATAAAGATAGAATTTCTGCCCCGTAATCTCCTTTGACCGCTGCAAAAACAAAGTTCTCGAATGTCTTACCTTCATTTAGAAGCCTTCTTTCAACTTCATCACGGGAACGAGGATTGGCATAAAGATAATCGGAAGAAGATTTTGGAAAATACAAATCCTCAATATCAATAAAGTGAAATCCAAGCGCATCAGCAAGAGCTTTCCCTAATGTGCTTTTCCCACTTCCGTTTAGGCCGCAAACCATTATTCCAATACCCAATTAAACGACTCCTTCCAACAAAGCAACCTATTTTACAAAAAGGGGTCAGACCCCAGGTGCGAAATTTACAGGGTGGGGACTGTCCCCACCCTGTAAAAAAGGAGAGAACCGTCCCGCCTATCTATCTACTCTATATAACTATACCCCTGCTCCAGACAGTAATCACGGACCTCTTTGGTTTTGTCTCCTGAGAAAATGAAGACTTCCCAATCGTTGGTTTTGGCAGTCTGGCTCAAACGATCTATTTGCTGCTGTTGCCAAGCATCCGTACTGTATAAGGAATCGGCGAATTCGGTCCAGACAAAGCCATCTAAAAAAGACGCCGCCTCCGGAGTAAGGACCATGATCCCTTCGTATTGATAAAGACTCATCTCCGGAAACTCCCCTCGAATTCTTCTCAAAAAAATGGTATACCCATTGTATAACTCTAATCTTGAAGGACTATCTATAGTCGAAACCTTATACCAATTCTTTGTTCCAGCCAATAATACACCACTATACCCGATTTGCTTCGCATCAAGAATGCGTGACAAGAAGTACTCCGTGTATACGTCCGCCGTATTGTTCAAAATGAAGGTATTGGAGTCTATTGCATTCTCGTTATCTAGTGCTGCATCTTCAAGATGTTGCTCAATCACAGCCGACTTATCCATTGCTCCAATATTCAAAACAAGATCCATTTTTATACCAACATCCTTGGCTTTTTTAACTGTAGCTGGCTCCAGTGCCCCTTCTTCAACAAACCAGCTTTCTTTTGTTAGGACCCACTCCGGGTCAATGATTCCCTTATAAATCCAATCCAATTTTGTCTGATCATCAAAATAATACTTTGAATAAGTACCCCACGGTGCATAAGCATGCAACCATTTATTTTCAACACAAAAAGCCAAATTCTCAGCATTATGAAGCCTGTTGAGCCCCATGATTCTTGCCCCAAACCGCGTCGAATCCCGATTCACGTCCATTATAAGCTTGGTATATTGCGCGTCTGAATTCATGCGCAGCGAATCAAAATTCTCCCATAAAAGGCCATCCACATTCCGTGCTGACCCTTGCAAAAACACATCAAAACCACGGTTTTGTATAAACAACATCTCCGGGGAATCCATTTTCATATTGGCGATCCACTCTACAGTACCCTGAATCACTTCAGCCCTTTGACCCTTATCTATGAGCAGAATATCATCCATAGTGTCTAAAAAAACACCATCGAAACCCCTGTATTTAATCCTTGCCTCCAGTGCTTTCGTCCAAATCACTCTATAATGCTCCGATAACGGATTAGCAATAGGCCCTTTATCTCCCGTTTGTTCATTTAGTATATCCTCGCTAGAAAGTTTGTCTAGAAGATCAACATCCCATTTCCCGATTTCTATTAAGGATTGATACCCAATCACCCTTACACCTGCTTGTTGTAGCTTAAGCAAGTCAGCATCCGATAAATGGGCTGGTTCAACAATGACCATATTGTAGCGTAACAAATCTTGGAGAATCTTTTCGTCCATAGGACCATAGTATACTTTAAATGTTAAATTCTCATCCAGCCTCATGGGTAAATCAATGACTGCTTCTCCCACATTCCCGCTTAGGCTTATCAAAATAAAAGCGGAAACCAAGAAAAGGAGGCATAGGCTCAAAAACAACCCCAACAACTGTTTGGGTTTCTTCATAAACCTCTGAACCTCCCCTCCTAAGCTTCTAGAACAATGTAAAACCAGATAGACTTACGCCCTCATGATTAAATTGCACGTAGCAAGTAAACACCTTCTAATAATACTACTTCTTCTTAAACTTCAAAAGGTTTTTTTGAAAATCACCTTCAATTACGATCTTAGATGTTAAGAGTATTTCGTTAAAATTGTCGATACGTAATTTAAACCACATCTGTTTAAACTCGTCACTCATATTTGGATCAGGATATTCAAAATACTTTTCGCAGGGTAATTGACTGCATTCTGAGCAATCATGTTTACCAGATGCTGCACAACATTGAAAGTAGCCGCAAGTTTCTTTTCTACCATACAGATGATACCACAACGGAATTCCGTTTCGATTCCGGCATCCATCGCATACTCCACCATAATCATCACATTTCCCACAGTAAGTCCCACACGGATTGATCTCTTCTTTTTCTGTCACTGATAATCCTATTTCACGTTCTTCCGCATTCATAATTCTATACTCCCTTTCTAAAGTAAGGGCGTCTGCATTTGTTAAACGCTTTCTATCGATCTACTTAGCGGCGAAAACCATCCATTTGAGTGATTATTGACCGTCCTTAAGAGGTTTTATGCGACGTACGTGGAATATTTTATCATTATCTAAAAATCAAAGCAATACTAGCAGGAGGTTTTTTATGAAGAAGTATAGCACTACAAGGCACGTAAAATCCGAAGATCTTAATCATCATGGCACTTTATTTGCAGGAAGAATGAGCGAATGGTTCGTGGAGAGCTGCTTTATTGCCGCCGCAAACTTACACGGAAATCCTGAAGAAATTGTCTGCGTGAAGCTGCACGGAATGAAATTCTCCAAACCAGCCAAAAAAGGGCAAATCATCCAAATCACCAGTCAAGTTGTACTAACTGGAACAACCAGCATTAAAGTTTACGGAAAGGTAACCGATATCGATGGTTCCGATATTTCAGTCGACGGCTTCCTCTCTTTTGTTTGCGTCGATTCAACCGGTAAGAAAAAAGCTCATGGAATTGTGTCACCCATACCTGAGAACGACGAAGAAGTTCAATTAATCGAACTTGCTAAAAACCTAATATAATTGCATACACATCCAGCAAAGAGAGTTTCATAATAATTTGACGAAGCAACAAAAGCCTTTCGGCCTGCTGCTCCGTCATTTTTTTATGAAACAAGATAGACTTTTACCGCGGCCTTCCTTCTCGCAAAATAATCTCTCCGCTCACTGTTGTCCTACATTTTTTACAGGGTGGGGACTGTCCCCACCCTGTAAAAGGAACCGTCCCCTATTAAAACAGCCATTCTACTAAAAAATAAGCTCCCAGTAGCACGCCAATCATAATCATTAAGCCAGGAAGAGCTGCCCAATATTGAGCCATGCAAATTGCCCAAAATTCTTTGAAGGTTACGCGGTTTCTATCTTCCCCGTTCTGTTTCATTTTCACTGCCATCCCTCCAATCTCATTTCAAGCATTCGCAAAGCCAATTCAATCACCGAAATTATTAACAACAACTCATCCTTATAATCAATACACTATACAAAATACAACATCCCCAATACACTATACCCAATCCCTATACCGCATCTTCTACTTCAACAACCAACAAGCAGCAAAGTGTCCCGCGTCCCTCTCCACCATCTTCGGTGTTTCGCTTTTACACCGCTCCATGGCATAAGGGCATCGCGTATGAAACTTGCAGCCACTGGGCGGGTTGGCGGGGCTCGGCACATTGCCCTTTAAGACAATTCGCTCTCCGGTCATACCACTGTCTAACACCGGCATCGAAGACAACAACGCTTGCGTATACGGGTGCTGCGGGTTTTTAAACAACTGCTCGCTGGTCCCTGTTTCCACAAAAGAACCCAAATACATCACAGCAATGCGGTCACAAAAATAGCGGATTACGCCCAAATCGTGTGAAATAAACAAGTAGGTCAGCATCAATTCCTGTTTCAGCTTTTGCATCAAGGTCAAAATCTGCGCCTGAATCGAAACATCCAACGCTGCAATCGGCTCATCGCATACCAGAAACTTCGGGCTTAAGGATAGCGCGCGCGCAATACTGATTCGCTGCCGCTGTCCCCCCGAAAACTCATGCGGATACTTGCCAATATTCTCCCCGGCAATACCGCACCGCTCCAATAAATCAATCGTCATCTCGGCTGCCTCTTTGCGGCTGGCCAGCTTATGCGCCACCACCCCCTCCGAAACAATCGCACCCACACTCATCCGCGGGTCAAGCGATGCAAACGGGTCCTGGAAGATGATCTGCATGTTGCGTCGTAGCAGGCGCATCTCTTCCTCCGGTAGCCAAATCTTTTCGTCCACATCAAAAAGCACGTTATCCTGGAAAACAACTTTCCCTTGTGTAGGATTCAACAATCGCAGAATACTCCGCCCCACGGTCGACTTTCCGCAACCCGACTCCCCCACTAAGCCAAAGGTCTCCCCTTCGTAGATCTCAAAACTTACCCCATCGACTGCGCGCACCGCACCAATCTGCCTCGAAAACACACCGCCATACAGCGGAAAATGTGTTTTCAAATTCTCGACCGTAATCAAAGGAAGATTCATCTCATCGCCCTCCTTTGCTGATCAAATGACATGCTACTTTATGCTTATCTGAAACTGCAACCAACTGCGGGCACTCGGTTCTGCACAAATCAAAGCTATGCTCGCACCGAGGTGCAAAAGCACACCCTTGAATGACTTCTTTGCCACTCGGAACCATCCCTGGAATACAATACAACGCTTCCTCTTTCTGCGCTCTTCCCGGACGCGACCGCATCAAACCTTGCGTATACGGATGCATCGGTGCTGCAAAAATTTCCTTGGTATCTCCCTCTTCCACAATCTTCCCAGCGTACATTACTAAAACCCGATTTGCCATTTCATAAATCACACCCAAATCGTGCGTGATAAACAAAATCGCCGTATTCATTTGCTCCTTGAGGTTGCGCAGCAAGTCCAAGATTTGTGCCTGAATGGTCACGTCCAGAGCCGTCGTCGGTTCGTCGGCAATCAGCAATTTAGGATTACAACTCAAAGCCATAGCAATCATAATTCGCTGACGCATTCCGCCCGAAAACTGATGGGGATACTCCTTCAGCACCTGCTCCGCTCGCGGCAAGCCAACCAAGTTCAGATTTTCAATACATCTTTGTGCATTTTCCTTACTCCCCAAGGGAATACCCAAATGCACATCCAACACTTCGCCCAACTGCTCACCAATGGTCAACACTGGGTTCAAGGCCGTCATCGGCTCCTGGAAAATCATCGCAATCTCATTCCCACGAATGTGTTGCATTTCTTCATCGGTCAAGTTCGCCAAATCGCGTCCTTGAAACTCAATCAATCCTCGTTCCAAGATTCCTTCCGGCTTCGGTAGTAAACCCATGGTCGCGAAGCTGGTCACGCTCTTACCGCAACCCGACTCCCCCACTAAGCCCACCACTTCGCCTTCATAAATATCGAAATCAACCCCACGCACAGCCCGAACTAAACCTTCGGAGGTGTGAAAATTGATAGAAAGGTCTACGACAGATAATACTTTCTCCATAAACACGGACCTCCTTACTTTTTCTGTTTTGGATCCAGTGTATCGCGCAGAGCATCACCAAAAATATTGATAGATAACGTTGTTACAAAAATCATAATCCCCGGTGGAATCCACAGCCAGGGATAAAACATCAACGCGGCCATACTCTGCGCCGAGGACAACATATTCCCCCAGCTCGGTTGTGGCTGCTTGACCCCTAAACCCAAATAACTCAACCCCGCTTCCCCTAAAATGCCCCCTGCAATTCCTAAGGTTGCATAGACGATAATGACAGAGAACACATTGGGTAAGACATGAGTAAAGATCATACTCGGCACATTTAAACCCAGGGCTCGTGCTGCTTCCACGAATTCTCGTTTCTTTAGGGTCAGTACTTCTGCTCGCACCATTCGTGCTAAACTGGGCCAACTCAACACACCGGAAACGATCATGACCGTATATATGCTCGGTCCCAGAATCGCCGCTAAGACAATTGCCATGAGGAAAAACGGAAAGCACATAAAGATATCGACTAAACGCATGACAATGACATCAATCCAGCCTCCGTAATACCCTGAAAGCGCCCCTAAGAGCACCCCAATCGTCACAGAAATACTGGTCGAAACAAAGCCAACCAACAGCGAAGCCCGAGTGCCGAAAATCAGCCGCGTGAAAACATCGCGTCCGTAATCATCGGTACCCAACAAATTCACACTACCAGGTGGCTGATGTCGATTTGTTAAATCGATTTTATCTGGATCAAATTTCGTGATCAACGGAGCAAACAAAGCCAGCCCAATCAGGATGATGATGACCACCAGCGCCACGATCGCCATCTTGTTTTTGAATAGTTTTGCTAACGCAATCGACCAAGGAGATTGACCTTTCGCCACTTTCAACGAGGTAGACGTATTCATCACTCCACCCCCCTAATCGTAACGAATGCGCGGGTCGGCAAATGCATAAGCAATGTCGGCAAACAAATTCGCTGCCAACATACTCAACGCCAACACCATAGTACCCGCCATTACTAGCGGATAATCGCGATTAGAGATTGCCTGGTAGACCAAAGTCCCCATGCCGGGCCACATAAACACATTCTCGGTTAGAATAGCTCCCGAAAGCAGTGTCCCCAACGAAATACTCAAAACAGTGATAACCGGTATTAACGCATTTCGCAAAGCATGCTTATAAATCACACTGCGTTCGCTCAAACCCTTGGCTCTAGCCGTGCGAATATAATCCTGATTAATAATCTCCAACATACTCGCACGCGTATATCGCATACGGCCAGCCACCTGAATTAAAGTTAAAACCGAGAGCGGCAAGGCAATGTGATGCAACCGATCGAAAAACCAGGATAAACCCGTTAAACGTGCAGCAATTGTCTCCATCCCCTGCATGGGAAAGAGTTTCATGTCAAAAGCCAAATATTTAATCATTAATAAGGCCAAGAAAAATGCTGGAATCGAAATTCCAATCAGTGCTAAAATCGTCAGGAAATAATCCCCCCATGAATATTGCCTTGTAGCAGAAAACACTCCCAACGGTATCGATATGATCGTACTCAAAATCAATGCCGGAATCGAGAGCAACAGGGTGTTCTGTAACCGACGGCCAATCATGTCGTCAATGGGTTGTTTTTGGCTAATTGAATATCCTAAGTTCCCTGTCACCACCTGCTTTGCCCACTTTAAATAACGAACCGGGATTGGATCGTAGTAACCAATCGAGTTCAGCAAATTCTCGTAATCTGCTCTCGACATACTAGGGTTGGCTTCAATCATCTGGGCAAAAGGATCTCCAGGAGCAAAAGATATCAGTGTGAAAATGATAATAGAAACCCCTAGTATGACGGGAAACATGAGTAAAATTCTACGAATGAGGTATGAGCGCATTGCTTATCCTCCCATCTTTGCATAAAAGGGACCGATATGCGAAATCGGCCCCTTTCCAATACGACTCTTAGAACTCTTTCTACTTAATATCCCAGTTCTGCATTTGGTAGTAGAAGCCTGACGGGCCAAATTCCCAACCGATAAATCGCGGAGCAAAGGCTCGCGCAGTTTGTGGGTTGTATAACCAAACATTCGGAATCTGTTCGTTCATATAGATCGCCCATTCGTTGTAAATGGCTTTGCGATCTTCAACAGAAACAAACTTCAGTCCTTCGTCCAGCATTTGGTTGGTATATTCATCATCCCAACCGCAGTAATTGAATCCGGCTCCGGTCTCCCAAATATACTTCTGATCGGGGTCAAAGCTAGTGCCCATACCAATTAAGAACAAATCGAAATCGGCTGCATTGATTGCAGAAGACAGCGCTGCAAATTCCATAATCAACAATTCAACTTCAATGCCAATGTCTTTGAGGTTTTGTTGAATTACAACAGCACTTTGTTCACGAGCTTTATTGCCAGTGGGGTATTTCAAGGTGAACTTTGCTTGCTCACCATTGAATAACATCTTCCCATTTTCATAGGTGTAACCATCGACACTGGTAAATAATTCAATGGCCCGTTCTTTATCATATTCATAATTGTCAATGGCGTCTGGACCTGGATCTGCCCAACTGGCCGGGGTAAAGGGGTTGCTTAAAACATTGGCTTTACCGTATAGCAATTCGTCTACGATCTGCTGACGATTAATCGCGCATGCCAAACCTTGACGGACGGCCTTGTCGGCGAATTTGTCTAAGCGATTATTAACACCCATATATTGTGCTGTTACGGTGTCGGTGAATTCTAAGGTGATACCAGCATCAGTGAGAAGTTTCAGAGCAGTGGGGTTAAAGTCGCTGATGATCAACGAATCAATTCCACCATTAACCATTTGAGTGGAAGCAGTATCCATGGCAACGGCCTTCAAAATGATGGTATCGATTTTCGGCGCGCCTCCCCAATACTCTTCGTTCTTCACTAACTCAGCATGGGAATCGGGAACAAACTCTTTGAATTTGAAGGGTCCGGTTCCAATGGGGTTTGATGCGATGGCTGTGTTTTGTTCTGCGGTTGCTACATCAACATCTTGCCAAATATGCTTGGCCATAATCGGACGTGTACCAATACTATATAGGAAAGAGCCTAAGACTCCATCGGTCGTAATCTTAATGGTCAGAGGATCAATAACTTCCAAACCAGGAACATCCTCTGCTTCACCATCGTGATACGCTTGCATTCCTAGGATTTTTTCTACATTTGAATAACGAGGGCCGGTGTAATCGGGATGACCGACAAACATCAATGTAAACTTTACATCTTCTGCTGTGAAAGGTTCGCCATCATGCCAAGTTACATCGGGACGTAAATTGAAGGTAACCGATAAATTATCTTCTGCAACGGTCCAACTCTCTGCTAAAATGCCATAGAATTCCATGTTGGGATCGTAGTTAATCATCGGTTCAAAGACAATACTAGTAATATTACCGTCATAGTCCGTCTGTAGTAAATCGGGCACAAATAAACCTGTGGGTGGATTAAATTGTGCCAAGGTCAGAATCTTTGGCTCTGGCTCCGGAGTCGGTGTTGGTGCCGGTGTAGAACCACAAGCAGCCAGAAGCATTGCCATCACAAGAAACAAAGCTACGAGTCTAACTTTTCTTTTCATCATCGTACCTCCAAAACTTATTCTAAACGATTTTTTTCTTCTCTCGTTTAGTTGAATTTTATTTCGAGGCTTATATTAGAGAATCCTCCTCATTACGATAATTTATTTTAAGAACTATTAGTTTTAATCCAAAGTAATAGCTTAGGTGACAGACTATTAGAATGCAACCTTTCATGGCATATAAGCAAAATTTCGCATAAGGGGTCAGACCCCGGGTGCGAAATTTCAAGGTGGGGACAGACCCCACCTTGAAATATCCAAATAAAAGGAAAATTTCAAAAGGAGAGAACCGTCCCCAACTAAACCCCGGTGCAAAGTATTTCATCGGAGGGGTCTGACCCCTCCTGCGAAATCCACGACACGTACCTACTTCACATAAAAATATCCATGCGCCTCACAATACGTACTTACCTCAACGACTTTATCCCCTGAGAAAATGTAGACATCCCAATCGTTGGCTTGAGCAATCAAACTCAACCGTTCCACTTGCTGTTGTTGCCAAGCATCGTTACTCAACAACGAATCGGCAAAATCGGTCCAAACAAAACCATCGATCAAAGGCGCCGCTTCCGGATTCACTACCATAATCCCTTCATGCTGATACAAGCGCAACCCCGGAAACTCCTGCCGTATCCTCTTCAAAAAATCGGCATACGCGGCGTAAACCTCCGCTCGTGTTTGATCCCCCGTGCTCGAAATCTTATACCAATCCTTCGTCCCATCGAACAAAACCCCACTGTAACCCGCCTGAGTGGCATTTCGAATCTTCTCTTCTGCCTCATCCCAATCGTCCGAACCCGCTTCCGCTTCAGACAACGCTCCAAGATCTAACACCTGAAAAATTTGTAACCCCAGTTCCTTGGCCTTTTGTGAAACAGATAGCTCCAGCGCCCCTTCTTCCACAAACCAGCAATCTTTCGAATACACCCACTCCGGATCAATAATACCCTTAACAATCCAATTCCACATCATACGTTCGTCAAAATAGTAATGAGAATACGTCCCCCATGGCAAATACGCATGCAACCACTGGTTATCTTCATAAAAAGCGACATTCTCTGCATTATTCAAACGATTCAAGCCTATGATTCTTGCCCCAAACCTCTGAGACACCTCATTCACCTCACGGACCAACGCAGCATAGTTAGCATCCGAACTCATCCGTGTTGCATTAAAATTCTCCCACAACAAACCAGCTACAAGCAAAGCAGACCCTTGCAAAAAGACATCAAAACCACGATTTTGTAACATCAGCAGCTCCGGTGCGGTCGCTTTCAGGTTCGCAATCCACTCCACCGCGGCCTTAATCTGAACGTCTCTTTGGCTTTGATCCAGAAGCTGAAGATCATCCACAGTATCCAAAAACACGCCATCGAACCCCCGGTTTTGAATCCTTTCTTCAAACGCCTCCAACCAAATCGTCTGATAATGCTCGGAAAGCAAATTCGCTATAGGCCCCTTCTCCTCTGTTTCTTGCACAAGAATATCTTCACTCGTCAGCTTATCTAGCAAACCCTTGTCCCATTTGCCCACTTCCAACAAAGATAGATAGCCTACTACCTTCGCACCCGCTGCTTGCAACGTGAACAAATCCTCATCCGACACCTGAGCCGGTTCTAGAATCACCATGTTATTTCGCGCTAAATCCTGTAAAATTTGCTCATCCAAAGAGCCATAATAAACTTTAAATGTCAAGTCCTCTTCCAACATCATGGGAAGGGTCTCGAGGACCTTGTTGTTCTTGTAATCAAAGACCCAGATACTATACGCTGCTGTAACGAAAAGGAGGTTTATAATCAAGACAAGCCACAATTTCCCAGGAAGTAGCTTCATACTCAACCTCCTATACCTCGATATCGCTTATGCAAACGTGACACACAAAAGCTTGATCAAATAACAGCTTCTTGCTCAAGCTTACAATGATTGGCAAGCATATATTCTATGGTTTCTCTAAATTCGGTATCCAACAATCTTTTCAGTCGAACTTCATCGTTCTCAAGAGTCTTTTTAGTGAAATCGCAATACTGCTTCAAAGTGTCAATATTCATCCTATAGGCCTGAAAAGGTACTCCGGTCTTCTGACGCAAATGCAGCAAGATATAGAATCCACCTGCATCAATATCGCCAAAATGAAAATATTCTATACTTGAGTTTTGCGAAAACATCTTTTTAATGAATTCTCGTCGAACCCGGTTATGAAATCCGCCCAAATAAATAACAACTGCCCCTGCCTCATTCATGCCATGAAAACTCGTTAAGTTTTCAACTGTATAAACCCGGTTTCCCAATACGCGAATTTCATCAATATCATCTAGAATTTTAGTAGATAAAGCCAAGTCGCTGGCTAATTTTATAAAATCAAGCTGCATTCCATCAATCCGAAGTGTTATCGCACCTTTGATATGCACATAAGTGGGTGTCCTAACCAAGTTAAATTGCCCCAATACATGTTCTTTCTCTGGAAAATCTCCATACTCAAACAAGAGCCCTTCCACTTTACTCTTCAACTTCATAAACCGCTTTGAGTCCTTGAAGATAGACATAGAAAAATCACGCTCATAGGTTTCTAATTCTATCCTCTCTAATGCTGAAACTGCCTCCAACAAGTCACGATAATCCCTTAAGTCATCATCGAAATACTTAGCCCGTTTATTATTTTCTAAACGCACTTTCTGATCTTCACAAAACCTAGTCAAAATCTCGGTTTTAGCAGAATACTCCTCCAACAAATTCCACAATAAATCATTGGTCTCCGCCTTTGGAACCCTAGACAAGGCTTCATAGACCGCTTCTAATGCCTCTAAACGTAAGCTGACTTGCTTTACAACCCTTCCGGGAAGTAGCTGTGCCTCTATATAGCCTTTTCGTTTTAAAACCTCCACCGCTTCATTCACCAAAGCAAACTCATCTAGATTCGCATGGTTTTCGTACTCAGGAAACAAATCAAGCGGTCGTATGCTAAATCGCTGATTCACCTTATTCGACCCTGTAAAGCTTTTGCTCTTTTCATATTTATCGAGCAGTCTATTTAATATAACTTCCTCATGCGTGTTGATCATAAATAATGCCTTTCCACCGAAACAAAACTCCCCTCTCGCATGGTAAACAAAATGGTGTCTACTTTTTCACCAATAATCTCCATTTTGGAAGACGGTGTTGCACAAATAATCTGAAATTGCTGGCTGTTAAAGAAATCCATCATTGCCTCAATACGGTTATCATCCATTTTGTCAAAGGCTTCATCTAACATAATAATCCGAATGGTATCTTCTTGGCCATAAAGCTGTGCAAACGAAGCAGCAATCGATACATAATAAGGCGTTTGCGTCTCCCCACCACTCTTCTCGCCGTAAGTCTTTGAAAAACGCTGCATGCTACCATCTTTACGATCCACAATAATATCATAATCCAAATAATTTCGATAATCGGTATATTCTAAAACTACTTTGTCACCTTCATGTTCTGCGGCCGTCAACTTCGAAAACAAATCGTTGATCTCGTCTTTATACTCATCATCCAAAACACTAATCAAGAGGGTTCCTCCCAGATTTCTTTCGGAAGTAATCATTTTATAAAGATGCTTCTTTTGCTCGTTCTCAGAAATTTTAAAGCTATAACGGTCTTCCCCGTAGGTAATTCCTCGTAAAGCTTTGTTTAACTCATGAATTTTTAATCTGGCATCGTCAATACCCTCTTTAAGTTTGGCCAAAAACGATTCCCTAAATTCCAGCTCGCAGTTTTCCTTGGCTACTTCCAATTGTTCCTCATATTGAATAATCTCAGAGCTGACCAGCTGTTGGTACTCCTCCTGATACAAACGGATACGATCTACGCCACCACCAAAATCACGCATATAGGTATTTGAATATTCAACTTGGTTGATAAAAAGTTCCTGACTAATTCGATCTCTTTCATTTTTCAACCTTACTTCGTAGGGGCCAAAATTGTTGATAATCTCCACAGATGACTTTGACGCTCTCTGCTCGGTAAACTTTTCCAAACCCTGTTGATAAATCGTATAATTTGCTTTTCCCAATTGCTCTAATTCATCTTGCTTATTGTTCAGCTCCACAACTAAACTACGCTGTTTCAGTTCGGCATTGTTTTTGCGCTCTTCTAACCTCGTGTTCTCCTTAATCAACCTCTCCTTCACCTTCTCCAGTCGCGTTAACTCTTTTTTACTACTATTAATCGTCATCTGAAGTTCAATGATTTCCGGATCACGTTTCGCCGCTTCCAATTGCTCCTTGGTTTTCTGTAATTCGGTTTGGAGCTTTCTTTCCTGTGCCGGTGCATCCAGGTTTTCAATCATGTCTCTAAAAGAGCAAGCTTGTAGAGCAGTACAAATCGAATTGAGTTTTCTGACCTGCTGATTCAAAACACCCAACTCGATGCTGATTTCCTCGCGTTCTCTCTTCTTTTGCTCTAATTGAATTTCTATGGCCCGTGCACCAATATAAGGAGTACGATAAACTTGATCATCAATTTTCCGAACAGCATAGTTCTGGTATAGCATGCAAGACTCTGTCATCGCTATATCATACTGTTTTAATTCTTCTACCGTATTTACCCGGTTCACCCGTGAAAGCAGATAGTTCGCATACGCCTTGGCATGAAGGCTTTCACTCGTCACTAAATATGCCAACGAATTTTGGTCAACTGCATCATTCAGCTTGAGTTTTGAGGTGTTCACCAGCCCTACTGAGTGGATTTCTTTCTTTATTTGATCATAAACTCGCAGCGCCACATCGAAAACCTGTGGATCAACCAACAAATAAAACCTTTGAGTGTTCAAGTATCCCTCTATGGCATTACTCCAATCAGCATCTGTAATCTCCAGTAATTCCGAGAAAATGTAAACCGAATAATCCAAATGGTCCTTGCGAAAGGCCTCTTCAATAGCGTATTTCAATTTTTCTGTATTTTTTGGATAGGGAATGCGCTTATTTTCCAAACTCTTGATCTCAGCTTCCAAAATAATCAATTTTTTCTGAAGGTCCTTAATTTTCTCCTTTGCAATGTAGCTCAATTCCTCATAACGACTTCTCTCGTTTTTAACAAACTTCTCTAAATTGTAAGCAAATGAAAGATTCATCTCTAACGGAGTATCAGCATCCACTAACGAAGCAAGTTGGGTTTGCGTCACTGGAATCGTCTGCTCTTCAGAAAGAACTTTCAGTGCAACTCTCACATTCTTATATTCTTCATCCAGCTTTTTTCGTTTTTCCCTGATGCTTCTCAGATTGCTTTCGACTTGAGCTAATTTAAATTCCATGGTTTGAATCAATTTTGAAGACTCACTCGTTCTTAAGGTTATTTGAAGCTCACTGAATAGATTTTGTTCATGTCTATATTGCTCGGTTACCTCATCTTGAAGGGCTATGGTGTGTCTTAAACTTTGCAGAACTGTTTCAAGTTCTTCTTTCTCAGCATCCATTTCGCTTAAAACTCTCTCATAATTTGCTTTTCTTATTAAGACTTCATTGACCTGAAGATCAGCAGTCTTCTTCTCGTAGTTTTTAAAGGAATCCAAAATTACTTCTAGTTTTTTTATTTTCTCTTTGGTCTCTTTCATTAAGTTCTCATACTCTTTTAAGGTGCGAATGTTTTGTTTCAAAGCGTCAATCTGCACTTCTTTTTCTGCCAAAATAAACTTATTGATAAACTCCTTCACGTTGTCTAGTGGCTTAAAGGCTAAGGATTTGGGGATCATCTCAAAAAAACGATCATCCAAATTACCCAATCTTCTGGCGAAGCGCTGTCTTGTTTCGTTTACGCTGGTGGAAGTCTGTATTTTTCTACCGTTTTTACGGAATTGCTCCGTTGTGGAAGGCCTACCGTCTGTAACAAAGCTTAAATTTTCCAGTTGCCCCTCTTCCAAAAACCAATGTGACTTTATATCACCTTCTTCTGAATCGGAATCCAGCTTTACACCAATGATAAAAGATTTATTGGATTTTACCTCATAGAACTCCAGAGCCACATAAGAGATCACGGTCCCCTTGCGCAAATAAGTATTGGTATCATCTCCGGTTTTACAACGAACATACCCCTTTAGATTTCGTTTGCTCTTCTCGTTGGCTGCTAAGTTGAAACCTTGACGATTCACTGTAAGCACCAGCTTTATGGCGTCGAGTAGCGTTGACTTTCCAGAAGTATTATCTCCGGCAATCAAAACCGAACCTTCCACTTCAATCAACTCATCGGTGAAGTAATGCCAATTAATTAAGCGGATTTTCGTTAGACTCTTCATCCATTTCTTCATCGTTATTATCTCCTCCACTCGATAAACGCTGTAGTCGGTCTTCGCTCTCCTCCAACAACCTAGCTATCTCATCGACTGAAACAGCAAAGAAAATAGAAGGATATAATTTGATTTGAGCACTCGATAAAGTCACATCGGTCGTTAGATTTTGAAGCAGATTATACTTTCTGAACAAGCGTATGGTATCCTTCAAAGTCGTCTTATCTAAGTTAGGTTTGGAGGTGATTTTTAGCGTCCCATATTTATTCTGAATCTCTTCCGTAGTAATAATCACCTCAGATGTCATACTGAGTTCTTTGCGCTTCTCGCCATAAAGTAAGCGAATTAGTAACAAAAGGATGGTTTCAATCTTCTTTAATCTAAGCCGTCCACTACCAAATTGATTGGTAATCGCAATCACACCGGTAGATTCATGTAGCACAAGATCATAACCCATCAGGTCAAAATACTCCTGAAAGGTAGCTCTATTTTGCAGAACAAAGAAATAATCATTACGTGTGTCTTCCTTTTTTTTTAGAAGAAAACAGACATGAAGCAATTTATTCACAGCCAAACGGAATTTTTCTTTATAGGCCGGGCTTTGTTTAAGAATCTGCATCTTTAGATCCTCCTTTCAATGAGGAAATCGTTAAATCGAAACTGATTTCTTGTAATCAAAACTTGATCTGTCTTCAATGGTCTAATACGATAACCAACCTGAAGATTTTTACTATAGACTCTCACAAAAATTAGCCGAATCAAGTCTCGTTTAGATTCTAATGGTAACGAGGAAGCTAAAAGGCTCTTCTGGTCTTTCAATTGCTCCAAAACAAAGGCATTTATATTCTTGCGAGTAAACTGGCGTTGCAAGCGCTGCTGCATCGCTAATCTTCTTTTCTTTTTTTCAGCATTGCTCAAGCTTGAGAGTGCTACTATTTTTTCTGGCATGTTATTCCTTTTGCCAAAGGGTGCACTGTATAGAGAACCACCATCGAGAAACTGATGAGGATACAATGGGAATATTCGTGAAACGGCTTCGTCAACCTCATCTTGTAACAGATTTGAATCTAACATAGACTCTTCAGAAAGTTGAGCCAAAAGCTGGTTGATCATACCTTCGGTATCGGAAGAGTTCATCATTAGAAACTGAACACGGGCTAGCACACTCTGCAAATATTTACTATGTTTATTGGTAATAGAAAGATTCATTTCATCGAGGCGGTTAAAAGAAGAGATAATCTCTCGGATATCGTTTCGTAATGATTCCTCAGCAGCATCACGATTCGAAAGTTGCTCGATCGCCATATAGCCGTTGAGTGTATTTTGAAAATGCTGCTCATTTTGCAAAACCTCTCGAAGGCACTCCACAATTGTCACCTTGTAATAGGCTATGTTCTCAGAAGTCATCAATCGATGATACGCCTTGGAGCCAATCTCTTCTTGGTATTGGAAAAAGTCGCGTTGAATGTCGGCTGCAGATTGATCTCTTGTCATACTATCGATTCGCTTTTTAATCGATGAATTTAATTTTTTTAGGCCATTAAAAAGCTGATCAGAACTCGTTTTGACATTGAGAATTACATACTCATAGGGCTTTTTGTAATTCTCTTTATTGACAAGCACGCTGAATATTTGCGAAATGCTACTTTGATACTCAACTTCTTCTTGCTTCGATATGCCAGAAAAGGTTTCCAACATGGATATGGAATAATCATATAGATTTACCTTTTCGGTAAAATTGTCCTCTTGTTCAAGATCAATCCAACCAGTGGCCTTCAAATAACGTATAACAGAGCTCGCCTTAGCCCTGGAATCTGAAAGAATCTCCACCTCATCTTCAAACAAAATGTTTTCAAAAGTAGAATCGTCGAAATACTGTTCTAATACCGAAAGAATTTGTTCTTTATCAACACTAAATGAATATTCCAATTTGGCAGAGTTGTAGATGATCTCTAAGCAGTCTAGATAAGTCTCTCTGTACTTGCTGGTTAAAGGTTTGAAGAAATTCTCCGGAATCACTTGGAACAGTTTCATGATTTCACCTCTGTTGTTGTGTTTATCCCTTATTCTATTCGCACCTCAAATTATCCTATTTAAACCAAAAAAAGAAACAACATTTTCATGCTGCTCTCTTAGCCAGGGAAAATGGTGGGTTACTTCGATGGGTCATAAACAATACGAATATTCGAATTACCCACTACCATCGGAAATTATCTCGAGTTGGCGTATGTACCAATATTGACAATTCCAAAAATCCGCTACGTTGTCGGAAAACAGGATAGAATTGTGTATTGCTTTAACATTTGCTCCAGTATTTGATTCATTCCTCAATTCTCCTTCGGATCAGCTTCCTCAATAATTTGTGATTCATCGTCTTATACCGCCCAGCAAGATCATAAAGCTCTAGCAGATTTAGCTTCCAAAAAGCATCCTTATCAACACGTAAATCTTCAAACAACAGCTGCTCTATTTCCATCTTGTTTCGCACAGATGCAACCTTATAAAGCATATCACAGATCGCTTTCTCCGGCGAAGCCATTTGAAATCCATATCCATTTTCTGAATGCAAATGAACACCGTACGGATAAACATCACTAGGGACATCCCTGTAGCTGAATACTCCAAACGGTGTTTTGTGCTCCTTCTTCTTCTTCTTTTCAAACGTGGCTGAAGTAAAGTTGTAAACTGCTTCCGGAATGAGTGCATAAAACCCTAGCGCGAACTCAAAAGACAAATATGAGGGTCCATAAATTACGGAAGCAAGATAGTGACCCGGCGTGCTGCGATTTGTTTCGTACATCCCTCTGACAATGGGTATTAAGTCACCTTGTTGCACAAGCCGACGAATCTTTTCTGTTGGATTCACATAATCCTTATATTCTTCCCTTAACATAGCAATCGTTTTTATCATATTTTCACCACCTAAACCAATTATAATGGTTTTACTGGTGAAATTCAAGCATTATTTACAGGGTGGGGACAGTCCCCACCCTGTAAATTTCACTTAGGGTAAACGCTTTCGCGGCGAAAGCGTGCGTCGACCCCAACTGCGAAATATCCAAATAAAAGGGAAATTTCGAAGGGAGAGAACCGTCCCCAACTTCGCTATTTCGCTAAAGAGCCTATTGTCTAACATTTCCTGCCTTCAATTTTTAACCTTAGCAACCTTATCAATTTCTTTCAACGCCTCGATTGCATTATCGATGTCTTCTTCAGTATTATAGACATGCATGCCAAGACGGATATAGCCACTGCGCATGGTCGTATAGATCTTTCTACCATGTAAGATATCCATAACTTCTTTTTCATGTTCTATGGGGTAATAAATACAAACAATTCCCGAGTGAAAAATCGGTTCCGGTGGAGTAATCACTTTTAGGCTAATATCTTTGATGCCTTCTCTTAGTCTCTTATCGAGCATAACGATATGTTCTTCTATGTTTTCGATGCCTAACTCGTTGATGATTGAAGCGCCTGCTTTCAATGTTGCAATCCCGGCATAATTTAGATTGCCCGATTCAAATCTTCGTGCATCATCACGCCAATGAATCTGGGTAAAGTCCGTGGTAACACGAGGGTCTACAGAAGGCTTTGTGCTTTGATATCCGGCATAAGGCGGGATAATCGACTGGATAAGGTCTTTCTTGCAATAAAGAAAACCAACTCCTAGGGTCGCAAGTAGCCCTTTATTCCCACCGATGGCCAGCGAATCGATATGTTGCTTTTTAACGTCAATCAATAGTCTTCCACAACTTTGAATTCCATCTAGGAATAAACGAAGCCCTTTTTCGTGGCAAAACGCGCCTAGTTTATCTAGATCAATACGGAAGCCAGAAGAAAACATTACCGTTGAAGTAGCGATTGCAACGGTATTTTCATCGACAGCAGCAAAAATATCGTTAATGTCAATGGCACCATCGTGACTCTTCACAACTTTCAAATCTAATCCTCTACGCCTTTGATTTATCCAGGCATTAATATTTGAAGTATGTTCCAAATCGGTAACAATTACATTATCTCCCGGTTTAAAAGGATACCCATTAGCAATAATGCCTACCGCTTCTGCAGTATTTTTGGTAAAGCCGATTTCTTCTGGTTCACAGTTGATTACTTTGGCAAGTTCCTTCCGAGCTTCATCAATCATGGGCCATACTTTACTGGTCACTTCTTCTCCATAAATAGCAATATAATCGTTCATAAAACCATGATAAGCGGCCTGAGATCGTTTCGGTGGAATTACGACATATGCAGCATTGAAAAAACTTACATCCCTGATATCTTGAAATTCTTCCTCTAGTAGCGCTTTGTTAATCATAGGAATCCCCCTCTATTTATATATTTCCCTTCTCCAGTATTTGATTCATACCTCTATTCTCCTTCAAATCAGCTTCCTTAGTAATTTTTAGTAAATGGAAAAAGCACTTCATCACAGTTGTTCGTGAAAAGTGCTTCCTATTACTGAATACTTAGAACCCTGACGAACTGCAAATGCTGTTTTCTTTGCCAGTTATCGAGACAGGATTTTTTCGTCAAGCAGGAACTGTTCGACTCCGAGATACTGAATTCCGTTTTCATCCTGCCACAACTTCATGTAATCTTTCACGACTACGATCTTCCTAAAAGAATCCGGAATACGAATCAGCGAGGCAATCTCTTTCCTCCTTTTTTCCGGGTCTTCTATTGAAAGTGCTGACTGAATATAGTATCGTTCATCTCCACGATTCACCACAAAGTCCACTTCCAACTGCTTGCGAATCTTCTTTCCGTTTTCGTCAGTCCCGTTCTGTTCCACAACGCCGACGTCCACATTGAAACCTCTGCGGATAAGGTCGCTGTAAAGAACGTTCTCCATCAGGTGGGTCTCTTCCAATTGCCGAAATCCAAGTCGTGCGTTTCTCAATCCAGGATCAGAATAATAGTATTTGACTGGCGTCTTGATGTACTTTCTACCCTTTACGTCATAACGTTCCGCTTTTTGGATTAGGTAAGCCTCTTTAAAATACCTGATATAAGTGTCAATGGTATCCGGCGCAATCTTGATGTGTCTTTCTGTGTCAAATGTGTTTGAGAGTCTGCTCGGATTGGTGAGTGATCCGATTCCGGAAGCAAGAATGTTCAGCAGTATTTCTAGTACCTCGGCATCATTGCCGACTTTGTTACGTTCCAAAACATCCTTGATGTAGGTGTGGCTGAATAGATCACTCAGGTATCTCCTTCTTTCTTCATGGGATTCCATGGTCCAGACGAACGGCATTCCTCCATAAGTAAAGTAATCACGCCAAGCCCCGCGTTTATCCAAAGCATAATGCTCATAAATCTCAGCGAAGGAAAGTGGATGGACCCGAATCTCATCCCCTCTGTCGCGGAACTGTGTTAACACATCGGAAGAGAGCATCTTAGAGTTGCTTCCGGTGACATAAATGTCGGCATTGGGTAGCTTCATCAGTCCCAGCACCACATCGGTGAAATTTAGCTTTGCTTCTGGGTCATCCACATATGGATTGGAAATCTCGGAAACAAACTGAATTTCATCAATGAATACATAGTAGCGTTTACTCTTGTCCACAATTCGCTCTTTGATGAAAGTATTAAGTTCAAAGGGATTCCGATACTTGGCATTGTCAAACTCATCGAGCGCAAGTCCGATGATTTGATCCTCAGCAATGCCGGAATGTAATAGATATCCCTTAAACAAAGTGAAGAGAAGATAGGATTTTCCACTTCTGCGAAGTCCAGTGATAACTTTAACACGGCCATTATCTCTTTTCTTAATCAGCTGGTCGATGTATTGCTTTCTTTCATAAATCATAGTTGCCTCCTCGTGAAAATTTTGCGGAATCCGCATTAATTTCTTATACAGTCCATAGTATATCACAAAACCTCAAGAACCTCAAGACTTTTAGAAATTTTACTTGTGAAAATGAAGCATATTTTCAACCTGGGGACAGTCCCCACCTTGAAATACTACACCACAGATACTGTTCACTGTTCACGAAAGCATTAACAAAATCCTTGAAAAATCAATTTGCTCCTGTACAAAATAAATCGAGGGTAGAAATTCGTCTACCCCCTTTCTCTTTCGTCCGCTTTGAACATAATATTGGACGAATAATCAAGTTGTTGGAAAATATTGTATTTAATCAATGGATTCGTGTTGTCAATATTCGTTCAGTCGTGACCTCGAGATCTAAGGCCAATGTACTTGAGCGAGAAACCGGATAGACTTGAGCTGCAGATTCTACTCCTTCAACGCAAGAAAATGCTTACACGACTTAATTATACCCCAGCGCTTATACAAGCAGAGCTTGGCGATGGAAACATAGTATGTTAAAATATAAAAGCCCCACATATTGCCGAGGCAAGAAAACAAGAAAAAACATGGTTTTCAAAAACCTTTAAAGGAGACACAATGCTATTATCAGCGGAACATTTATATAAAAATTATGGTATGAAACAGCTGCTGCAAGATACATCTCTGTATTTAAACGAAAGAGAGCGCATTGGCATCATTGGCCTGAACGGCTCGGGGAAAAGCGTGCTGCTTTCTATTCTGGCAGGTTTGGAAACGCCAGATGAAGGAACGATCACCATTCAAAAAGGTGTCCAAATCTCTTTTTTGCCCCAGAACCCGGCGATGAACGACGAGTTTACCGTGCTGGAACAAGTGTTTTCGGAATTTCCTCCACAATTTCGAAAAATTCATGAGTATGAAGTAATCGCCATGTTGACACGCCTCGAGATCACAGAACCCCATGCAAAAATTGGCACACTTTCCGGTGGACAACGCAGAAGAGTGGCCTTAGCTGCTGCACTTACACATCCCTCAGACATCTTGATACTCGACGAACCAACCAACCATTTGGATAACGAGATGGTCCTCTGGCTGGAACAATGGCTCAGCCGATTTACGGGTGGTCTGATTATGGTGACTCACGATCGCTATTTTCTAGAACGTGTTGTCAACCGTATCACGGAGTTATCCAATGCAAAGCTCTATCATTACGAAGCGAATTACTCAAAGTATTTAGAATACAAAGCACAACGCGAGGACATTGCAGATGCAAACGAACGCAAGCGACAATCTCTTTTGCGTAAGGAACAACAATGGATAATGCGGGGTCCCAGAGCCCGTAGCACAAAAAGCCGTGATCGCATCGAGCGCTATAACGCACTCAAGGAGCAAGAAGGTCCGCCAGGTTCAGATAGCATTGCCATCGCGACTCTATCTAGTCGAATTGGCAAAAAACTGATCAAATTGGTCGATGCTTCTAAAAAATACGAAGATCTATGCGTTTTGAGCAATTTTTCCTATAACATCTTGCGCGACGATCGTATCGGTATTGTGGGGAAAAATGGTGTTGGAAAATCGACGCTACTCAATATTATTGCCGGCAGAGTGCTACCGGATACGGGAACAGTTGAGATTGGTTCAACCATTAAAATTGGCTATCTCACCCAAGAATCTCGGGGACTCGATGACACGATGAGAGTGTATGACTTCATTCATGAAATCGCAGGCGAAATCCTAACCGATGAGGGCACTTTTACCGCCGCACAAATGCTGAATCAGTTTTTGTTTCCCGCTGACCTGCAATATACTGAAATTGGCAAACTTAGTGGCGGGGAACGGCGCCGGCTTTTCCTTTTAAGCGTTCTCATGGCCGCACCCAATATTTTATTACTAGATGAGCCCACGAATGATTTAGACATTGAAACCTTGACCATTTTGGAAGAGTACTTAGAGTCGTTTCCGGGCGCGGTTCTTGCCGTTTCTCATGATCGCTATTTTCTTGACAAAGTGACCAGTTCCATTTTTGAAGTTGTGGAAGGCGGAGAAATCACAGCCTATAGCGGGAATTTTAGCGACTATTTGGCAAAGCGTCCTCTTCCGCAACAGGACAAAGATAGAAAAGAAACAGCATCGAAAAGTCGAGAAACCCCAGAGTCAAACGACGACTCACCAAAACCAAAGAAGCTTAAATTCACCTTCAAGGAACAGCGAGAATTTGAATCGATAGATTCTGACATAGCGGCCCTTGAAGAAGAAATTGCTTCTTGTGCCAAGAAAATGGAACAAGCTTCGAGCGATTATGTTCGTTTGTTGGAATTGGGCTCAGAACTAGAAACCCTAAAATCTGCCCTTGAGACATTGAATGAACGCTGGCTCTATTTACATGAACTGAAAGAGAAAATTGAAAAGCAGAACTAGAGCATAGATTATTTATATCGGGGGATCGAGAAAATCCAGAATTGGGTCGGAAAACAGGATAGAATTGGGTTGCTGTTGACGTAATATTACACGCAAGGATTGCCACAAAAAATAAATCGAGGGCAGATAAATCTGCCCTCGTGTTTTTGTTTTTTTTGCAGAAAGTAATTCTTCCGGTACCTTTAACACTTGTAGCGCAATAGTGAAGTATGCTAAAATTCTAAACTCTTCGGCTTCTTCGTCAAAAATAAAGAAGGTTCTACTTTTTCCCAATTTCTCAAAATTGATTGCTCTCTCTTTAAGAAAATTTTCAATATCTTTATCCTTCTCACAGACAAAAATAGAAATAAGTTCCTGAGCCACTTGCTCATTCCTTATTTCTATTAAGCTTTTTAGCGAGGTAACATTAGTTTTAATTTTTCCTCACCTCGCCTTTCTTTTTCTGGCGATAATATTTTCTTGTCTAATTTCACACTTTTCACAGGAGCAGAAATAATTCTCTCGAATGACTCGACTGCTTTCTTTGTTTTTAAGGTGAAATCTTTGTTAAAAGATGATGTGGCCATTCTTGTCCCTCCTACAAAATAGTTTAAACTTCCTTCATTGTTATTTAATTATACCACAACTACCACATGAGTCAAGCATTTGACAGGGAGTAGCTCACTTTTCCCTGTGCGAGATCCTTAGCGTTATTGCCAGTTTAAAGAATTCTCCGCACCACTTGGAACAGTTTCATGCAACTCTTTTAGGCAAGAGAAATAGCAGGTTACTTTTATTTCGCTTTCTCCGATGAAGCCATTTTTACAGGGTGGGGTAAGCGTTTTTGTTGCGAAAACGCGAGATGTCCCCACCCTGTAAATAATTGTACACTAATAACTTACAGCATATTTCTCGGCGCAACTTTGCGCTTACTCCAGCCCACGCTTCGAGCCCAAGTGCGCAAATTCTTCTGTTCTTCGGCAGCATAATCATCGTCTTTATCGACCTTCCCATCCAGCTTCTCCAGGAAATCCACAAAGCCACTCAAGCCACCTACATCATCCACCAGGTTGTAGCCAT